>CALDDN010000075.1 GCA_937936615.1 uncultured Bacteroidia bacterium | reverse complement strand
TCCAGGTCGTAGCGGAGCCAGACGAGGACATCTTCCAGTCGCTGGTGTGCCAGCCGCTTTTCCTCAAGCCGGGCTTTAATCTGCTGAAGCCAGCTTGCCGGCAGCGGTGGCGGCATGCGTTCGCTTTCGAGGCGGGGGGGCTGCCTGGACATAGGCCATTAAGAAAAGCGAAGATATTAATTTCTATACATAATTCTAAACAGCTGCTCAAGTAATCGCGGTCAATTTTTCGCTTAGGCCATGCATCATCCTGTTACATTCAAATAGTACTTTAGGCCATATTTCGCCAGTTCTTTAGGTTGAGGTGGCTAGATGGATTTGCGTACTTTGATCATCTGGTGTACTACATCGACCGCCTCGGACCTACTGAATTACTGGTAAAACGACGTGCATTCATATAAAAACAGTTTAGTTTGAACTTTATTTGGCTTACATTTGCTGTGGGTGATTTCGGCTCGCCTGCCCCCCCACCTTAATTCTGTCGAACCATGAAACGCTGCACCAAAATTCACTGTCAGGACTGCGCCGGCCGCCACACGTCGTTTTTCCGCTACTGCAACAGCAACGAACTGGAAAGCCTGCACGAGGCCAAAATGGTCAATCAGTTTCAGAAAGGGCAGGTCATTTTCTTTGAGGGCAACTACCCGCTGGGGGTTTTCTGCATCAGCCAAGGGCGCGTCAAGCTCTACAAAACCGACCTCGAGGGTAAAGAACTGATGCTGCGCATCGCCCAGCCGGGCGACTACCTCGGTTACCGCGCCCTGGTCTCCGAACAGCCTTACTCGGCCACGGCCGAGGCGCTCGAACCGACCCACGCCTGCTTTTTTAACCGCAACGACTTTTTCCAGCTCACCGAGGGCAACGTCGAGATGAACCGCCAGCTGACCAAAAGCCTGTGTCGCGACCTGGGACTGGCCTACGAGCGCATGATGACCTTGACCCATAAATCGGTCCGCGAACGCCTGGCCGAAGTCCTGCTATCCCTTTGGGACAAGTTCGCCCAGGATCAGCCCGCCCCCGAAGCCGGCCAGTACATCGGCCTGCAGCTGCCCCGTACCGACCTGGCCAACCTGGCTGCCACCACCACCGAAACAACCATTCGCCTGCTTTCCGAATTCAAGGACGACGGTTACATCCGCTTCGAGGGCAAGAAAATTTTCCTCACCGACCACAAAGCCCTGCGCCGCCTGGCCCGCGTCAACGACTGACCCTCTTTGAGGTCGGCGCACCGATGGAACCCGCACCGCTTGGGGGGCAGCCTGTTCTGCCCTGCTCCCCGCGTCTGGGGGCTGCCGTTGCCCGTTTCCACCCCAGCAGAGGGCCCTCTAGCCCGAGCGATCCATGCTTTATTCTAAAAATAGTCTTTCTTTTGATCTTTAAATTTTAGAAAAATACTTTTTTAAAAAATATTTTTATATTTTAATTCATTTTCCCTCGATCCGCAGGCGGCTGCCCGCGCTGTGCGCCGTGAATTCGGGGGCGTACATGCTCTGCAGAAAGCACGGGGCCGCGCTGAAATCGCCCGCCGAAAAGGCCCGCAAGCGGTACTCCAGCACGTGCTTGCCTTTGGGCAGGCGGTCGAAAAAGAAATGCGTCGCCACGTCCCGCGTGCTTTGGTACCAGCCCAAGTCCCCGCCGTGCCGGTAGCCCGAGAGCACCTCCAGCGGTTCCAGCCCCGCCGCCCGCAGGTCCTTGACGTGCACGAAGTCCAGATCGCGATCCACGTACAACTCGAGCCGAACCACCACCTCATCGCCCGGGTGCAGGGGTTGCGTCGCATCGAAGGCTTCCAGCCGAGGGCCTTCCGCCGTGTTGACCCGCCGGTAGAGGCTGCGGCGCAGGCGGGCCGGCGTCTGCGCAAACTTGATCTTGTCCAGCTGCTCGAAGTACTGCCAGTACAGTGCCCCCCACGACACGCCGTCCGTCGGCTGCTCGACGACGACCTCCGCCAGTTCGGGCCGCACTTCGGGACCAACCTTGGCGAGCTGGAAATGGCCCGTGCCCGCTTCGGTATCCTGCGCCGCCACCACTTCGCCGCCCCAGCGGATGACGGGCGTGTTGTCTTCCGAGAGCAGGTCGCCCCCCCGCAGCAGCAGCGCGAAACAGGCCTCCACCGTCGCTTTGGTCGTCGGCCAGTGGGTTGTCTGCTTCTGCTTCAGCAGCCAGACCTTCAGGCCGTCGGCCACCGCCCGATCCCGGGCAATCGCCTCGAAGACTTCTACGATCAAAGCTTGCGTCTCGATGGGGGCTTCGTACCAGCCGAGGCCCGATGTGTAATTGAGCCGCAAGCCGAATTCGGGTGAATCGATCAGATTTTCGCGCAGGGCCAGCACGATCGCATCGACCATTTTGCCATGTGCTCCGCTTGGGTGAAACGCCAACGCTGTGTAGGCCATGCCGTACCAGCCCTGCTTGTTCCAATGAGTGCGGGCCTGCTCCTGCCAGAATTTATAGTATTCGCGCGACTCCACCGCGCGGTCGCGGCCCTCGAATCGGTTGCGGGCGTAGAAATAATGTGCGATGCCTACGTGGTAGTAGTTCTTTTGGGGATCGAACCCCAATGTTTTTTTCAGTTCGGCGTACTGCCGTTCCGTTTCACCGTCGAGCCAGCCCAGCCCGGCCCGGACGATTTCCCGCGCTGCGGGCGGCAGGTCGATGCCCAAAGCTTCGAGACGCAGCAGGCCCGTAACGATGTGCAGCGTAACCGGGTAAGAGGGGTGGGGCATGCCCGCAAACCACGGAAAGGCCCCGTTGCCCAAACGCATGGCTGCCAGCTTGTCGAGGGCCGACTGCCCCTCGCTAGCCATGCGGTTGAGGTCGAAGAGCAGCCCGATGCGCCGTTTCTGTTCGCTCTGGTTTTGGGCTTGCCGCAGCCAGGGCGTTTCTTCGATGAGTATATTTTTTAGATGCTCATCTTTTTCCAGATTGGAAAGCAAGGCTTCGGGTTGCAGGTCGCGCCAGATGCGGAAGACCTGCGTGATGCGCGGGTGCTGGTTGGCGATGTGCCCGGCCAGGCTGTTGGCGTAGAAGCGTGCAAAGAGCTGTTCGGCGCATTCGTGCGGGAACTCCATCAGGTAGGGCAAGGCTTGAACGGCGTACCAGACGGGATTGGGCGTGTATTCCAATGTCAGGCGTTCGTGGCGCAGCGTCGTCGAGGTGTCGTTTTTCAGGGCGGCGAACGTGAAGCGGTGTTCACCCTTGCCGCGCACGGCGATGGGCATCGTCTCGGTTACGAGCATCGAATTGGGCAGCACCGGCAGCACGCTTTCCTCGCCGTCGGCGAAAGCTTCGTTGCCCGCCGTAATGCGCCAGGTCAGGGCTTGCAGGGCCGCCGGAATGCGGATGCGCCAATGCACGGTTGCGCCCTGCCGAGCCGGAGCCGCGAAGGACTGTTCCGCCACGCCCGCAGCCAGCAGGTCGACGGGGCGTCCCGTCAGTGCGTCGAACAGCTCCAGGCGGGCCTCGCCCGTGAGTGGCCCTTCGGTGCGGTTGTCGATGCGGGCGGAAACCTGGACTTCGTCGCCCTCGCGGACGAAGCGCGGCAGCTGCGGCATGACCATCAGCGGTTTGTTCGTCAGCACGGTATCGGTCTGCAGGGCGTGGTGCAGTTCGCGGGTGTGGGCCAGCAACAGCACTTTCCAGCGTGTGAGGGCATCGGGAGCCATGAATTCGATGAGCACATCGCCTCGGGCATCGGTGCGCAGCTGCGGATAGAAGAAGGCCGTCTCCTGCAGGTTGCGGCGGACCTGCAGCGGGGGCGGGGCCGCTTTTTGCTCATCCGGCTGATCGGAGGCGGCGGCCTCTTTCGGGGAGGCTTCCGACTCCTCGCGGTCAGCCTTGGGTGCTGCGGCCATCTCGGCATTCATGGCTCCATCGCTCATCTCGGCTTGCAGCCCGGGGGCTTCGCCCGATCCCGACGGGGCGGCCATCGCCCGTGCCCGCATCAGGTACGGGTTGCGCCACACCATCTGCAGGGCATCGTAGTGAAGCCGCAGCTGGATGAGTATATCAAGCGTTTCATCCCCATGTAACGGCGTTGGGGTGAGCAGGCCGGTGGGCTGCGAACCGAACTGGAAGGCCGTGTGGCGGGCCGCCCACGGCAGGTAGTAGCTTTCGGCCACAAACCGCCACCCGTGGCCCATGAAGGCATCGAGCGAGGCATCGTACATTGCTGCCAGTACTTCGGCGGCTGCTGGCCTGCCCGTCGGTTCCAGAACCCGCAGCCGCCAGGTTTCGGGCTTTCCGGGTTCCAGCTGCGAGCGGAAGCTTTCCCAGCGGAATTTCAGCTGGCGATCGGGCTTGCGTACCCGTGCCTGCAGCTGCTGGCTGAACATGCGGTTGTGCGACAGGGCCAGCATGCTGACCGTGAGCCAGGTGCCGGTATCGGCTGCCGTCGTCTCGATTTGAAGCTCGGTCAGGCCTTTGCTCAGGCGCAGCCAGCGTGGCGGCTCGTGCGTGCGCTTGCTGTTCCATGACCAGAGCACGTGCACCCCCTCGAGGCTGGTCTCAAAGCTCAGCCGCAGGGGCTGGCCCGGCTCGATTTCTTCAGCATTGGCCCGGCAGCCGAAGAACGTGGGCTGCGGAAGGGGGTCGCCTTTGCGCCCTTCCACTGTAAAATCGTACCGCTGCTCGATGGGGGTACCGGCAGCATCCTGCGCCAGCAGTTCGAGCCGGTACACCCCAGCTTTCCATTGGTTGTTTTTTTTGAAAACCACCGGCAGCCTGCCCGCGCCATCGAAAGCCTGCTCGGCGATCAGCTCGCCTTGTTGGGCCAGCCGCTCGATTTCGGCAGCGGGCAGCTCGTGGGGGAAGTCGCGGCGGTAGGTGTCGAGGCTCAGGCTCAGGGTATCGGGCTGGGGCCAGTAGCGTTTGCGCTGCGGCTCATCGGGCTGCCCCAGGCGGTAGATGCGCAGCAGGCCGGCGGCGCGGGCGGGCTGTCCGTTGAGGTCGAGGTTCTGGAGTTCGACTTTCAGCTCGCGATCGTCGGCGGTGCTGCGCCGTGGAACGCTGGCTTCGGGGTAGACGGTCAGGCTGCCCACGCGGATATCGAGCTGGTGGTCGCGGGTCTCGCCTGTTGCATCGACCACCACCGCCTCGATCCGGTAGGTATAGATGGGCGGCACGCCGGCTTGTGCCGTTTCGGCAGGTCTGGCAACAAAGGGTATGCGGAATCGGCCTTCGCTGTCGGTTTCGGTTTCACCCGTGGCGATCACCTGGGCTTCGGGTAGAGGCGGCAGCCACCAGCACCAGCGCGGCCAGCGTACCTGGCGGTTTACTGTGTAGCGTACCCGTGCTCCGGCAAGGGGCGCACCGGCAAAGCTGGCCGCCGTTCCGGGTACCTCGACCGATTGCCCCAGGCTTACCGCCCGATCGGGCGGGCTGAGCTTGACCTCGAATTTGGGGCGGCGGTACTCTTCGACCTGAATGGGCAGGCTGGCGATGCTCGCGCCCGGCACGCGCAGCTGAAAAAGGCCTCTCAGGCCGCCCGTAGGCAGCACAAACTGGCCCGCAGCCGTCCCGAACTCGTTCAGGGCCAGCGTGCGGGATTCCAGCTGCTGGCCGTTGGGGTCGATCAGTTCGACGGAAATTTCGCGTCGGTCGGTCAGCAGCGAATGGTTTTCATCCGCTCTGTTTACGCCGATGACTTTGAAGTAAACCACCTGACCGGGCCGGTAGATGGCGCGGTCGCTGAAGAGGAAGTATTGATCGTGAGCATTGACCGGAACATTGTACGGTTTTTCCGGGGCATCCACCGAGAGGACATATTCCTGCGGGCTGCCCGCGTCGATGCGGACCACATACCGGATGTTGGCATACGACCGCTTGCCTTCCAGCTCCTGCAGGAGCCGCTGGGCCTCGGTATTTTGGCGGGCATCGAAGGCAAAGCCGCCTTCGGGTCCGGTCCTTGTTTCATAGGAAAAATGCCTTGTACGCCGACCGTAGGGCTGCGAATCGTAGTTGTAGTAATCGATTGTGCATTCGACCCGCACCGCCACATCGACGAGAGCGCCTCCCGTCAGGGCATCGCGCAAAAACAGGTCGTTGGGCTGGGCGTTGCTGGCCACCACGGCGTAGCGTCCCACATCGAGGACGGGGGTCTGCTCGTATGGCAGGGTATCGTCTTTCGAGAACAGGTAATGGCCCGGGGGCAGTGGCGGCAGGGCCACTTCGGTGGTGCGGGGCTGGTAGTCGCCGGCATCGGGCAGCTCGAACGTGAAGGTATGGGATGGGCTACGCCTCGCGATGCGCTTGAGCAGGTTTACCGTGGCCTCGTCGCGGTAATGGGCCTGCAGCAGCTTCAGGCGTTCGTCTGCCGTACACTTCCACACCCTGAGGACGACTGTTTTGGGGTTTCGGTAGGTAAATGAGACCAGATTCGGTCGGTCGGGCAGCAGGCGTTGTTCGGTCTGCAGGTGGAGCTGCTCCGTTTCGATGAGCTGGCGCACAGGGGCCAGCTGCGTCAGACCGGCGGCCTCCTGCTCGCGGCAGAACTCGACTGCCCGTTTCAGGTACCAGCGGTAGGGCCAGTTTTCGCCCTCGCGGGGCTTGTTGCCCAAGGTGCGCAGCCACTGGGCCAGCCTCAGGGCCACGAGGTCGCGCTGGGGGCCGTTGCCATGGCGTGCCCATAGCCCTTCCAGGGCGCGGAGCAGGAGCAGTTCGCTCTCGCCTCGGCGCGTGTCCTGGCTCTGCACCCATGCGAGGCGGTCGAGGGTGGACAGCACCAGCGGCCGTTCGAGGCCGCGCTGCAGGTGGTGGCGGGCCAGCTCGCGGTAGAGGGCCAGTACGCGGGCCGACTGCCCGGGCTGTCGCTCGATATCGCGGGTGGCCTCGATGAAATCGGTTGGTGGGGCGTAGTAGTCGTCGCGGTCGATGCGCAGCACCTTGCTGCTTTCGACGCGGTGCGGCTCGTCCTGCCGGTAGTAGTTGAGGGCTTCGTGCACCAGCATATCGTAGAGGGTGGGGCGCAGCGGGTATTCGGCTGCCTCGCCCACGAGGGCCGGTGCCCAGTCCACCGTCTGGAATCGGGCCAGCACGTCGGGATTGGCTAGGGCCGCGTCGAAATGCCGGTCGATGCGCTCGGTCAGGGTGCGGGTGTCCCAGGTCCGGAGGTCGGCGGTGTCGACTGCGGCCCCGGCCGTGCGCTGGTAGATTTGCCAGCGGTTGGCCTGCAGGTGGTCGGCGTAGTGGCGGGCCAGTGCCGTATGGTAGATCGGCTGGAGTTCGGGGCGGGCTTCGGCGGCGGTGCGTTCCCAGCGCAGGAAGGCGGCGGGCAGCGCGTCGGTATCGCTGGCCTGCAGTTCCAATTGAATATCGAGCGAGACGGCGCGGTAGACCCAGGCCCAGCGGTTTTGGGCTTCGGCTGTGCGGCGGAAGCGCGAGAGCGAGTCGCGGGCGGTCTGGGGGCGGCGGTCCTCGTTGATGAGCTTTTCGATGGCCGCCCAGCGGCGGGCCAGGGGATCGGTCTGGGCCATGAGTAGCACGGGAAAGCAGGCCAGCAAGGCCAGCAGCAGGCAAGGTACCGGCATGGTTGAATCGTGGTTGATTTTAGCAGAACGCCCCGCGGGGCTTTGCTCGTACAAGGTAAACAGAAACTGGGGGCGGGGCTTGGCAAGAGCTGGACAGCAGTCGGTTGCTCCGGCAGGGCCATTGCGATGAACTGGTGTCGGGCGTGCAGGCTGATACCTGGCATACTGTCAAACTAAATAGTTTATGATAAATTTATTTTATTTCAAATTATTTTTTAATCAATTATTTAGTTATAAATAGTTTGGCTTGTGATAGAAAAGCTTTAGGGCCTTTTAAGTCCGCTGAACCGATCGAAAAATTAGTTTATAATATAAAACAAAAACGAACCAGTTGAATTGCTTTATCGTAAGTATTTTCAAGGATATCATATTTTTTATAAGAAAAGTAAATAAACACATAAATAAAGAAGTCATGGGGAACGGGTCGAGCTTAAGCACAACGCAGGCGTTCAAAAAACCCCGACTGGCTGCTGCCCCCCAGCAGACTCAAGAATCATCGTCGTCTGTCAATAGGATTTCTGGAAAACGGCTCTGAAATTGAGCCAATAAAAAAACACCACCCCCAATCCGTGCCTCGATTCTATTTTGCCATGTACTGGCTGATCGTTGCTTTGACAGCCTGCTTGCCTCAGATTGAGGCAGCCGCCCAGCCCAATCCGTCGCTCCTCGATTCGCTGCGCTCGGCGGTTGCTGCGGCCCCCGACGACAGCTCGCGGCTGAACGGGTATCTGAAGTTGGGTAACGAACTCTTCCGTGCGGGCCAGCGGGAAGAAGCAGCCGAGGTGCTTCAGCAGGGAGTGGTGCTGGCCCGCCGCCTGGGCCGAACCGATCGCCAAATCATCCTGCTGCTTCGTCTCAACACCCTCTACCGGCTGTCGGGCGCGGATCACAAGTCCTGGGAGGCTGTGCAGGAGGCTGTGGCACTGAGCCGCCGGATGCGGGATACCCTGTCGTGGATCAAGGCCCTGCAAAATTTGGGGGCAACCTACCGCTACCAGGGCGATTACACCCAGGCCATCGCCGCCTACCTGGAAGCTATGCGCCTCAATGAACGCATCAACGAGCCCGACGAACTGGCGGGCATCCTCAACAACCTGGGCAACGTGTACCGGCAGCTCGACGAGTTCGACAAGGCCCGCGACTGCTACACCCGCTCTTTGGCCATCCGCCTGCAGCACCAAACCAACAACCGCGATTTGGGCATTGTGCTGGGCAATTTAGGTAACCTGGCCTTCCGGCAGCAGAACTATCCCTTGGCCCTGGACTACTACCAGCAAAGCCTCGACAAATTCAGGCTTTCCGGCCACATCGATCATCAGGTTCACCGCCTCAACAACATCGGGCAGAGTTTGGCCCGTCTGGGCCGCTTTGGCCAAGCCATCGACAGCTTGCAGCGCAGCCTCGAGCTGCTGGCCAATCGCCAGAATCATGAAATGAAAAGCGAAGCCGCTACAGCACTGGCCGAAGTCTACTACTTGCAGGGACGGCCGTCTGCGGCCCAGCCCCTGCTGCGCCAGGCCTTGTCCCTGGCCCGCCTGAGCGGCAACCGCGAGCAGATGCAGGAAACGGCGCAACTGGCCTACCGCATCGATTCGGCTCTCGGACAGTTTGGCACGGCGTTCTGGCACCTGCTGCTTTACCAGCAGCTGTCCGATTCGCTGAAAAACGAAAGTCAGGCCAAAGCCCAGGGCCGCCTCGAATCGAAATACGAGTTCGAGAAGGCCGCCGAAATCGAAAGGCTGCGCCGCGCCGAGGAACAACGCCTCGAAGCGGCCCGCACCAACTGGCTGCTGGGCAGCGCGGGTGGAGGCCTGCTGCTGCTTTCGATCGTCGCCTTTACGTTGTTTCAGAGCCGGCGACGGGCCAAGCAGGCCAACACAACGCTGCGCCGCCTCAACGAGCAGCTGGCCCAGCAGAAAGCCGAAACCGATGCCCTCAACGCCGAGCTGCAGGCCACACTCCAGGAGGTAAGCAACCAGCGGCAACGCCTCGAAACCCAGCACGCCCAGATCGAGGACTCGATTCACTACGCCTCGCGCATTCAGCAGGCCATTCTGCCCGCGCCCGCGCTGCTGGCCCGCGCGCTGCCGCCCCATTTCATCCACTACCAGCCCCGCGACATCGTGTCGGGTGATTTTTACTGGCTGGCCCAGATCGAGGACATCACCTTGCTGGCCGCGGTCGATTGCACGGGCCACGGTGTGCCCGGAGCCTTCATGAGCGTGGTAGGCACCAACCTGCTGCAGCAGATCGTTTCGGAACTGGGTCCGGCCCGACCGGGGGCCATCCTCAAAGCACTGGACCGGCGCATCATCCAGACGCTGCACCAGCAGGCCGGTTCCGATTCGAAAGACGGCATGGATGTCTGCCTGCTGGCCCTGCACCCGCCCCAGGGGACGGAGCGGCGGGTCGAGTACGCCGGGGCGGGGCGTCCGCTGTGGTTGCTGCGCGGGGGCCTGATCAGCGAATACCGCTCGGCCCGCTACGCCTGCGGCGGCAGCCAGCACGCCGACAAGCAGTACCCCGTCGTGGTGATCGACGGACAGGCGGGCGATCGCCTCTTTGCGTTTTCCGATGGCGTGGTCGACCAGTTTGGCGGGCCTGAAGGCCGCAAGCTCGGCACCAGACGCCTCCAGGCGCAGCTCGAGCACACAGCCCACGCTGGCCTTGCCGATCAGGGTGCTGCTACCGTTGCTTTCCTGCACGCCTGGCAGGGCACGCGCCGCCAGCTCGACGACATCCTGCTGATTGGGCTGGAGTTGTAGTCGCCGCTGGAACAATTTTTCCGGCCCCCAGCCGCGCTTCGCACCTGCTTAATTTATCTATCGGGCTTATTCAGGATGTAATTCGTCCCGTATGCCAGCCTGTCAGGCTTCCTGGCTCGGATTACTGCCTGCGGCTAAGCTTTGGCTAATTTCGCGTCGTGCTCATCGATACCCACGCCCACATCTACCTACCCGAATTCGATGCCGATCGCCCCGCCGTGCTCGAACGGGCGTTTGCGCGGCTCTCGCATGTGCTGCTGCCTAACATCGACAGCCGCAGCATCGACGCGCTGCGCCGCACCGTCGATCTGGACCCCATCCGCTGCCGCCCCACGATGGGCCTGCATCCCTGCTCCGTTCAGAACGACTACACCGCCGAGCTGGCCCGCATCGAAGCCGAGCTGGCCCGTGGTGGTTTTGTGGCCGTGGGCGAATGTGGCCTCGATTACTACTGGGACACGAGCACCAAGGCCAGGCAGCAGGATGCCCTGCGGGTGCAGCTGGGCTGGGCGGCCGAGCTGGGGCTGCCCGTGGTGCTGCATACGCGCGAGTCGATGGCCGACACGCTGCGCCTGGTCGAAGCGGCACAGGACGGGCGGCTGCGGGGAGTTTTTCACTGCTTCGGGGGTACGGTCGAAGAGGGGCGACGGGCGATGGCTCTGGGCTTTTGTCTGGGCATCGGGGGGGTGCTCACGTACAAGAACAGCGGGCTGGCGGCCACGTTAGCCGAACTGGGTCTCGAAGGGCTGGTCTTGGAAACGGACAGCCCCTACCTGCCGCCGGTGCCGCACCGCGGCCAGCGCAACGAACCGGCTTATGTGGAACTGGTGGCCGAGCGGCTGGCGCAGGTGCTGGGTCTGCCTCTGGAAGAAGTGGCGGCGGCGACTTCGGCCACGGCGCGGCGGCTCTTCGTGCTCGATTGAGCCGCACCCGTTGCCCTGGGACGATGTCCGGGGTCGATTTCAGCAAAAACTGAAATCGGTGGTTGGGTCGCAGGTTCGGAGTGAGTTTATGTGAATTATAATAAACCTGTTGCGCAGTTATGAGCGAAGCATGTCGTTCGGCTATATGATTCAAAATGCCCAATAAGTTCTATCATAAAAGAATATTACAGGGCAATTCCCAGTCGATTTGCAACCTTTAGATTGACCAAGCCCGCCACGAT
>CALDDN010000074.1 GCA_937936615.1 uncultured Bacteroidia bacterium | reverse complement strand
ATCGATCTGGAGGGCGTGGCTTCGGGCTTGTATCTGCTTCGGGTTCGCGTGGGCGAGCTGGATCGGGTGGTGAAGGTGGTGGTGGAGTGAGTTCGCTCTGAAAACGAAATGCGAAACGGGGGCTAGAGGCCCCCGTTTTTTTGTATTCTATTTAGGATCGTTTTTTAAACTTTTGAATTTGAAGTCGATTTTTTGGGCTTTTTAAAAATCAATCAGCCTTTCGTTCCGCCTGAGCACAGGTGGGCCAAGGCCTCGGCGTATTCCCGTTCGAGGCGGGCCAGCACCTCGGCTGCTGGGGCGATGTCGTCGATCAGAGCCGACACCTGGCCGATTTCCAGCTCGCCCGTTTCGAGGTCGCCCTCAAACATGCCCCGCCGCGATCGGCCCCGCCCTAGAAACTCGGCTAAAGTCTGGCGATCGGCACCGGAGGCTTCCAGAGCTTGGGCCTGCTGGGCAAAGGCATTGCGCAGGAGCCGTACCGGTGTCAGGGCCTTGAGCTGCAGGCGGGTATCCCCTTCTTGAGCGGCCACGATGGCGGCCTTAAAGGACGGATGGCCGCTGCCTTCGACGGTGGCCGCAAAGCGGCTGCCTACCTGCACGCCATCGGCTCCCAGCACCTGACAGGCCAGCCAGGCTGCCCCGCTGCCGATCCCTCCGGCTGCCAGCAGCGGCATTGCCGGTCCCAGAGCCTGTCGCACCGCCGGAACAAGGCACAGGGTTGTCGTTTCCTCGATGCCGTTGTGCCCGCCGGCCTCGAAGCCCTCGGCTACCACGGCATCGACTCCGGCCTCGGCAGCCTTCAGGGCAAAGCGGGTGCTGGAAACTACGTGCACCACGCGGATGCCTTCGGCCTGCAGGGTCGCCGTCCACGTGCGGGGATTGCCCGCCGAAGTAAAGACGATGGGTACGCCGGCCTCACGGACAACGGCCAGTAGTTCGGGGGCGTGCCGGTAGAGCAGGGGAACGTTGACCCCAAAAGGCTGCCGGCTAGCGGCGCGGTAGCGGTCGATGTGCAGGCGCAGCAGTTCGGCATCCATCGACCCCGCCCCGATCAGCCCCAGGCCGCCGGCTTCAGAAACGGCAGCGGCCAGCCGCCAGCCGCTGTTCCAGACCATGCCAGCCTGTACCACGGGTACCCGGATGCTAAACAGACGACAGATGAGGTTGGCCGAAAAGTCGGGCATCAGCGGCTGCGCACGTAATCGCTCGAGGTCAGAATTCGGCTCCACAGGGCCTTCCAGTCGCGCGAGGTAGCGTACTGGCGCACCAGCTGCGAGGATTCGTCGGGCCGTGGCTCGCGGTAGAGGTAGCGTTGGTACAGGAGCTTGACCTGACCTTCGAAATAGCCGTTGTGATCAAAAAAAATGTCGAGAAAATCGTCCTTGGAACGACCATAGCGGCCAAAGAGCTCGCCGGGCTGGGCATCGACTATTTTTTTGCCTTCTTCCAGTTCGATGAGAGTGGGGTAGCGATTGAGGAAGTGGCTGAAACACGAGACGACGAAGTTCTCGGTGCCCATGTTGATCTCATCATAGAAGTTGTTGTGCACGCAGCGGCGGTGGGCTTCGATCAGGTCGATACGGCCGGCGGCCAGGTCGTCGGGCAGGTTCTGGAGTTTTTCGAGGCGGGTAATGTACTGGCGCACGATGCTGGCCCAGCCCGGGTGGTCGCGTTCCAGCTGTTCGATGGTGCGCTTCCATTCTTCGAGCTGCCAGCGGATGGTGGCCGTATCGAGGTCGTTAAGGTATTCGCGCCGCAGGTTGCGGTAGGCGTTTTCGTAGAAATCGGGCTGGCGCATCAGCTTTTCGACCAGCTCGCGGCGGCTTTGGGGGCCGCATCCGTCGCGTTCAAAGGCCTGTAGGGCGGTCTGGCTTTCGAGCGCGTCAGGCTTTCGGCCCAGCAGGCTGATGTAGAGCCGGTTCAGGTAGGCTTCGCGCTCGATGAGTGAGATCGTCGTGTCGGGCCGGATGCTGTTGTCCGGTACGACGCGTTCGGTTTGGGTCGTGCAGGCTGCCAGCGCGAGGGCCACGGCCCCGCAGGCGGCTAGAATGAGCTGACGCATACCCCCAATTTAGCAAAAAGCGTGCAGCCCTGGCTCAGACGCCAAAGCTTTCGCCGCAGCCGCAGGTACGGGCAGCGTTAGGGTTGACGAAGTGGAAGCCTTTGCCCTGCAGGCCGTCGGAGTAATCGAGCTGGGTGCCGGCCAGGTAGAGGTAGCTTTTGAGGTTGACGAAGAGGCGCAGGCCTTCATCTTCGAAGACCTGATCGCCCGGGTGTTCTTCGTTGTCGAAATCGAGCTGATAGGACAGGCCCGAGCAGCCGCCCCCCACCACCGAGACGCGCAGGCCATATTCGGGGCCTATTCCTGCTTCGTTGCGCAGGCGGGCGACGTGCTCCTTGGCTTTGGGTGAAATCGTAATCATGGTCGGAATCGGTTTGGAATCAGTCCAAATGTAAGAACAAAAAATAGGCCGCCGTGGTGCCCGCCTGCTTGTGTCAGGCTCTGCGTTACCGTTCCCTTGGATTCTGTCGGGGATTTTTGACCGAATGCCGGTTGCAGGTTTTGTATCTGTTGGTTTATAATTCAATATTTTATTTTCATTTATTGGGATTGTAAGTGATAGTAATTGTGATATATTACTTGAAAGAGCGTATGCTTTAACTCTTTGCTGCCGAAGTATTCGCAGCAGAAGACGTAAATCGGGCTTGGGTCTGGATCACCTATCGTTTTTGTCTGAATTCTTAAAACGCGAATCGGCAGCCCACCTGGGCTGCCGATTCGCAATACGTTTCTTTTTTGATGGAGCCGGCTTACTCGACTACCACACGCAAGGCTGGCACGTTCGGTGCATCGAGGCGGCGCAGCAGGTAGAGTCCCCCTGGCAAGGGGCCAAAATCCAGATGCAGTTCCACTTGGCCGGCAGCAAACGAATCCGACCGGCGGCCTACCTCGCGGCCGGCAAGATCGAACAAGGCAAACTGGGTTTGGCCTGCTGCTGGAGCCTCGAAGCGCAGCACAAAGGCTCCGCGGTTGGGATTGGGGTAGAGCTGCCAGCCGTCGAGAGCAGCTGCCTCGTAGGTGGCACGGGCCTGGGGCGTAGCAATGATGCGTTCGGCACTGGGGGCCGAGGTCTGGGTACGGCAGTGGGTGCTGACGCGGAAGCGGTATTCAGTGCCCGGCAGCAAGCCCTGTACCAGCAGATTGGCTAGAGGCTGCTGCCGCTCGATGACCCGCAGCGCGGCGGGGTTGTTCACGGGTGCAAACTCGATGCGGTAGCCGATGGCACCGTTGACCGGCGTCCATTGTACGTTCACGGACGTAGGGGTGGCATTGAAGTTGGTGAGGGTGGGTGCCGGGCAGTCGCTGGCGTTGAGCGTTACAAACTCGCGTACCGTCGAGGGGGCCGATTCGTCGTTGGGGGCGCAGCGGCTGCGCACCCGCACGCGGTAGCTGGTCTGGGGACTGAGGCCGCCGAGGCTCGCACTGGTCTGATTGGCCGGTACCGTCATCGACTGCCAGCCGGCCGCATCGAAGGTCTGCCACTCGACTACGTAGCCCAGCACCGCTGTTGCTACCGGAGTCCAGCTGACCTGGGCACCATTGACCAAAGGACTGATCAGGTTTATGGTCGGACTAGGGCAGGCATTGGCTGTCGGGGTGATGGTGGTCGCGAGGATGGGCAGGCCCGAGCTGCGGTTGCCGCAGCGCGAAAAAACCCGCACCTCGTAGGCTGTGCCCGGCAGCAGATTCTCGATCGTGAGCAGATTCTGGTTCAGAATGACGCTGCGCCAGCTGCCGCCCGAGGGACGCCATTCCACCAGGTAGCCACCGTCGGCGGCTACTACAAAGTTCCACGTTGCAGTAATGCGGTCGATACCCGGCGTCAGGGTCAGGCCCGTTGGGGGTATGCACACGTCGCGGCCCGTAAATTCGAATCCGAAGTTAGGTTCTGAAAAAGTATTGCCTAGGCAGCGGGTACGTACCTGAACTTCATATTCGGTATCGGGGCTCAGGTTCTCGATGCGAAAGCGGGTTAGGGTGCCCGCCACATCGGCCTGGCCTATGGGCGGCTGGCCCGGCAGCCCCCAGCTGACCCGGTAGCCCTGTGCCCCGCTGACCGCTCCCCAGTCTGCCGTCAGGGCGAACGGCTCGGGCAGCAGATCGACGAAACTGGGCGAAAAGCAGACGTTGGTCGTTGAGGTCGGGAACAAGGGCGACCATTCCGATATACTGGTAGCGGTGCAGCGGCTGCGCAGGCGCAGTTCGTAGTTCTGGTTGGGCTGCAGGCCCGAAATGCGGAAGCTCGTTTCGGCGGCACCAACAACCGTTTCCTGAAACGTGCCGCCGGCCAGCCGCCACGACACCACATAGCCCGAAGCGGCCGCCGGAACCTGCGACCAAAACAGCAGGATCGATTCGTTTTCAGGCTCGACCGCCTGAATCGCTGGCACCGGGCAGAAAGCTGCCAGCGTTGTTACTGTGCGCTGCGTGGCTTCCGAAGTGCGGCCCGGCCCGCACAGGCTCTGGATTTCGATATTGTAAGCGGTGTTGGCCAGCAGGTTGAAAATTTCAAAGTTCGTGATGACAAAAGGCAGATCGAGCTGCAGGAAGTTGGTATCGCTAGCCCGCTTCCAGCGGAGGCGGTAGCCGCTGAAAGCATCGGGTACCGGAATCCAGGCCAGCTGAATGCTGTTGGTCAGGGGTACCACTGAGCTAAGCTGCACGCTGGGGCAGGGCGGGTCGAGGGTGCGGCCTGTCAAGGTGCTGAAGGACGAAAAGCGGTTGCCCGCGGGGCCGGGGCAGATCGAACGTACCCGAATCTCGTAGTCGGTACTGGCCACAAGGCCGGAGATGGTAAAGGCGGTTCCGTTGAGGACGATGCCGTTCCAGCTCGATGCACCGCTTCGCCACTCCAGCTCGTATTGGTTGGCATCGGGTACCACGGGCCAGCTCAGGGCCAGACTGCTGGTCGTTCGCTCGCCCAGCACCGGCTGAGGAGCCAGGCAGGGCACAGGCTGTGTCTGGAAGGTCGTCAGGTTGAATTCGGAAAATGAACCCCCCGAGCAGTTGGTGCGCACGCGCAGCTCATACATCGTTTCGGGCTGCAGGCCATCGAGGCTTGCACTCGTACCGCTAACCTGCCGCAAAGTCCAGTTGCTGTCGTTGAGGCGACGGTATTCCAGTGTATAGGAAGCCGCAGGCGTACCGGCGGGTACCGTCCAGCTGACCTGTGCCGTTCGGACGCCGGAAGCTACCACCGGCGTACTGGGGGCTGCACAGGGCAGGCCTTGGGTGCGCACCGTGCGGGTAGCGGCAGCCGAGAGGTCGATGATCGAGCAGGCGGTCTGCAGGATGATTTCGTACTCGCGGCCCGGAAACACATTCTGGGTCAATGTGGCAAAAGTCTGGAAGGGAGGCACAAAGAGGAACTGGGGTGTTCCACTGGGCAGCTCGCGGTACTGGATGCGGTATTCCAGGACAAACACTTGATTCTGCGGTCCCGTCCAGCTCAGATTGATGGCACTGAATCCGGCCTGTACGTTCTGCAGGACGGGGGCGGGGCAGCTGTTGGGCAGCGTCTGGGCTGTACGTGTTTCCCAGCCCGAGACCGAGTTATCGATGCAGCGGGTGCGGATGCGGATGTCGTAGGAGGTGTTGGGCAGCAGGCCGGCGATCAGGCCGGTGTTTTCCTGGTTTGGGTCGAGGGTTGGTGCGGCAGGCAGGTCAAGACCCACCCAACTGAGGTTGGGGGTCGCGGTCGGCCGGTATTCGAGGCGGTAGCCCAGATGCGGCACATTGCTGCCGCCGAAGAAGACCAGCAGCGTGCTGGCTGTAGGTTCGACGCGGCGGATGATTGGTGCCGGACAGCCTGCCACGTTTTGCGTCGTGAAGGTCTGGCTGGCTGCCACCGAGGGAATCGCATTGCACAGGCTCTGCAGTTCTACAAGGTAGGCCGTTGCGGGCAGCAGGCCCCCGATGTTGAACTGCGTGGTGCCGGCACTCAGCTGCTGCGTTGCTGTGGGGCCACCGCTGGCCAGTCGCCAGCTCAGGCGGTAGCCCGTGGCGGCGGGCTGGGGCAGCCAGCGTACATTGAGGCTGTTGGGCGTGGCATCGGCTCCCAGCAGCACCGGCACCGGGCAGGCCGAGGTCGTTGTAGCGGTAGTCGTTGTAAATGCTGAGGAAGTCGCCGCCGAGCAGCGACTCTGTACCCGTACTTCGTAGGTGGTGCCTGCCTGCAGGCTGCTGATCGTCGTGCTGGTAGGGCTGGGGCCTACGTCGAATCCCGACCAGGCACTGCTGCCCGTGCGGAACTCAATGCGATAGCCCAAGGCGGCGGCAGGTATCGGGGTCCAGCTCAGGGCGATCTGGTTCTGTGCGGGCACGGCAGCGGTGATATTGGGTGCAGGGCAGCTCTGGCCCACGGTTGTGGCGGTAATGACCGGACTGAAAGCCGATGTCAGGGTGCTGCTGCAGCGTGCCTGCAGGCGCAGTTCGTAGGTCGTTCCCCCCAGCAGGTTGCTCAGCAGCAGGCTCGAGGTGTTGGGGTCTGCATCCTGGACTTGCCACGTGGGAGCACCCAACGCCCGGTACTCGAGGCGGTAACCGGTTGTAGCCTGAGGCAGCGGGGGCCACGAGACAAACAGGCTGTTGGTCGTAGCAATGGGGAAGTTAAGCTGCGGGGCCGGGCACGGCACCGGAGCCGTACGGATGAATGACGACTGCCCCGGATTGGATAGGACGTTGCCCGCGCAGCGGGTGCGGACGCGTACCTCGTAGAGGGTGTTGGGCAGCAGGCCGCTGAGCGTGCCCGTCAGTACGTTGCCCGTCAGGTCGAGCGTCTCGAAGGGGCTTGCCCCCGTTCGGTATTCGATGCGGTAGCCCTCGACCGTTCCACTGGGGGCCGCCGACCAGTTAAGCTGCAGCTGCGTATCGCCTACCTGGAAGCCGATCAGGCTGGGACTGAGGCAGGGCGGGGGCGGGGGCGGAGGAGCCAGCGTGTTGACAATCGTTGTGGTTGTCGTCGAGGTGATCGATCCGCAGACAGCGGTCAGTTTAATTTCGTAGGGTGTGCCGGCCATAAGACCGGTCAGCATGTAGCTCGTACCTGCCAGGCTGATCGTCGTAACAGGTGTAGCAAATGGCGGGTTGTAGAGCCGCCACGAAAGCACATATCCCCCCGAGGCAGCGGGAACGGCATCCCAATTGACAATGATGAAATTGGTCGCGCTGATGGGCGTGCCGAAAACAGGGGCCAGGCATTGGGCTGCACCTGAAGTCGGCACCAGCAAGCCTGCCAGTACCAGCAGCCCCCAAACGGGCAGTAAGCGTCGGATCATAGGAACAATCGATAATCGGATAGAAGACATAGTTGAGGTTTAATTCAATATTGGCATCTCGATCAAGCAAATGGAGAACCTGCTCGCCCGACCGGCTCCCCCGTTTTGCGTAAAATGACACAGGCAGCCAGGCCAATCACTTGCTTAGGCACTGAAAATTAGTAAAACCTGCCCATTCTTTTGGCCTGCTTGTACATCCGTAATAAAATACAGATATTGCGTACCGAATCAGGTACTGCACTACGTGCGCCAAAGTTCGTCGATCAAGTTTGAGCATGATGCGTAAGCTAGTTTTCATTTGGATGGGGTGGTTGGCCCTGATCTTGGGCCTGGTCAGCTTTGTTGGCTGCAGCAAAGAAGCCGAAAAAACGGAGCAGGCTGCCGATCCCAATAACCCCCTCAATGCCGAGGAACTCGAAGACCCCGATGCAGGCGAAATCTCCGAGGCCACCCTCAACCTGATTCTGGCGATCCCCTCGCCCCAAGAAGCCCCCAAGATGCTCAAAGATGCCGGTGCGGCTTACGACGAGAAACTGCTCAACCCCGAAGACCGCGTCAACAAATACCGCGGGGCCACCTCGCAGGCCCTTAACATGGGAGTCTACACCGCCGACCTGTCCTACGCTTCGGTTTACAGCAAGCAGCAGACCGCCATCCGCTACTACAAAGCCATGAGCCGGTTGGCCGAAGAGCTGGGCATTGGCAGCGTATTCAGCAAAAGACTCGAAACACGCATCAAAAACAATCAGGATAACCAGGATTCGCTCAATGTCATTTTCGATGACACCTTCCGCGACCTCAACGAGCAGCTCAAAAAGACCCGCCAGGAACGCATCCTCTCGCTTATGTTCGCCGGAGCCTGGATCGAAAGTGCCTACATCGCCACCGAGCAGTGGATGGCCAATCCCAACCCTAAAATCAAATCACACATCTTGGCCCAGCAATCGACCCTCTTCGATCTGCTCAAGCTCCTCGAAACCCAGAAAGGAGCCGAAGGCGTGGGCGACATTTACAACCAGCTGGCTGCCATCGAACCCAAGTTCGGCAACACCGACGGCTACGCGCTGACGGAATTGACCGATGAGCAGGTCAGAGAAATCAACGGTCAACTCAAAAAGCTGCGCAAGAGCATTGTCGGCTGAGGCCGTCGGAATCCAGATTTGGTCTGCTTCGATGCTGCAAGTAACTGCCTCGAACAGCCCCTTCCGGGGGTGGGTCCGAGTTTATGGAATCCTGCTAGCAGCCCTTCTGCTGCCACGCTTTGCCGCCGCCCAGTGCGATGCCGCCCTCCCGGCGTGCCAGCCCGCTCTGGCTCCCTTTCAATCCGTCGGGCCGCGCTACTTCCGCGCCGAGCTTTTCCCCACAGGAAATGCCAAGCTCCGCTACAGCTTCGACTTCGACCACCTCTACCGGATCGTGCCTTGCGGAACCTCCGACCGCAACGGCCGCCTCGTGTTCAACCTTTACGACCCCGCCGGCGTGCTTGTCTTCTCAAGCCCCAGCAGCTCCAGCCGCGCCAGCTACGACTTCGATTTCGGTACCTCCGGCCAGTATACCCTCGTAGTGGGTTTCGATCAAGGGGGGGGCTGTGCAGCCCTGTTGCTGGGGGCACTGCCCAAGGACAGCCCCGAGGCCGCCAGCCTGCGACCTGTGCGCGTAGGGCGGCCCTGAACCTGCTGCTGTTGCTGCTGCCCGCCTGGCCAGCTGCCCAGACCGTGCAGCTGCTGCGCTTCATCCCGGGCAACTACCTGAGCGATAACCTCCACCGCGTCGAACTTTACAACCCCGGCCCGCAGGCCGCCCGCCTCGACAACTGGCTGCTCGTAACACGCGACTACGTCTTCTGTTTTCCGGCTGGTACGACTTTAGGTGCCGACCGCCGGCTCAGCCTGGCCAAAGACCGGCAGCCTAACCGGCCCGTGGACATCCGCCTGCTGGGCCATCCCAACTTCATGATCAAGCTCTACAGCCGAAAGGTCGAGGGCAACTACTGTGCCCTGCTCGATGCGCGGGGCCAGCTGGTCGAGGGCTTCTACTTCGCTGAACTGGCTTTTGTGCCTTTTCTGCCCGATTCGGGCGGCTGCTACCGCGACAACCAGCCCTTCGAGGCCTGCTACCGCCTGCCTCCCGAACAAAGCCCCCGCTGGAAATACCTGCCCGTCGGTTATGACCCCGCCGTCGGATTCGAACAGGCCAGCGGGCACTGGCGGCTCATATCGGCCCGCTCGACCGAAAACCTCTACCCCACTACCGCCTTTGCCGAGCTGAGTGCCCGCTACCGCGAAGGAGCTGTCGTCATACGGGCCACTACGCGCTTCGAGGACGGCCTCACCGGCCTGATCCTCGAACGGGGTGAGACCCTCGAGGCCCTCCAGCCCATTGCCCGCATCGAGACTGCCGGCACCAGTCGCCAGCCTCAGGACTACCTGTTCTACGATACCACAGCCCAGCCCAACCGTACTTATTACTATCGCATGCGCTCGGCCGAGGCCCCGGGACTGGCCACCGAAAGCAAGATCGTGGAGGTCGAGACCTACATGCCCCCTGTCGAATTCCGGCTCGAGGTGCTGTACGACGAACGGGGACCAAGCGTGCGCTACGCCTCGGTTCTGACGCAGGTCGTAGTCATCAAGCTGCTCGACGAGCGGTGGCGCGAGTGGGCCATTCTGCACGAGGGCCTCGTCTATGCCGACACGCCTCACCTCCTGCGTCTCGAAGCCGAAGGGCTTCCCCGGGGCCGCTACCGTGTGGTGGCCGCCACCGAGACCCGACGCTACCTGGCCGAGCTGATCATCGATTGAAGTACGCCCGGCAACCTGGGCTTTTTTTGAAAAAAAAGCGAGTCTGACCTGCTTCGATTGTTTTCCGGCGATCAACTTCTGCCTTTCGAATTTCGGAGGGCGATCGGCCGGGCAAGTGCCCGTGCTTGGGTTCAGGCGGGCACCCCCAGCCGCTGAGGCGCGGCCGCCAGACGGCTGAGTACCCGCTCGCGGCCCAGAACCTCCAGCAGCTCGAAAAGCTCGGGTCCGAAGCCCAGACCCGTTGTTGCCAGGCGCAGCAGGGGCATGAGCTGGCCCAGGCCACTGCCCGCCGCGCTGCCGTAGGCTTCGGTTTCGGCTTTGAGGGTTGCCGCCGTCCAGTCGGGCAGGTCGGCGAAGCGGTCGTGGAGGGCGGCCAGGTGGGCGGCTCCCTCGGCTGTCCAGCGTTTGGCGGTTACTTTTTCATCGAATTCGGTCGGGTCGTGGAAGAAGTAGCGGCCCTGGCTGGCAAAATCAGTCAAGTATTCGGCCCGTTCGCGGAGCAGGCCTACGATGCGTTCGAGGCTCAGGTCGGGGGGAACTGTCAGGCCGGCCCGTTCGATGAAGGGGGCGGCGGCCGCCGCCAGTTCGGCATCCGAAAGCCGGCGCAGGTAGTACTGGTTGAACCAGATGGATTTCTTTTTGTCGAATTTGACACCCGACTTGCCTACGCGCTCGAGCGAGAACTCCTGAGCCAGTTCTTCGAGGCTGAAAATCTCGCGGTCGGTGCCCGGGTTCCAGCCCAGCAGGGCCAGGAAGTTGATGAAGGCTTCGGGCAGGTAGCCGGCCTCGCGGTAGCCTGAGGATCGCTGGCCCGTGGCGGGGTCCGTCCAGTCGAGGGGAAAGATGGGGAAGCCGTGCTTGTCGCCGTCGCGCTTGCTGAGCTTGCCGCTGCCGTCGGGGCTGAGGAGCAGGGGCAGGTGCGCGAATTTGGGTTGCTCCCAGCCGAAGAGGCGGTAAAGCAGCACGTGCAGCGGGGCCGAGGGCAGCCATTCCTCGCCGCGGATCACGTGGGTGATGCGCATGAGGTGGTCGTCGACGATGTTGGCCAAGTGGTAGGTGGGCATGCCGTCGGATTTGAGCAGCACCTTGTCGTCCATCTGGGTGGTAGAGACCGTTACCCAGCCGCGGATTTCGTCGTAGAACTTGATTTCCTCTTTTCGGGGCACTTTGACGCGGATGACGTAAGGCTCGCCGGCGTCCAGGCGGCGGCTGACCTCGTCGGCGGGCAGGCGCAGGCTGTTGTGCATGTATTCCCGCGTTACGTAGTTGTACTGCGGGGCCGCGTTGCCGGCGGCCTTGAGCCGTTCGCGCATCTGTTCAAGCTCGGCTTCGGTATCGAAGGCGTAGTAGGCATGGCCCGCTCTGATGAGCTGCTCGGCATACTGGCGGTACATGGGTTTGCGTTCGCTCTGGCGGTAGGGTGCGTCGGGGCCGCCGGTGTGAGGGCCCAGGTCGGGGGTGATGCCGCACCAGGCGAGGGCTTCGAGGATGTATTCCTCGGCACCGGGGACGAATCGGGTCTGGTCGGTGTCCTCGATGCGCAGGAGGAACTCGCCGCCGTGGCGGCGGGCAAAAAGGTAGTTGAAGAGGGCGGTGCGCACCCCGCCCACGTGCAGGGCACCGGTGGGGCTGGGGGCAAAGCGCACCCGCACGGGCGCGTCGGCTAGGCTCACGGGATTTTGAGATATTGGACCTGCAAAGGTAGGGTGCCGAGGCATCGGGTTGGCGGGTTGCAGCCCGTTGCTTTTCCTTGCTTGCCGCCTTAATTTTGTGAGCTATGGCCGGAAACGGCCTTGTTGCATGAGCCTCTACAGCCGCCAATTCCGTCCCTACCGCCGCATCGTTCTATCGGTAATGGGGGCGTTGCTGCTGCTGGCCGCGGGCGTGGCGTGGGTATCGACGCAGGTGCCCAGCATCGCTGAGCTTGAAAGTCCTGAAACGAACCTGGCCTCGCAGATTCTGGCGGCAGATGGTACGGTATTGGGCAGCTTCTACCGCGGTGAAAACCGCCAGTATATCAAGCTCAACCAGATTCCACGTAACCTGCAGGATGCGCTACTGGTCTCAGAGGATGTGCGCTTCTATGAGCATTCGGGCATCGACCTGCTGGGCGTGCTCAACATGTTCTGGAGTGCCATTACCTATCCCGTTACCCGCGACATCCGGGGCGGCAGCACCCTGACCCAGCAGCTGGCCCGCAACCTCTACGACGAGCAGGTGGGCCGCAAGCGTACGGCCCTGCGCAAGATCAAAGAAGCGGTTGCCTCCATTTACCTCGAACGCCGCTTCACCAAGCGCGAGATCATGGTGCACTACCTCAATACGGTGCCCTTTGGCGGAACGATCTACGGCGTGCAGGCGGCGGCCCAGTACTACTTCAACAAAAACTGCAGCGAGCTGCAGCCCCACGAATCGGCCCTGCTCGTGGGCCTGCTGCAGGGTACGACCATCAACAACCCCTACCGTCATCCCGAACGGGCACGGCGCACGCGCAACGTCGTCATCAACCAGCTGGTCAAGTACCACAAGATCACCCCCGCCGAGGGCAGCCGCCTCAAGGCCATGGATCTGGGCGTGCGCGAAGGCGTGAAACGCCAGACTCACAACATGGGTATTGCTACTTATTTCCGTGAATACGTACGGGGCTGGGTCAAGCAGCAGATCGACGAGAAAAACATCCGCATCGTCAAAAACGGCAAGAAAGTAACGCCCAACATCTATACCGACGGCCTCAAAATCTACACGACGATCGATCCGCGGATGCAGGCCCACGCCGAAACAGCCGTCAAGCTCCACCTCAAGGAGCACCAGCAGAAGCTGTTCCAGAACCTCAAAAAGCGCGAACCCTGGAAACGCGATACGACCATTCTCTACCGGGCCATGCGGCGGTCGGCCCGCTACAACGTGCTGCGCACTCAAGGAGCCAGCCACGCCGAAGCCCGCGCCTCCTTCCACCGCAAGGTACCCATGCGGCTCTTTACCTGGGACGAACCGGGCTACATCGACACGGTAATGACGCCCTGGGACTCGCTTCAGTACTACGCACCCTTCCTGCAGGTGGGGATGGTGAGCATCAACCCCGCCAACGGCCACATCAAAACCTGGGTGGGCGGTCTGGACAACCAGTTCTTCCAGTACGACCACGTGGGCCACGGCAAGCGGCAGGTCGGTTCCACCTTCAAACCCTTTGTGTATGCCGCGGCTTTCGACAACGGCTTCAGCCCCTGCAAGGAGGAATCGAACGAGCCGGTTACCATCGTTACCGACCTGGGCGAGGAATGGACCCCCAAGAACTTCGACAACAAATACGGCGGCACGATGACCCTCAAAAAAGCCCTCATGCTCTCGATCAACGTCATCACGGCCCGGCTCATCAACCAGGTGGGGGCGCACGAGGTCATCAAGTACGCCCATAACATGGGCATCCAGACGCCGCTGGAACCTTATCCCTCGATTGCCCTGGGTACCTTCGATCTCTCGGTGCTGGAACTGACATCGGCCTATGCCACGATGGCCAACCGCGGCAAGTGGCACGAACCGATCTTCGTCACGCACATCGAGGACAAGGACGGCAACCTGCTCTACCGCTTCGTGGGCGACACGCGCGAGGCCCTGAGCGAGGAAACCAGCTACCTGATGGCCGATGCCCTGCGGGCCGTCGTAACGGGTGGCACCGCGGCCAACCTCCACTACCAGTACCAGGTGCCCTTCGACATCTTCGTAGCGGGCAAGACCGGCACCACCCAGGATTACTCCGACGGCTGGTTTGTGGGCTTTACCCCCCTGCTGGCTACAGGGGTCTGGGTAGGCTGCTCCGATCGGAGCGTACACTTCAACTGGTCGGTCGAGGGGCAGGGTGGACGCATGGCCATGCCCATTTTTGGCCATTTTACGCGGCTGATCTACAGCGACTCGACGCTGCGACTTGACCGCCAGGCCCGCATCGCGCCGCCCCCACGCCTCAAGGTCGAAACCGACTGCGAACGCTACCGCGAAAACCGCACCAGCACCACCAAGATTTTCGCCAAAGACCCTAAAACGGGCGATTTGTTTTACAACGAAGACTGAGCCTTGGGCTGCGCCAGCAGGCCGGAAAGCGGTTCCGCCTTACCGCAAGTTTTCGTCGAAAGAACAGATCAACAATAAATTCGATGCAATAAAAAAGCACAGCCCCAGGGCTGTGCCTGACTTGTAGCGGGGGCAGGAATCGAACCTACGACCTTCGGGTTATGAGCCCGACGAGCTACCTCTGCTCCACCCCGCATCGAATTGGGCTACAAAGATCGGCGATCGATTTGGATTGCACAAGTCCTGAGCTGCAATCGAGCTGAGCAATCGATCGATTCAATAGTCTTATCAGCTTGTTTTTTATTTTTTTTATATTAAATAAAAAATTTAATTAAAATAAAAT
>CALDDN010000073.1 GCA_937936615.1 uncultured Bacteroidia bacterium | reverse complement strand
CTTCGGCCGCTCAAACTCAGGGTAATAATTCGTAGAGGCTTGAATTTCATACCACTGATAGTTACCGGGTGCCCGCCCCCTCCAGTTTTGGCCCTTGTAGTTGGAGGGTTTGGGCATGAGGCGATCCTTGTACTGCAGGAGGTGCGCCTTGATGGCCGGATACCGGTCGATGTCGATGCCCTGCCGCGCGAAAATCAGCCACTTGTCGCTCTGGGGCGGCTGGTAGCGTTTGATGTCGCGGCCTGCAAGGAAAGGCTTGAGCAGCTCGGCCGAGCGCGGGTCTTCGGCGATGAGCCGGTCGCACGTCGGCCCGTCCACCACAAAGGCTTCGTTCAAACCAGTTAAAACACCCCGATATATTTTCCCCTTCACGTATTCGCCCAGGGGAATGCCCACGCTGCGGATGCGACGCAAGCGGGCCGTTTCGGGGGCAGGCATCAGGCTCCAGCTTTCGGGGTCGAGGTCGGCGCGGCTGATGTCGAAACGGCGGGCGGCCACTTCGGCAGCCAGGTCGGCAAAATCGAGGCGGTCGAGGCTAGCCGCAGCGATGGGCTGCTGGGGGTCGGCGGCTCGTTTTTCGACGCTCAGGATGCAGGGGTAAGTGGTGGCCTGTCGGAAGACGGGCAGGTCGCCAAAGTCGACGATTTCCGTCAGCTGCCACTGGGCCAGCCATTCGCGGAGCTTGCGTCCGTAGGCCGCCCGCATCCACTTGTTGGCGACGATGATGCTGAAGCGTCCGCCCGGGCGCAGCAGTTCGATTCCCTTTTCGATGAAGAAGGCGTAGAGGTCGGCCTTGCCGTCGTAGACGCGGTAGCTGCGCTGGAAATAGCTCTTGAACTGCGTCAGCAGCTCCTGCCGCACATAAGGCGGATTGCCGATGACGGCATCGAAGCCTCCGCGCCCGAACACGGCGGCAAACCGGCGGTGCCAGTTAAAGGGTTTGACTTTCTTTTCGGCGGCGGGGTCGAAATCGAGTTCGTCGGCAAAATCGGGTCCGATGAGCGAATTGCCGGCAACGATGTTGCGATCGAGGGTGGGCAGCACGCGCTCGTTGGCCAGGCTGAGCTGGTGGTTAACGCTGGCGGTTGTTTCGCCCTCCAGAGCCTTGAGCATGAGCGAAAGCTTGGTTACTTCGACGGCGTTGCTGTCGAGGTCGACGCCAAAAATGTTGTTGGTCAGAATCTGTTTTTTGATGCGGGTGGCCAGGTTGCCGTCGGGCAGCAGCGCATCCTTCCAGGGGCTTCTGGCTTTGCGCAGCACCTCGGGGTGCTGCTGGAACCACCTTCGGTGCCAGTCGAGCAGGTACTGGTAGGCCCCTAGCAGAAAGGAACCCGAACCGCAGGCGGGGTCGAGGATGGCCAGCTGGGCCACCTGCTCGGGCGTTTTGTCGGCTACGAGCGGTTCGAGGGTCTGCCTGACGATGTAATCGACGATGTATTGGGGCGTATAGAAAACGCCTCCAGCTTTGCGGACTTCGGGTTTCTCCTCTGTTTTGAGGCCCTTGGGGGTGAAGCGGATAACCTTGCCCAGAAACCGCTCGTAGGCGTTGCCCAGAATTTCGACGGGCACGACCGAGAATTCGTAGGGGCACTCGGGGTAATAGAGTTCGCGGACGATGGTCTGCAGCGTTTTGTCGTCGAGGGCCAGGTTGGCCGTGTGCGGGTCGTTGGCCAGGTCGAAGAGGCCGGCATTGTACTTGGCGTCGGCTTGCCGGAAGAGGTCGTAAAGGCGTTGGTAGGTAGTCTGGTCTTTGCGGGGCTTGGCGGCCTCGGCGAGCTGGCCGGGCGGTTCGAGGCCGCGGTCCTCGCAGATGCGCAGAAAGACGATGCGGTCGAGCGTTTTCTGCAGGGCTGCCGTGAGCTGGTCCTCGTCGAGGGCTGGGTTGGCTTTGCGGATAGCTTTGGCCAGCAGGTCGCGCCAGCGTTCGAGGGCGGCAAGGAACTCATCGTCGACCGAGGCCGTGCCGCGGCGGGTGTCCTGCTGGGCGTAACGCTGGAGGCTGCCGCGCAGGACGGCTTCTTTACTGAAGGTATCGTAGAGGAAGTCGAAGCGGTCGAGGTACTGCTCGCAGATCAGGTAATCGAGCCGGCAGGCCGAGGCTTTGTCGGTGGGGCTGGGCTTCTGGCGGCAGTCGTAGATGGCGAACTCTTCGAAGTCAGTCAGCAGCGAAAGGGGCAGCTTGGCACTCCAGCCATAGCGGCGGAGCTGGAAGGCCGGGTCCTGGTCGTCGCGGATGTTGACGCTGGGTTTTTTGGCTTCCACAAAAAAGACGCGGTTGCCGCCCACGCGGAAGGCGTAATCGGGGGCTTTGGTTTGACCGCCGACGGAAATCTTATCTTCCGAGAGCACATCGCGGTAGGCCTGAATGAGGCCCTGTTCGTTGTGCACATCCCAGCCCAAGGCCTTGAAAAAAGGATCAATGAAGTCCTGGCGGACGCGGGATTCGTTGTAATCCAGACTGGATTTGAGGGTCTGGCGGTCACGCAGAAATAGATCGACCAGTTGGGCGATGCGTCCGCGGGCTTGTTCACGGGGATTCATGCGGTTGTCGGGCTGTCTGGGGAACTAAAATACCCAAATTCCGGCGATGCCCGCCTCAGCGGCCCACCCGAAGCAAGCGCAGCGATGCGGCCTCGGCTCCCCTGCCCACCCGCAGCAGGTAAATGCCAGCCGGCCAGTCGACCAGGTCCAGCTCGGCCAACCGCCCGTCCGACCACTGCCCCGCCAGCACGGGTCGCCCCAGCGCATCGAAAACCTGAAAATCGAGGGGGCCGGACCGGTTGGTGCGCACCCTGACCCGTCCCGCCGTCGGGTTGGGGTACACCGAAGCCGACAGCCCGTCGGCCGGTCGTCGCCCCACCTTGAGCGGGGCCAGTTCAAAGGCCCGCTCGCGGGTGCAGGCGTTGGCATCGATGACCGTCAGCACATAAGCTCCCGCACCCAGCGGGCTGTAGACGGGATCGGTTTGCGGCAGGCTGTCGTTAAGCGAAAAGCGGTAGGGCAAGCTGCCGCCCGATGCCAGTGCCGAGATGCGGTAGGCCCGTTCCAGCGTATCGATGCGCACGTCCAGTTCGAGGGGGGGCGGCTCGCCGATGCGGGCGGTATCGCGGCGCAGGCAGCCCGTCTGATCCTCGACAGCCACAGCATAGGTACCCGCCGGCTGGCGGCTCAGCTCGGGGCCTTCGTCGCCCGTGGCCCACAGGTAGCGGTAAGGCGGCAGGCCCTCGCGGACTTCGACGCGGGCCAGACCGTCGGCACCGCCCGCGCAGCTCACATCCTGCGTCAAGATGGTGAGGCGAAAGCGGGCCTCGGGCTGAAAAATCGTGGCTGCAGTCCGGGCGATGCAGCCCGCCGAATCCTGCAGCCGCACGCGGTACGTTCCCGGGCTTAAAAAAGCAAAGATCGAATCGGACTGCAAACCCATTTCCTCGATCCCATAAGCATAGGGCCGTCGACCGCCCGTTCCCGCCACCGCCAGCAAACCATCGTTGGTGCGGCAGCTGCTCGGCGATAGGGCCTGCACCGCCAGCCCCAGGGGTTCCGGCCCCGTGATGCGGGCTTGGGCCCGCAGGGTGCAGGCTTCGGCCCCCAGGGCCTCGGCGCGGTAGGTACCGCGGGGCAGATCGATAAACAGGGCCTCGGACTGGCTGCTGCTGTCGGTTTCGCCAACGAGTCGATAGCTCACAGGCGGTCGCAGGCCCACATCCCGCAGGGCAATCCGCCCTTCGGCCCCTCCACACACCGAGGGCAGGACACCGAGCCGCAGGCTTGGCTCGTCGATGCGCAGGCTCTCGCGAGCGATGCAGCCCGCCGAGTCGGTCAAGATCAGGTCGTACAGTCCCGCTGCAAGGCCCGCAGCCTCGTCGGGCAGCTGCAGCGTATCGCCAGTATCCAGCCACAGCAGCCGAACGATGCCCGTTCCGCCCGTTGCAGCCAGCCGGGCCATACCATCGCTGCGGCCTGGGCAGCTGGTGCCGGTAACATGGGCCTGCAGACGTATCGGCTCGGGACTTGACACCTCGACGGTATCGCGGTCGATGCAGCCGAAGGGGTCCATCACATACACGACAAACGGCCCAGCGGGCAGGCCCGTATAGACGCTGTCCCCTTCGTTGAGGGCGCGGGGGTGCAGGCCGAACCAGTGCCCAGCGTTGCCCCCGCGCACGCGCACGCGCACCGCCCCCGTCGAATCGCCCGCGCAGCCAACGGCACTCACGGCGTAATCGATGCGCAGCTGGCGATAGGGAAAAAGAAACACAACGGCATCGGTCTGGCAGCCTGCAGCATCCCGTACATTGATGAAATAAGCACCATTAATCAAGTCGGTAAACACGCTGTCGGGGCCGAAAGGCCCGCCATTGAGGGCGTAAGCGTAGGGTGCGGTACCGCCGCTGGCATGAATGCGGAGCTGGCCATCGGAATAAATGGCTTCCTCGGTGCAGGTGGGCGGCTGTTCGTCGATGCGCAGGCGCAGCTGGTTTTGGTAAGCCAGTTCGATGAGGGTATCCTGTTCGCAGCCGGTGGCATCGCGGGCCGTCAGGCGGTAAAGCCCGCGGTCCAGGTTCTCAAAGCTAAGGCTGTCCTGCCAGGGGCCAGCGTTGAGGCGGTAACGCAGGGGGACTTGGCCGCTGGTGGCCCGCCCGCCGATGCGGCCCGTGCGTGCCTGCAGGCACAGGGGCTGTTCAATCGCCAGTTCGAGGCCCAGGTCGGCCTGTTCGCCCAGATCGACGATGAGCAGCGTTTCGCAGCCTTGGGCATCGCGCACGATGAGGTCGTAAGTGCTGGCCGGTAAATCGGCAAAGCGGCCGCCGGTATTGCTCAGGGTGTCGGAGCCGGTGGTCAGCAGGAAGCGGTAAGGGGGCGTACCTCCTGCCGCCTCGAAGCGCAGCACACCGCCCGTAGCACCGCAACGGGCCGGTGCCCGCCCCAGCAGGCGGGCCGTCAGGGGGGCAGGTGCCCCCACAAAAACATTATCGGTACGCAGGCAGCCGGTGGTATCGGTGCTGAAGACCAGCCAGCCACGCCGCCCCGCCAGCCCGGGCCAGTCGGTGCGGGCCGCGTAATCGAGGCCATCGAGCGAAAAGCGCAGGCCGCTGGTATCGCCGCCGATGTGGATGCGCCCGTCTTCGGTATCGGCGCAGCGGGCGGGCGTGGCCTCGAAGCGCAGGCTGCGCCGCCCCAGCGGCTCGTCGAGCGAAAAAACGGTATCGCGGGTACAGTCCCGGCGATCGATGATCGTCAGGCGGTAGGTTCCGGGCAGCAGCCCCTCGAAGCGGCCATCGAAGCGGATGCCGCTGCCCGCAAGGCGGTATTCGTAGGGGCTGGTGCCACCACCCGCGCGAACAACTGCGTGGCCATCGCCGGGCGCACTGCAGCGGGTAGGCTGGCCGAGGGTTAGGCTCTCGAAACGCAGAGGTTCAGGCTGCAGCACCTCAACGTAGATTTCGCCGGTCAGGCCCTGGCGGTCGCGGGCCTGAATGCGGTAGTTGCCGGCCGCCAGGTCTTCGAAGCGGTTGCCGAAGCGGAACCCACGGTTGTCGAGGGCGTATTCGTAAGGGCTTTGCCCCTCGGCCGCCTGCACGATCACCAGGCCGTTGCGTCCGCCCGGACAGCTGACGTGCCGTATCGATACGACCTCCATACGCAGCTGTGCCCATCCGGTCGCGGCCCCCAGCAGCAGCCAGCCCACTGAAGCCAGCCACCCAACCCAAGTTTTCATGTGCGAATCGATTCCAGTAATTGGGTTAGCAAATGAAGAACGCCCATCCGGCCTCCTGCGATAATACCCGGTCAGTTGGATGCAAAAGTACACAAAAGGGCTGGCCGGTCGGGAAGCAGCTTCCGGACATACCCCGCTGGTCCTGATCGGGAAACAGCCGGCAAAGCATCGATCAACCCAGCCTGAACCCATCGGAGGGGCTTTCACCTTGGGCACCTCAGCGGGGGTTGCTGCGGATGTAGCGGTCGAGTTCGCGGGTGCTGTTGTCGAAGGCAAAGGCCTCGTTGACCAGAAAATACTGCTGGGGATCGACCACGCGATGCCAGGCCGCCTTGGCCAGCGCGATGCGGCTCTGCTCGAA
>CALDDN010000072.1 GCA_937936615.1 uncultured Bacteroidia bacterium | reverse complement strand
CGGAAGCCGATCAGTTCGTAATCGAGCGAGGCGTAGCCCCGCGAACAGGTCTTGAGCCGGTCGTAGAAGTCGAAGACCACCTCGGCCAGGGGCAGCTCGAACTGCAGCTCGACGCGGTCGGTCGTCAGGTAGGACTGGTTGCGGAAGATGCCCCGTTTTTCGATGCACAGGGTAATGATAGGTCCTACGTAGTCGGCTTTGGTGATGATCTGGGCCTTGATGTAAGGTTCTTCGGTATGATCTAGTTTGCTGGGGTCGGGCAGTTCGGAGGGGTTGTTGACCTCGACGCGTGTGCCGTCGGTTTTGTAGGCCAGATACTGTACGTTGGGAACGGTCGTGATGACGGTCATGTCGAACTCGCGTTCGAGGCGTTCCTGTACGATCTCCATGTGCAGCAGGCCCAGAAAGCCTACCCGGAAGCCGAAGCCCAGGGCTGCCGACGTTTCCGGCTCGAAGACCAGGGCCGCATCGTTGAGCTGGAGTTTTTCGAGTGACGAGCGCAGGTCTTCGAACTCTTCCGTATCGACGGGATAGACCCCTGCAAAAACCATGGGCTTGACCTCGCGAAAGCCGGCGATGCTTTCGGTCGCGGGCCTGTCCCTGCTGGTAATTGTATCCCCGACTTTGACTTCTTTGACTTCTTTGATGCCCGTGATGAGGTAGCCTACATCACCGCAGCCGATCATTTCACGGGGTTCTTTCTGCAGGCGCAGCACCCCGATTTCGTCGGCGTGATATTCCGAGCCGGTAGCCATGAACTTGAGGGCCTGCCCCTTGGTGATCTGGCCATCGAATACGCGGAAGTAGGTAATGGTGCCCCGAAAGGAATTGAACATCGAATCGAAGATCAGGGCCTTGAGGGGCGCATCGGGCTTGCCTGTGGGCGGGGGGATGCGCTCGATGATGGCCGCGAGTATGGCGTCGATGCCAATCCCTTCTTTGGCACTGGCCAGGATGACCGATTCGGGATCGCAGCCCAGAAGCTGTACCACCTGATCGGTTACCTCTTCGACCATTGCTCCGGGCAAGTCAATTTTGTTGAGTACCGGAACGATTTCCAGGTCGTTTTCGATGGCCAGGTACAGGTTGGCAATGGTCTGGGCCTCGATGCCCTGAGCCGCGTCCACAACCAGAAGCGCACCCTCGCATGCGGCGATGGCCCGTGAAACCTCATATGAAAAATCGACGTGGCCCGGCGTGTCGATCAGGTTGAGGATGTAGTCCCGCCCGTCGGTGTGGCGGTAGTTCATCTGGATGGCGTGGCTCTTGATGGTGATGCCCTTTTCACGCTCAAGGTCCATATCGTCGAGAACCTGATCCATCATTTCGCGGGCACTGATGGTCTGGGTGGCTTCGAGGAGCCGGTCAGCCAGGGTGCTCTTGCCGTGGTCGATGTGGGCGATGATGCAGAAGTTGCGCAGCTGATCCATGCGGAGCTATTCTTTCAATGAATATTGAAAGAGTAACAAAGTTACGGAGAAAAGGTGCAGGTGGGGCGGCTCCGTGGCTTGCGGTTGCCAGGGGCGGGCTGCAGGCGACAGCTTCTGCCTGGCTGACCGGCTGGCAGGGTACTTGGCACCCGGGCGAATCTTCCGGGCTTAAATGGTTCGGACTTTGATCTCCACTTTTGACCAATTCCGGCTGGCAGAAGGTCTTCACGTTTCCCGAAAATAGGAAGCGGCCCCGTAATTTGTAATTTTGAAACCCTAACTCCCTGCAAGCGCAGGGCCAACTCCACTTTTGTTGCATGGATATCCAAAGTACACGGGAGGTAGAACTGGGCGTCTGGACGGCTGTACTCATCGCCGACGAGCAGCGCGAAAACGTGCTCAGCCTGCTCCCCCCTGCCGTAGCGGCTGCCTATGCCGCTGACCCCGAGCTTACATCTGAAAAGACATCGCGTTATTACCTGACGGGCGACGACCGCTACGTCTTCGTCGGCTTGGGCAGCGAAGCCCAACTGACCCCTGAGCGGCTGCGCGAACGGCTGCACAAAGCCTTCTATTACGCCCAAAGCCACAAAACGCCCCGCGTGCAGCTGCTCATCCGCCTGAGCGACAGCCTCTGGGCCGACGACACGCTGGCTCAGGCCCTGGGCGAGGTGCCTCTGCTTTCGTGCTATCGTTTTCACAAATACAAGAAAGAACCCGAGCCTTCGCCCGTGATCGAGGTGCGTGTCAACACCGGTCGTGCCGACACCGAAGCGGGGGTTACCTTGGGTGCACGGGTGGCCGAAGCCGCTTGCACAGCACGCGACCTGGTGAACGAGCCGCCCAACGTGCTGGACGCACCGGCCCTGGCTGCTACCGCCGTTCGTCTGGGCGAACAGTACGGTTTCGCAGTCGAAGTGCTGGAGAAAGGACGCATCGAGAGCCTGCGCATGGGCGGCCTGCTGGCCGTCAACCGTGGCAGCCAGACTCCGCCTACTTTCAGCATCCTGACCTATAAGCCCGCCAATGCCCAGAACAGCAAACCGGTGGTCCTGGTAGGGAAGGGCTTGACTTTCGATACGGGAGGTTTGAGCCTCAAACCCACTCAAGGCGGGATGGACAGCATGAAGTGCGACATGGCCGGCGGGGCGGCCGTCCTCGGTACCTTTGCGGCTCTGGCGGCCAATGCCGTGCCGGTTTGGGTCATCGGGCTGGTGCCCTCGACCGACAACCGCCCGGGTGAAAACGCCTTTACGCCCAACGATGTCATCACGATGTACGACGGCACCCGGGTCGAGGTGCTCAATACCGATGCCGAGGGGCGGATGATCCTGGCAGATGCGCTGGCCTTTGCCAAGCAGTACGACCCCGAGCTGGTGATCGATCTGGCAACGCTGACGGGTTCGGCAATGGTGGCCGTGGGCACCAACGCGGCCGTGGTGATGGGTACGGCAGACGAGTCGGTCAAAGCAGCACTCATCCAATCGGGCCACCGCATGTACGAGCGGCTGGTGGAGCTGCCCCTCTGGGACGACTACGGCGAGCAGCTCAAAAGTGATATTGCCGACCTGAAAAATATCGGCAGCCGCAACGCTGGAGCCATCACGGCGGGCAAGTTTCTGGAGCATTTTACCGCCTACCCCTGGCTGCACATCGACCTGGCCGGCCCTGCGTGGCTGGAAAAATCGGAACACTACCGCAGTAAAAATGGCACCGGCTACGGGGTACGCCTTCTGACCGATTTCCTGCGCCGCACCTATGGCCGACCCCAAGCCTGACCGCAACCGCGACCGGCGGCGACCCGATAAAAACCGCCCCCGCAGCAGCCAGTCGCCCGAAGCCCCCCGCCGCTCGGTCAGCGAGCTGGCACAGCCCCCCCGCGACCCTGCCCTGCGCCTCAAGGTGGGCATCACCATGGGCGATCCTCATGGTATTGGCCCCGAGCTGCTGGTGCAGACCTTCAGCGATCCCCGCCTGATCGATCTGCTGGTGCCCATCGTTTATGGCTCGGGGCGGGTGCTCCAGCACTACAGGCAACAGCTTAGAGCCGACAAATTCGGTTTTGCCAACCTCAACGACGTAAGCCAGCCCCATGGCAAGCGGCTGAGCCTGATCGAGGTCGGGGACTACACCGAACGCATCGAACCCGGAACCCCTAGTCCAGCCGCAGGTCTGCTGGCCTTTCAGGCCCTGGAACGGGCCTGCACCGACCTGGCTGCCGGTCATCTCGATGCCCTCGTTACGCTGCCCATCGACAAGAAAACCATTCAGAACGAAGGCTTTTCATTCCCCGGGCATACGGAATACCTGGGGGCGCAATTTGGTCGGCCCGACCCGCTCATGGTGATGGTCTGGGAGAACCTGCGCGTGGCCGTCGCCACGGGCCACGTGCCCTTGGGGCAGGTTCCCCAAAGCCTGAACGCCGACAAGCTGCGCAACCAACTGCAGCTGCTGCACAACACCCTGCGGATCGATTTCGGCCTGATCAAGCCCCGCATCGCCGTGCTGGGCCTCAACCCCCATGCGGGCGACGGCGGCCTGCTGGGCAGCGAAGACCGCGAGCTCATTCTGCCGGTCGTCGAGTCGATGCGCGAAAAGGGGCTGCTGGTCTACGGGCCGTATGCGGCGGATGGTTTTTTTGCCTCGCAGCAGCGCAACCGCTTCGACGGGGTGCTGGCCATGTACCACGACCAGGGGCTGATTCCTTTCAAGGCCCTGTCCAACGGCTGGGGGGTCAACTACACGGCCGGGCTGCCGATAATCCGCACCTCGCCCGACCACGGCACCGCCTACGACATTGCAGGCAAAGGCCGCGCCGATGCGACAAGCTTCCGCAACGCCCTCTACTACGCCCTCGACATCTACCGCATGCGCCAGCAGAACGAAGACCTGCTGCGCAACGCCCTGCGCAAACCCTCGGTCATCGACCAGCTGGTCGCCGAGGAGGGGCTGCTGGAGGACTGAGCAATAGAGCTAAATTGCTGCATGGACAGCTACATCAACCGGATCATTTTGGGTGATTGCCTGTCTGGTATGCAGGCCTTGCCCGATGCCTGTGTCGATCTGGTCGTAACCTCGCCCCCCTATAACCTGAAGAATTCAACCGGAAACGGAATGAAAGACGGGCGGGGTGGCAAGTGGGCAAACGCGGCTCTGGTAAACGGGTATGCGACCTACGACGACTGCATGCCCTACGATGAATACGTCGAGTGGCAGCGGGCCTGCCTGACTGAAATGCTCCGCCTGACCAAGCCCACGGGGGCTGTCTTCTACAACCACAAGTGGCGGGTCCAGGCCGGCCTGCTCCAGGACCGGCGCGAAATCATCGAAGGCTTTCCGCTCCGGCAGATCATCATCTGGAAGCGGGCCGGAGGGATTAATTTCAATCCGGGTTACTTCCTGCCCACCTTCGAAGTCATATACCTGTTTGCCAAGCCCGATTTCAAGCTCGTACCCAAAGCCAATGCCCACACCGACATCTGGGAATTTCCTCAGGAGATGAAGAATCCGCACCCGGCACCTTTTCCGGTGCCGCTGATTCACCGGATCATTTCCTCGACCGACGCTCAGCTGGTGCTCGATCCTTTCATGGGGTCGGGTACGACAGCCATCGCGGCACTAATGAATCAGCGCAACTACATTGGTTTTGAGATATCGGCGACTTATGTTAACGTGGCCAACCAGCGAATCGCCGAGTTTCTGGCCCAGCAAAATCAATCGCTTTTCTCTGATCAATGAAGAATGAAGATTTTTACCAAAGAATCATTAGTTGATGAGCTCAAAAAAATTCAGTCAAAAGCTTGGATACCAAGTATACGTCCTTCAAACTCAGGGGGTATACGAAATACTTTAGAATCTTTACTGGGTATAGAAGAAAACAACTTGCCTCTACCCAATGCCAGTGAATGGGAACTTAAAACCCAGCGCATCCAAACCAACTCGTTGATCACATTATTTCATTTGGAACCATCCCCCACTTCGTTTCGATTCGTTCCCCAAATTTTATTGCCCTGCTACGGCTGGTTGCATCCGCATGCAGGCCGTAAGTATCCCGAAAATGAAATGAGTTTTCGACAAACAATCAGCTGCCGACAACCTTCCGACCGAGGTTTTGCTGTTTGGCTAAATGATAATTTGCAGCGGGTGGAAATTACGTTCGATGCTGGCCGTGTTGCAGCCAAACATCAGCCATGGCTCGATTCGGTGGAACAACGAATCGGATTGGGTGAGCTAAGCCCACAGCCTTATTGGGGTTACGATGATTTGTTTTTCAAAGCTGGAACAAAACTACATAACACCTTTTTGTCCAAGTAGAAAGCAATAAAATAAATGGTGTAGAACATTTTCGAATCGATCGCATTTTGACCCTGCGTTTTTTTTCTAAAAAATCTTTTCTCAATGCCATACAGGCTGGTGAGGTCCTCATTGATTTTGATGCCCGAACCGGCCACAACCACGGTACCAAATTCAGACTCCGGCAGAAAGCCTATCCCAGTCTTTTTGAGGAAGTACATGAGTATTGATCACGATCAATTTTTGCAGCGATTTGTTTAAGCCAGAGGATGTTTCTTCCATTACTTGCTCCGCCCGTACTTCGTGATCTCACCCTCTAGTAAAGTCCTGGTGACGGGCGCAACCGGCTTCCTGGGCCGCTGGGCGGTCGAGGAGCTGCTGGCGGCAGGCTGGGCGGTGCGCGTGCTGGTGCGGCGGGTCAATCACCCGCTGCTTCAGAGCTGGGCCGGACGGCTGGAAGTCATCGCGGGGGATGTGCTCGACGTGCCCGCCCTCACCGAAGCCCTCTTCGGCTGTACCCACGCCTTGCATGCGGCCGCCATCGTGAGCTTTGCCCGCCGCCAACGGGCTGAAATGATGCGTGTCAACGTAGGAGGTACCGCCAACCTGGTTAATGTCGCTCTCGAAACGGAGGGCTTCCGGCGGCTGGTGCTGGTGTCGTCGGTGGCGGCACTGGGCCGCAGCCACAGCGGGCAGGTCATCAATGAGGGAAACAAGTGGCAGAACTCGCGCTACAATACCGACTACGGGCGCAGCAAGCACCTGGCCGAGCGCGAGGTGTTTCGGGGTGCGACCGAGGGCCTCGAGGCGCAGATTGCCAATCCGTGCCTGATTCTTGGCCCGGGCGACTGGACGCAGGGCACCCCGCGTCTGTTCCGCACCGTGGATCGGGGGCTGAAGTACGTGCCGGTGGGCCGCAACAGCGTGGTGGGGGTCTGGGATGTGGCGCGGGCCTTGCGTCTGCTCCTCGAAGCCGAACCGGCTCCTTGCCGCCGCTACATTCTAGCCGAGCGGTCGCTGGACTACGCCCAGCTCTTCGGACTGATCGCCCGTGCTTTGGGCCGTTCCGAACCGAAGCGGCGTGTGCCTTACTGGCTGGCGGCTGCCGGTGCCGTGGTACTCGAAGGCCTGCCCTTTCTTTTCGGCGACGAGCCGCCCCTTACGCGGCAGTCGGCCCGCACCACCGCCAGCCGCTTCGAATACGATGGCAGTGCTTTTGAGCGTGATTTTGACTTCCGCTACATGCCCATCGATGAAGTCATTGCCCGAACGGCGGCAGCCTACCGGAAGGATTTTCCGGCTCTCAACGGTTTTTAACCGCAGATGAAATTGCGCGGTTGAAATTTTTTGTCCGCATTCAGGCGGCAGATATCTACTTTTTGGCAAAATAATGATTAAACTCGAAGTTAAAATCCGCTTAATTTTTTGCAAAAAAAATCGAACCTTGGATTCGATTCGTGCGTAAAGGTGTTCAAACAGTTTTTACAAGCGATGTGATTGCGTTGAAAACCCTGTTCACAGTTTCATGAATTCCAATTACGCTTTCCAACGGCTGCTGCGATTGAGCAGGCTGCTGCCCTTGTTCTTGCTTGTATGGGGTGCTCGGGTCTATGCCCAGGGCGGATCGGTGGGGGCTGCTGGCCCACAGCTGCGCGTTTTCCTGCCTTGTCCGGGTGAACGAACGGCTCCCGGCTGCGAGCTCCAGCAGGATGTGCCGCTCTACCGCCCTTTTGAGGCCACCTCGCGCCGCGAGGTTCTGACCTTGCCCGACGACCCCAACCAGTCGGCACCCGCGCTGGTGTTGCAGCGAAACTTCGGACAATGGCAGCAGATTCTGCAGCAAAAGCCCCGCCAGCTGGTCGTCGAGGTGCCCGTCGCCCACGACAGTACCCTGCGGCTCTACCTGGAAGCCAGCTCGTTGATGAACGGAGCCACGGGTACGGGCCAGCAGTTCGAGGGTGCGTACTACATGGGGTATGTGCTGGCCCCTAATGGCCGGATTCGGACGGCTGATCGGTTGGCCCTTTCGTTCATACCCGACGAGTGGGTGGGGCTGCTCTTCCTTGGCGGTCAGACCTGGGTTATGGGCGGTATCCCCGACTCGCCCTACCGGACGCTGGGCTACGGCGATCAGGCGATGTTCCAGACGATGGAGGTTCCGGGCTACTTTGGACAGATCTGCAGCGACCTGTCGGAGAACCTGCATCCGCCCGGGCCGAACAAAACTGACGACACCCAGACCCTGACCAGCACCACGTGCAAGGAAGTGGGCATTCTTTTCGTCATCGACTTCCATACCCGCAACCTTTACGCATCCAATGCAGCGGCTACAAACTGGATTACCAGTATTTTTAATGCCGTTAAATTTGTTTTTCAGCAGGAAGACATAACCGTAAACATCTGGGGCATCGATATCATGGAAGCCAAGGCGACCTGCCCCTGGGACACCTGCACGACAACAGCCAGTTTCCTGAATGTGGCCAACACGTATGCCGATACGCGAGCTGGCACCTGGAACCTGCTGCATGTGGTTTCCCGCAAAAGCGCGGGCGGTGGTCGGGCCTATTTGAATGTGCTTTGCGCGGCACGCCGCTTCCGCTCGGGCGTATCCTGCAACATGAACAACACCCTGCCTACGCTGCCTTTTCCGACCCCGTATTACACCTGGAATGTCTTGGTGATCTCGCACGAGCTGGGACATAATTTCGGCTCACAACACACCCATAACTGCGGGTGGGTTGGGGGAGCCATCGATGGCTGCTATCCTGTGGAAGGTCCCTGCACCCAGCCGCCCAATCCGGTACCACCCTTCAAGGGTACCATTATGTCGTATTGCCATACCAAATCAGGTATCGGCATCGATCTGAATCTGGGTTTTGGTCCGCAACCTGGCGACCGCATCCGCACCCGCTTCAATGCGGCAACCTGCCTGCCCAACATCACCGTAGAGGCCCTGACTTCACCGCCCGGACCGGTGGTAACCGTCTGCGCACCGGCTACCAGCCAGGTCTTTACGACCCCTTCCTGTACCAACTGCGTCTACCAGTGGTTCCGCGACGGCAACCCCATTACCGGGGCAAAAGCAACAAGTTTTACGGCGACGGTCGCAGGCGAATACCACGTGGTTGCTCGCAACGGGGCCTGTGTGGCGACCTCGCCACCCGTTCAGCTCAACTTCGGTACGGGGCCATCCGTTACGGCATTGGCTGATCCGCCTACGACCCTTTGTCCGGGCAATCCGTCGGAGCTTACGGCTTCAGGTGCCGTGAGCTATGCCTGGGAACCCGGGACACTGAGCGGTTCTCCAGTTGTGGTCAACCCCTTATCGTCGACAACCTACACGCTGACGGCTACCGATGCCAACGGCTGCACGTCCTCGGCCACCACGACCGTAACGGTTACCAACAACTTGAATCTGGGGGTTACGGCCAATCCCTCGGTACTTTGCCTGCCCGGCGATCCCGCCACCTTGACCGCTACAGGGGCTGATACCTACGAGTGGCAGCCGGGCAACCTGAGCGGCAGCAGCGTTACAGTCAACCCGCTGGTTGCTCAAACCTATACCGTTACGGGCACGCAGTCGGTTTGCACGGCTACGGCCGAGGTGCAGGTAACGATCTTCGATACGACCCCACCGGCAGTCAGCAATGCCAGCTTTTGTGTCGGTCAGTTCAATGCGCAGGTTTGCGTGGAGCATGTAGACCCGAATCTGACTTACGACTGGTACGACGCGCCAACCGGCGGGAATCTGGTTCAGGGCAACAGTACCTGCCTGACCAGTTTGCCTGCAAACGCCGGAACGTATGTTTTCTACGTGGAAGGCGTAGCCGGCGTCTGTCGTACGGCTCGAAATGCCGTAACGGTCGTGCTGACGATTCCGCCTGGCCCGCCGGCGACCAGTCCGGTTCTTTTCTGCACCGGCCAGAACAGCCCTCAGCCCCTTGTCTGTATCGATTCGGTTAATCCGCTTTTGACGTACGAATGGTACGATTCGCCCACTACGTTAATTCCCGGCCCCTGGACCAGGGTGCATGAATGCATTCTTTACAACACTTCTACGGCAGGAACGGCAACCGTTTACGTGCGCAGCGACGATTCAAATGGCTGCATCAGTGCGCCGACACCGGTTGCGGTGATCGTCCAGGACTTGCCGGCACCGGTACCGGTTCAGCCCGCGCCGATCTGCCCAGGCAATTCGGTTGATCTGGCGGTGGCTTCACCGGCTACGGGGCTGGTGCGCTGGTACAATACAGCGACCGCCGTGCCATCGATTAACGCTCTTCCACTCAATATCGACCAGACTCTGACCGTTACGCCAACCTCCGATGGCCAGTGCTACTGGCTGGAGGTCTCGCAGGGGGGCTGCCTGACCCCGCGGGCACCGGTCTGCATTCAGTATGACCCGACGACTCCGCCGCCTCCGGGGATCGGTTTCGACCGCTCGCGCTATTGTTTGGGCCAGCCCATCAACCTGACGGGCGTACCCGCAGTTCCCAGCCCGCCGCCCACGTACCAATGGTCGGGTACAGCACCCGACAACAGCCCGATCAGTCCTTTGCCTTCGCCGAATCCCATCAGCAGCTATGTGCCCACACAAAGCGGAACCTACACCTTCTGTGCGGTGCAGCTCGGAGCTACCTGCCCCAGTGCACCGGGCTGCCGGAGCGTCGAGGTGCTGCCCGATGCGGTCGGCGGGAACGCAAATGGCCCTGCGACCGCCTGCTCGGGGACTTCGGTAACGATTTCGAATGTCGGCTACACGGGCGAAATCCAGGAGGCATTCGTTTCGACCGACGGAGGAAGTAGCTGGTTCCCTATCGATGCCAATGCTTCTACAGCCAGTCCCTCGTTTACGTATAGCCCGGTTGAATGGGCTGTCGCCTCCAGCTACTGTTTCCGCTTTCTGGTGGGGCCCTGCAATCCGGTCTATTCCCAAACGCACTGCGTGAATGTGATTCCGCGCTCGGTCGGAGGTATGGCCAGCAGCGACCAGACCATCTGCCAGGGGGAGAATGCTGCACTGCTGGCCGTTTCGGGACAACTGGGCGATGTCGTACGCTGGGAAATGTCCTTAGATAACTTCGCCACCGCGCCCACACCCATTGCCCATACCTTGCCCTTCTACTCCCCGGGGATGCCCCCGGTCAGTACCTGCTATCGGGCCGTAATCAGTAATGGGGGCTGCGCTGAAGCTTATGCGACACCGGCCTGCATTCAGGTCGATGCCCCTTCGCAGGGTGGAATCGTACAGCCCGACCGGACGATTTGTGTGGGCAGCCCCTCCGGACTGCTGGAGTTGTCGGGTCAGACGGGTTCGGTGGTGCGCTGGGAAACTTCTACCGACGGCTTTGCAACGCTACAGCCCATACCGAGCCTTTCGACCAGTCTGAGTGTTGCCGCCGTTACCGAAGACCGCTGTTTCCGGGCTGTTGTTCGCAACGGTGCCTGCAACGAGGTGCCCTCGCAGCCAGTCTGCATTACGACTCAATCCCTCAGCGATGCCGGTACGCTGAACGGTGCAGCCACGGTATGTGCTTCGGAAACCAACACGTCCACCCTGTGCCTGACCGGCTTCAACGGTCTGATCATCAACTGGGAATCGACCACCGATGCGGTGAACTTCAGCAATCCCATACCAATCAATCTTAACGCGAGTTGCCTGACGGCTACGAACATCAGCCAGACGACCTGCTACCGCGTACAGGTGCAGAATGCGCCCTGCGCCGCCGTATACAGCGACTGGGCCTGTATCACCGCCCAGCAGCCGCCAGCAGTCCATGCGGGCGGCAATGCCCCAAGCTGCGCGACGAGTTACCGCCTCAACGGCAACACGCCTGCAATTGGTACGGGTACGTGGTCGGTCAGCCCAGCCGGGCCGGTGATTGCTGATTTCAACGACCCCCGCTCAATGGTAACGGGGCTGGTACCGGGTCAGAGCTACATCTTCACCTGGACAATCGACGATGGGGTCTGTACACCGGTTTCGGATGCAGCGGTAATTACTGTGGATCCGCTGGCCAGCGATCAGGCTCTGGTTGCCACGGCCAATCCGGCTACAATCTGCCTGGGTCAGCCCACGATTATTTCGGCTGCCGGTGCCAGCACCTACCGCTGGTTCCCCGTTGGGGGCACGCGGCAAAGCTTCAGCCAACGCCCCGCAGCTACCACCACCTACACCGTGCGCGGAACCACCGCCACCGGCTGCACCAGTACCACCGGTGTTACGGTAACCGTGCTACCCTTGCCGGTGGTCGCAGCATCGGCCTCCGCAGCAGAAGTCTGCGGCCCTGTGGGCAGTGTAACGCTTTCGGCCACCGGTGCCGATACCTACACCTGGCGACCCGGAAATCTGACGGGACAGACGGTTACGGTCAGCCTGAACCAAACCCGTACCTACACCGTGCGGGGCTTCGATACCAACGGCTGTTCGAACTCGGCGACCGTAACGGTAACGCTGCTCACGGCCCCTACGGTAACGGCCGCCGTGAGCCAGCAGGCGATCTGTGCGGGTGGCTCGACGACCCTCAGCGCAACGGGTGCAGGTTCCTACCTCTGGCAGCCCGTCAACCAGGCAGGATCGAGCATTCAGGTCAACCCGTCTGCAACGACAGTCTACACGGTAGTTGGTCTGGCCCCCAATAGCTGCACCGCTACGGCCCGGGTAACGGTCAACGTCAACCCCAGCCCTACGTTCAGCGCAACCGCCAGCGCAACGACACTCTGCCAGCCCGGTTTGGTAACGCTGTCGGCCACCGGCTCGCATGTCTACCGCTGGCAGCCGGGCAACCTGACGGGGGCCTCGGTTCAAACGGTTGTAAACCAGACGACGACCTTCACTGTAACGGCGACCACGGCCCAGGGCTGCACCGCCGCCAATACAGTTACCGTATCGGTGGGCAAGCCCCCGCTGACGGTGCTTACCCCCAGTGCCATTTCGTGTGCGGGTGCACCGGTAACGCTGGCTGCCAGCGGACCGGGCAGCTTCGTCTGGCAGCCGGGCAGCCTCAACGGCCCGACCGTTACCGTGGCACCGACCAGCACGACGGTCTATACCGTTACGCTGACCGACGGGCCGTGCAGCACGTCGGCTGCCGTTCTGGTGAGCGTACAGCCCAACCCGCCCCTGAGTGCCAGTACGCTGAAGCATGCGAGTTGCGCCGATGCCGGAATAATCCGCGCCCAGTACACCGGCCCCATGACCTCGCGCCCCTACAGCTTCCGTTGGGAACCGGGCAACCTGACAGGTGCCCAGGTTGCCGTGCAGCCGACCAGCCCCACCACCTACACCGTTACCATTACCGACGGCCTCACCGGCTGCAGCAACACCGCCCAGACGACTGTGCTAGTCGTACCGGCACCGGCTACCATCATCGGGCTGGCCACCCAGTATCCGGTTACACATGGCCCTGTGGTGCTATCGGGCACTCCCGCAGGGGGTATGTTCAGCGGTCCGGGCATTACGGGCAATGTTTTCAATCCGGGCAGTCTGGCACCGGGTACGTATACCATCTGCTACGAAAGCACCGATCACGAATGCCCCTTCCTGACCTGTCAGACGGTGATCATTGAATCGAGTGCAAGCTGTCCGGCACCCCTGAATTTTAGCTTGAGCGGTGTCTACTCGAAGGGCTTCACAGCCAACTGGCCTGCGGTGGCTGGTGCCTTTGCCTACGAACTCGAAGTGCGAAACCTGAGCACCAACGTTCTCTTTAGCTATACCGTCTATCCGCCACCCTTCCCAGCGGCTGTGTCCTATTCGGTGATTGGCCTCAGCCCTACGGTAACGTATTCGGTTCGGGTGCGCAGCCGTTGTCAGGGGCTGTTGCCCTCGCCGTGGATCGGCCCGCAGTTCGTGCAGCTGCCCGCCCGCCTGCAGGCGGCTGCCGGTGATGCTGCGCCTGCTCTTCGTGTCTACCCCAACCCCAACCGCGGCCAGTTTGTTGTGGAACTCGAAAGCCCCAGTCCTGTAGAGCTTGCACTACAACTTCATGACCTGCTTGGTCGGCGGATTTGGAGTGGTGGTCTGCCGGAGGGCAGCACCAGCCTGCACGTGGAACTGCCCGATGCGGCGGCAGGGGTTTACCTGCTGCGGATCGCTGGCGGTACCCGTAACGAAACCCTGCGCATCGTAGTGGAGTAATCAGACTCGGGTACTTTCACCTCAAGAATTGAAAAGGGTCGGCCTGCGCCGGCCCTTTTTGGGTAAATGTGATTCAAGCTTCGGCTTCGCACGATCAGCCAGATCAGCTAGCCCAGTAATTCTGTCCTTACAAGCCCTCGAAAAACGTCCGGTGGTCGGAGTTGGCCTGCGTTCCGTTTGAGTCTGGTTGCGATACATATTTATCTTGTTTGGTATCTTGTTTAAAATGTATTCTGAGTGCTTTCATTTGTATTTAAATTATCGAACCCGACACAAGGCGAAATTAGCGTACGGTTCCTGATCCCAAGAATTGAACGCTGATAGAAGTAAAATAATAAAATAAAAAAGCCCGCCAGGGGCGGGCTGCTAGCTTGGCTTAGCGGCTTTATTCGACTCAGTTCAGAATCAGTTTCTGGGCTGTGCTGCCCGAGGCTGTTCGCACGACGAGCGAATAGACGCCAGCTGGTGCCTCGAGGTTCAGTTCCAGTTTCTGGATGCCAATGCTGCCAACGTGGGTGTGGGTGTGCACCCGACGGCCCAGCAGGTCGACTACTTCGATGAAGGCAGGGCCACTTTCACGCTGAACAAACGTCAGCTGCACCTGGCCCGAGGTCGGGTTCGGGGCAAGGCTGAGCAAAGCCGGTACCCTTGGGGCTTTGCGGTTCGTGGGGGTGGCAACGATAAAATCGAACCTCTTCTCCCCCTCGCTTGGGTTGTCGTAGGTCGCCAAAGTGAGGCGGGTGCCTAGCTGCTGAAAGGAGTAGTTCTCGCTAATGAATGCCCCCATCGGAGTTTCGTATATCGAACGATTCTTTAGTTGAACTACATCCGCAAATGTACCTTGTGGCAGACGTACAGTGCCATATCCCGAGTACTCGACTTGGATGCGACCACTGGCTGTATCCGCTTCTCCGGTCTCGAGATCGGTCGAAATGACGGTAAAGGTCTCATCTAGATTTTGACCGAAATTTAATGGAAATCTGAAGAGTACCAGGCCCGAATTCCGGCTTACTAAACCAGGGCTGGCCGATCCGAGAACCTCGACACGTTCGGTGTTCGCCAGATAATAAGTGAACGACGAATCGTCGTCCTGTTCGGCGTGGGTGGCGTTGGGGAAGAGGCTGCCGTAAAGCGTGGCCGAGGGATCGATATACTCAATGGTGTCGCGGTATGTTTCGCCCGTTGTTGGGGCATTGCTGAAGTCCCAGACCTGATTGTTGCCGGTTTTACGGACTTCCGTTTCGATGCTGGCCGCATAGCTTGCGCTTGTTTCGCGGAACTCCTCGATCTGCTGCCCTCCCTCGAAAGGCAGATCGGAAAACGTGATGGCTCGTTGAGCTGCTGTAGAGCCTGCAATCAAGGTCAGCAGCACCAGTAAGTAAATCGATTTCATAGTTTAAAATTAAATTGGAAATATTTGCGTAATAGAAATGCAAACTTACAAACATTCTGCAAACCAGAGGATTTTGGGCTTGCAGAGCATTTGAAGTGTCAGCGGTAATCGACGATTGTCTACCTCTTGAACAGAGCTGTTGGTCGAATATCATGCTCGGTCGTAACTGAAGAATGTTAAATTACACTGAAATTAAGCTAGCCATTCTGTGTAGGTTCCAGGCACCATCTACGTCATGACCAACTCGTTTACCCAAGCCTCCGATCTTGCTTTTAGCTTTAGTGGTTTCAGCCGCCTGCTTGCTGCTTTGCTGTGGCGGATGGGCATGCTGGCCATTGTGGCGGTGCTCATGTTTCCCGAGCTGGTGCTGGCCCAGACTCCGGCTGTTTACAGCCTCTATGTGCCCAAAACCTGGAAGCTGGGGGCCGAGCCTTTGCCTTTACGCATTCAGATCGATGCAGGCCGCGTAACCCAGCCCACGGTAACGGTCAACTGGCAGCTCGACGACAGCACGCCCCAGCGCAGAACTTTGAACCGAACCGACTTGGGGCAGCCTTCCGATCCCGATCCCGCTCTTACCGAGCTGGGTTCGAATCTGAACATCACCTCGACCGGTCAGCACACTTTCCGCCTGTGGTTCAGCGATGAGGATGGAGCTGTAACCTTGGGCGACACGCTGGCCGTGTCCATCCTGGCTCTGGAACACGACTTCGAACGGCGCATCCTCCTCGAGGAATTTACGGGCACTTGGTGTGGCTGGTGTCCCTCAGGCATGGAGGTCGTCTACGACCTGGCGGAAGCGTATCCAGGTCGCATCGTCCCCGTGCTCATTCATAACAGGGACCCGATGGCCTTTGAAGAGGGCGACTTGCTGACAAGCCTGGCCAATTTGTCCGGCTTCCCCTCGGCCCAGATCGACCGCACCACCTTTCCGGGGATCGTGGTGGCACCGGCCATCTTCCGTGACATTTGGGCTGCTGCCACCGAGGCCCAGTTGCGGGCGGCCAGTCGGGCCAGCCTCGCCGCCGAAGTAGCCTACAACGACACCACCCGTGAAATCACCGTTGACCTGAGCAGCACCTTTCTGACCGACTTTACGGGCATGCCCCGCTTTGGCCTGCATCTGCTCGAAGACAGTATGTCTTTCTCGGGCGCGGGCTGGGATCAGGCCAACTATACCAACACCCATGCCGGCAGCAGGTGGTTCGGGCAGGGCAATCCCATACGCAACTTCGTGCACCGGCACGTACTGCGGGCCATTCCGGGCGGCGTGCGGGGCATCAGCGGAGTCATCCCTCAGGAAGTCGAAAAAGGTCAGACTTTCACTCACCGCATCACGTTTGCCCGCCCACGCGGCACCCGGTTGCGCCAGCTGTCGGTTGTTGCCTACATCTACAACGAAAGCGGCAGCAACAAGCTCAAGGAGATTTTCCAGACTGTGGAGGTGCCCGTTGTCGAACGCACAGGCGTAAGCCGAAATCCTCAGGCGACTACCATCTTTGAAGCCGCCTTGATGCCTAACCCTGCCCGGCATCAGGCAGAGCTGCATTTCCGGCTGCAGACTGGGCAAGCAGCCCGCTGGACACTCTTCGATGTGCAGGGCCGCGAACTGCGCCAGGTCGATCTGGGTACCCTGCCCGCCGGACCGCATCGCCTGCCACTCGACGTGAGCGAGCTGCCTGCCGGCCTCTACTTCGTAGCCTTGACGGCTGGCACGCATACGCACATCGAGCGTCTGCTTGTCGATTGAAGGCAGGTTCCACGTCAACCATAAAGGAAAAAGGACGGAATCCTTGGGTCCCGTCCTCTTTCTATTTCGGAGTGAAATCGACCACTCAGTAAACCCCTCCTCGGAAAAACCTGCGAAAATAGCCCCCCGAAGGAGCAACTCGCATCTATCGACCGGGAAAGGGGGAAGCCGCCACAGGGGCGGCAGGTCAGCTGCGCCTCCAGCTAGGGCCTTTGGGCTGCTGCAAGTCGCGGACGAACTGGATCAGAGGTTCTACCTCGTGAGCCTGAAGGGGCTTCTGACGTCGGGCAGAAGCTGTGGCAGCTGTTCCTTCCGCCTGACGTTCTCGAAACTGGCGCAACACCCGGTCGGTGATGTTGTTGCGCTCTGAGTCGTAGACGGACAGTTCGGCGGCCCCGCCGACGGCCGGACGGCCGCTTGGGTCGTTGGGCAGGATTTCGAATTGTACCTGCACGTTCACCCCATTGCTGAAGGTGAAGTCGTATTGGCAGGTGCGGTCCTGCGGGTCGCGAAAAATTCGGTAGCTTTCCATAGCATCTAACAGTTACGTTCAGTTCAGCACATAGGCAGTTCCACGGGGTTAAGGATTTGGAATTGGACAGGCATATTTCGTACCAGACTGGCAGTCGGTTACGGTTTGGCAGCCGACTGACAACAGGCTCAAAAGCTGGGCCCTTTTTTGCATATTAACGGCAGACCGACCTTAAAGGTTACTCCGTCCTGACCGAAGCTACAGGTAAAACGATGGCGCCGCGTAGTTTCGTACACCGAATTCCGTGTAGTAGATTCGGTATTTTGCGATCACTCCTCGTTTACCTTTTCTGCAATTTCAGGCACCCTGTGCCACACTCCTAGCTTCAACCCGTCGGCGGGTATTCCTGCACCACGCGTGAGCCACGCACCCGCTACCCCATACCCATGAAAACACCAGCGGGCGAACGAAACTGCGTGTACGGAGGAAATCCGTCCAACGAACCATGCATCTAAGTAATGAATAATTTGCAAAAAAAGCAAGTGCCTGCTAAAAAATTTTTAGCAGGCACGCAGTATCCAAGCAGTCTTTACAAGACCAAATTTTATTCGCCTTGGCTGCGGGTGAAGCCTGGTTGGTCTCCGAACATGTACAGATTTTCCGATTTGATGAAGTCGAAACCGGCATCGGCCAGCCGGACAAAGACATCAGCCAGCTGACGGTGAGAAACGGGGATGACTTGCTCGGTGCCGCTTCTGGCCTTGCAGCGTACGCGCCAGTGGTCGGTGCAGAACGTTTCGGGGTTGCCGCCGGGCCAGACTTTGGTGCCGCGGTTCGAGATCATCGTGATGGCCAGCTGGTCGTTATCGATGATGGATGCCAGCTTGGCGTGGATTTCGTTGGGGTCGGTGCCTGGCCAGTGAACAAAAATATCGACCCCCACCAGCGTTTTAGCTTCCAGGGGCTTGCGCTCGACCTTGTAAATGTTGTTGTCGGCTACCTTGGCGTTGGGGTTGTAGCGGACGGGGGCCAGTTTTTCCGGTTCCTGGCCGATGCGGGCGGCGACGGCTTCGGCGAACTCGCGCGTGCCTACCTTTTGCTGGCTTACGCCCTCGCGGTAGATGTCGTAGGTGTGGATGCCGTCCTCGATGGTGCGCAGCCAGGCGTTGTGGACCTTTTCGGCCACATCTGGCTGGCCGATGTGAACCAGCATCTGAATGGCCCCGTTGAGCAGGCCCGAGGGGTTGGCCAGGTTCTGGCCGGCACGGCGTGGGGCCGAGCCGTGGATGGCTTCGAACATGGCGTAATTGACCCCGATGTTGGCCGAACCGGCCAGGCCTACCGAGCCGGCGATCTGCGCCGCCACATCCGAAAGGATGTCGCCGTAGAGGTTGGCCATGACGATCACATCGAAGTTTTCGGGCGTGTCGGCCATTTTGGCCGCGCCGATATCGATGATCCAGTGTTCCTGCTCCAGATCGGGATATTCGGAACCGATTTCCTCGAAGATTTTATGAAAAAGACCGTCGGTCATCTTCATAATGTTGTCTTTCGAGAAGCAGGTAACTTTCTTGCGGTTGTTGGCGCGGGCGTATTCGAAGGCGTAGCGGATGATCTTCTCGCAGCCCGGACGTGTGATGAGCTTGAGGCACTGGTAGACTTCGTCGGTCTGGCGGTGTTCGATGCCCGCGTAGAGGTCTTCCTCGTTCTCACGGATGATGACCAGGTCCATGACCGGGTGTTTGGTCGAAACGTAGGGATGGAACGAACGACAGGGCCGTACGTTGGCAAAGAGGCCCAGCGTTTTACGTGTCGTTACGTTCAGGCTTTTGAAGCCGCCGCCCTGGGGCGTGGTGATGGGAGCTTTGAGAAAGACCTTGGTACGCTCGAGCGATTGCCAGGCCGAGGCATCGATGCCCGAACTTTCGCCCCGCAGGTAGACCTGCTCGCCGATTTCGATGAATTCGGGGGCGATGCGGGCACCGGCGGCTTCGAGCACCAGCAGCGTGGCATCCATGATTTCGGGGCCGATGCCGTCGCCCTTGGCGACAGTAATCGGGACAAGTTCTTGCGACATCTTGCGGTTGGCTAGGCGATATTAGGCTATAGGTTCTTTCTGTGTTCAGGCCCCCTTTTGTACTTATTCAGCACTTTAGCTCAAAAGTGGGACTGGCACAAAGTTAGAAAAAGTGCGGGCATTCCAGCCTGCAAATCAGACAAGAGAGCTTTACTTCGACCTCAGGATTCAAGGTCGGCGAAGGGCATAAGGTAAAAAAACGCCGGCCTTGAAAAGGCCAGCGTCATTACCAGAAGAAATGCCGGAAGGCAATCTTTGAAGCTAGAGGATGTAGTGCGTTCGTATTTTGGTGTCTGTTCGGCCTTGGGCATCGCGGATGCGGAACCGCCACCGGCTGGTACCTGTCTCGCGGGCGACGGTGAAGGTCGTGTCGAGGGTGTAGCGCACGGGGTTGATGTTATCCTGCAGCACCAGCGGGATGTAGGGGCTGTTGCCGTAGGCCACTTCCAGCGTGAAGCTTTGCAGCGGAGCTCCGCTGATCGACTTGAGGGCTTCCAGATTGAAGCGCACACTTCCGCCTGCTGCCACGTTGGTGTTGTTATTCGTTGTTCCTTCCAGGAAATTGATGCGCGGACTCAGGGTGTCTTGAATTACCTCATATTGAAGCTGCACTACGCGCTGCTTGCCGGAAACATCCGTGAGCAGGTAACGCCACGTTTCGATGCCCGGACGGTCGAGGATACGGAAGCTGTCGGGTGGCATCGTATAGACTGTGGGGCTGGGGCTGGTGTTGAGGTCTTCCTGGCGGAAGACGGTGATGGGAGCATCGCTGTTGTATGAAACCTGAATGACCAGGCTTTTGAGGCTGACGGGATTTCCGTCGAGGCCGGTAGTGGCCGGGCTGCTGAAGCCCCGAACGGTAGGCCGAAGCCAGGTACCGCTGATAACCTGAGCGTAGTTGGGGGGCACGTTGCTCACCTCGAGGATGGGCAGCGTGTTGTCGACCGGCTTCAGGTTGGGCGGATCGAGGGTGTTCTTGTCGGTATCGGTCGAACAGGCGGCCAGAGCCAGCAGCAGACCTACGACCGAGGCGGTCCAGAGCAGGCGCAGGTTCAGAATGAGACAGGACATGATCAGTCGCTTTGGAGAGAAGCACCGGCGGTGCAAATGACCCTGCAAAATACAACACGACCGCTGCCCGTGCAAACGGGCCTCAGTTTACGTTGACCAGACGGGCAGGCTGAGGGCCTTGGCTCGTGATGCGCGGCCAGCCGCTGTAGGCCACTTCGCCACAACCTCTTGATTGCAGATGCAGTTCCTCCTCGACCCAGACGCGGCAGCGGCCCGATCCGCCAATATGCAGACCGGCCAGCTGGCATTGCAGCTCTTGGGCCTGCACCTCGCCAGAGCCGCTGGTGCGCACCCGCAGCCGACGCGCCCATCCAGCAGCGAGCAGCGTGCCTGAGCCGGCCACCTCGACTTCCAGCTCTTCCAGTTGCCCGCTGAACCGAAGCCGCCCCGCTCCCTGCAGCCGCAGCCTCAAGCGACGCAGGGGCTGAAGGGCTTCTACCACCAGCTGGCCCCAGCCGCCATAACTCAGTTCATCGAGTGTGGGCAGTTCCAGGCACAAGCCTTCTACTGCCGGGACCTCGTCCAAAGTCAGCATGCCTGCCCCGAGCCGCTTCCAGCCGGCGGGCAAGGGCCAGTGAGCCGGTCGAATCAGGGCGGCCTCGCGGGCACCCAATTCCAGTCGCAGCGGCCCGCTGTAATGGATCGTCAGCCGCTCGAGGCCGGCAGGCAGGGCCTCACGGATCGAGATCGCTGCCGCTTGAGTTGATGCAGGCATCACTAAGGGTAATATCTCAGACTTCCTTTCGGTCAAATTTACTCCCCCTCAAGGACAAGTCCGCGCTTCCATGCCCCTGAAAGTATACCCATTTACTGCCTTGTACCTGTGCGGGATGTGTAGATGCGGATCGGTGGCGGCTCATCCACAGTTGTGGATCACTGCTTGCCGGCAGCAGGTTGAGCGGCGCGGGCAATTGCTTCAAGGGCTGGAATGACGCGGCAGTTGGCCAGCAGTTCCGGCCAGGGGATCAGCACTTCCGGCGCACCTACAGCATAAGGGCCTACTTCGTAGGGGTTGAACTGCACGAGCAGGCCCTGCTGGGTAGGCAGCAGCTGCTGGAAATTCTCGTTCTTGGCCTCGGTACCCCCTTGCAGCATGGGATCTCTGGAGTCGGTGTTCAACATCTTCTGCAGGATCGGCCGACAGTACGCCGAGAGGTAGTTCAGTGGCCGCCGGCGGTCGGCAAACAGCTCGTCTGCTTCCAGAAACCGCGCCGCCCGCACATCGAAGACCTTGCTCTGCAGGCCCCACATGGGGTGGGCACCGCCCATGTATATGCTGACGAGCTGACGCAGACAGATCAGCTGATCGTCGGCGTAAAGCAGTTCGTCGTACTGATCCATGGTGCGCTGGCGGGCGTATTCGGGCAGTTCCTCGTTGCCTATCGTTCGCCTTTCTTCTTCGAACTGCTTTTCAAAGCTCGTCCAGCTCTTCTCGGCATCGGCATATACCGTTCGGTTGAAGGCGTCGCGGAGGTGGGGTGGGCTGGGTTCGACCATCTCGGTCCACTGCACGTGTAGGTCGAGCGAGATGGGGTTGGGTTTCTTGACATTGCTGTACGTTCGCGAGGCCAATGCGTAGGGCAGCTGATAGCGGCTGAGCTGCACCTCGTGGCGGGGGATGCCGGCAGCGTCGCGCCACTCGCCCCGAAAACCGTTGTCGGTCAGGCTGCCGCGAAGTTCGCCCCGTACATCGAACCGTCCCCCAAGGTTGAGCGAGATGAGCTTTTCGCGCTGTTTGCCCGAGACCTGGAGTACCTCATAAGCGTTCTGGCCTTCCGCATCCGCAGGGCGGGGATAGATCAGGGTGCCGCCCAGCGAATCGGGACTTTTGGGCAGCAGGTAGACCGAGACAGGCCCCAGCCCGCGCACCGTTCCGCGCAGGACGGTCAGCCCCTCGCTGCCGGTGGCTCTTGCCATGGCCAGATAGGCAGAATCAACGATGCTAGGGTCGATGTTTTCTGCGCTGGAGGAATCGGTGTTGGCGGGGCGTGAACAGGCTACGCTCCAAGCCACTACTGTGAGGTAAAGCAGCCATTTCATGCCTTAAATATAGGCAAGAAATACAGGCGAGCCGGTCGATGGGGGGCGCGTTCGGGCGGGGCTTTTTTCGTTCAGTTAGAGCGTCGGCCCCACCCTCGCAGCAACGACAGTACCGCCACCGACAGCAGGCTGCCCACCGGCAGATACCAGAGTGTCAGCAGGGCGGCTCCCCGCCCGATCTTGCGGGCTACCGGCTTCCGCGCCAGTTCAAGGCCCAGAAACCCCAACCACAGCAGGCCCAAAGCAACGAAGAGCGGCCCCAGGGTGAAGGGGTCGATTCCTGCCCCATCCACGAGGTCGGCCCACAGGCCGGGCCATTCAGGGCCAAAGTATCGGCCTGTACGCAGCACGTACAGGCCATCGAAGAGCATCCAGCCGCCACAGGCTCCAGCCGCCAGCAGGCACGCTGCACGCCGCAGATCAAGATTCATACGATGAGTCGGCGAATGAGTTCAGACCAACACAGATCAAGCAGGGTCTGCATGTTCTGTAGATTTTATCTGTTTTTTTTTGATCTAAAAATTTTATTCTTCAGTTTGTGGGTTGAATGAGTCATTTTATTTGTTAAATGAGTTTAAAAAATTTTCTTGAATCAAAACTTAATACACGTATAAGGAAGCGTCCGAAAAGCTTTTCTGGATTTGTTGCAGGCTTGGAGGAAAACGAAATCACGGCTGCGAAGCATGGCGCGAACCCAATCTGGGCTTAAATTTAAACTCGTTAACGTGAACCGAAGATTATGAAGCGATTGCTCGTAGCCTGCCTTCTGTCGACGCTGCCACTGCTGGCCATCGGCCAGTGTACGCCCGACCCCAATGCCTGTACTCCGGCAGATGCCGGCCTGCCCGGCTGCCTCATGCCGGCCGTGGCCGACACCGCTTACGTGGGCATACCCTACGACCAGGTGGTGCAGCTCAATTTTCTGCGTTTTGCGCCTGCGCCGCCCAATCCGCTGGGCATTCAGCGCGTGTTCATCAGCCGCCTGGTGCTCGAGGAAGTGCGCCAGCTGCCACCCGGCCTGTCGGTAGTGCTCAACAGCGGCAATCCGGCCGACGATGTCAATGGCCGCGATCGCGGTACCTTCGTAGCCCTCAACACCGAAACACCGATCTTTGGCTGCGCCCGCTTTAGCGGAACACCTGCCGCCCTCAACCGCCCGACCGATTCGGTCGAGTTTGTTTTCAGAGCCTTCATCCGCGTGGTGGTCAACGACCAGGTGGCCCCCAATGAAATCGATCCCAATACCCTCGTGCCGGGCTTCAACCCCGTAACCTATGCCTACCGTGTGCCGGTGGCCGAACCCCTGTCGCGCCCAAAAGCCCTCACGGGGTGGAATGTGAACATCCAGCCCAACCCGGCCACCACCAGTCTGCAGCTGACGCTGGCGCGGCCTCTGACCCAACCTGCCGAGCTGGTGCTGATCGAAACGACAGGCCGGGAGCTGCGCAGCTGGACGCTCGAAGCTGCACAGGCAGTCGCGCGCTTGGATGCGTCGGGCCTGCCGCCCGGCGTTTACGACCTGCAGCTGCGGCAGGGTGGCCGCCTGCTGGCCCGCGAGCGCGTCGTGATCCTGCACTGAGGTCAGGAAACGAAAGTACCGCTGATGTACTGGCGGGTCAGGTCTTTTTCCGGTTTAGTGAAGAACTGGTCGGTGGGGCCGTATTCGATCAGTTCACCGGCTACGAAAAAGGCTGTTTTATCGCTCACGCGGGCGGCCTGGTGCATGTTGTGAGTTACCAGCACGATAGTATAGTTCTGCTTGAGCTGCACAATCAGGTTTTCGATTTTCTGGGTCGAAATGGGATCGAGGGCCGAGGTCGGCTCGTCCATGAGCAGCACCGAGGGTTCGACGGCAATGGCGCGGGCGATGCAGAGCCGCTGTTGCTGGCCGCCCGAAAGCTCGTAAGCCGATTTTTTGAGCTTGTCCTTGACCTCGTCGAGGAGGGCGGCATGATAGAGGGCTTTCTCGACCTGCTCCTGAATGAATTTGCTGTCTTTGACGCGGTTGATGCGCAGGCCGTAGGCTACGTTTTCGAAGATCGATTTCGGGAAGGGGTTGGGTTTCTGGAAAACCATACCGATGCGCTTGCGCAGCTCCACCGGATCGACATCCTTGCTGTAGATGTTGACGCCGTCGAGCAGCACCTCGCCTTCGACGCGGGTGCCTTCGATCAGGTCGTTCATGCGGTTGAAGAGCCGCAGGAAGGTCGATTTGCCGCAGCCCGACGGTCCGATAAATGCCGTTACCGTGTTGCGGGCAATGGCCATGTTCAGGTTCTTGAGGGCGTGGGTGCTGCCGTAGTAAAAGTTAACGTTACGCGCTTCGAGCTTGTGCATGGCGGATCGGCTTACTGGATGCGGTATTTTTTGCCGTAGTACCGGCGCAGGCGGCCGGCCAGCAGGTTCATGCCCAGAACAATAAGCAGCAGGATGAGGGCTGTGCCAAAAGCTTTGGGCAGGCTGCGCTCGGGGTCGGGGCTGCTCACCGAGAGGATGTACAGGTGGTAGGGCAGGGCCATCACCTGGTCGAAGAGGCTGCCCGGCAGGCGTGGCAGATAGAGCGCGGCCACCGTAAAAAGTATGGGAGCCGTTTCGCCCGCCACGCGGCCAATCGCCAGGATGATGCCCGTCAGGATGCGCGGCAGAGCCGCCGGCAGCACCACCCGGGCGATGGTCTGAAACTGGGTGGCACCCATGCCGATGCTCGCGATGCGGATATCCTGGGGCACGCTGCGCAACGATTCCTCCGTCGTGCGGATGACCACGGGCAGCACCATGATGGCCAGCGTCAGCGATCCGGCCAGCAGCGAATCGCCGAAGCCCAGGCCCACCACAAAGAGGGTCATCCCAAAGAGTCCGAAAACAATGGAAGGAATGCCCGCCAGGTTGTTGGTCATGATGTCGATCAGCGATTTGAAGCGGCCTTTGGGTACGTATTCGGACAGGTAGATGCCGGCAGGGATGCCCACGAGGCTGCAGACCCCGATCGAAAGTAGCGTCAGCAGCAACGTGCCCACGATGGCTGGAAAGATACCGCCTTCGCGCATGCCCTCGCGGGGGTAGTCGGTCAGGAAATCGGGGCGGATGGCTGTCCCGATCCCTTTAATGAAGATGAAAAACAGGATGAAAGCCAGTATGGCCAGCACGATCAGCGTTACGGTGCGAAGCAGCACAAAGACAAGTGCCTGATTTTGGCGGGGACTGGGCATGGGTCAGCGCAGGCGTTTCGAGCGGTTGATGATGAGTTCGCCCGTCAGGTTGATGGCAAAAGTCAGCAGAAAAAGCAGGCAGCCGATACCGAAAAGGGCCTTGTAGTGAAGCCCACCTTGGGGGGCTTCGCCCATCTCGGCGGCAATGGCTGCACTCATGGTGCGTACCGAAGCCAGGAAATCGAATCCCACCAGCTGGGGGTTGTTGCCTGTAACCATGAGCACGGCCATGGTTTCGCCAACGATGCGCCCCACTCCCAGAATGAAGGCTGCGATCAGGCTCGTGAGATTATAGGGCAGTACCACGTTCCAGATGGTCTGCCAGTGGGTGGCTCCCAGGCCGAAGCTGGCCTCGCGCAGAGCGGGCGGAGTGGATCGGATGGCATCTTCAGCTATCGAAATGACCGTTGGCAGAGCAATGACGGCCAGAAGCAGGCTGCCGGCCAGTGCCGTGCTGCCGCTGTCGAGCTGGAAAGCCTGACCGATCAGCGGCACCAGCACCACCAGCCCGATGAAACCGAAAACCACCGACGGAATACCCGCCAGCAATTCGATCAAGGGTTTGATGAGGTTGCGTTGGCGGGGCGTGGCCAGCTCGGCCAGGTAAATGGCCACGGGCGGCCCCAGCAGCAGAGCTACCACAATCGCCCCAAAGGTTACGAGCAGGGTGCCCGCCAGCAGGGGCCAGGCCCCGAAGAGGGGGATGGGGGTTTCGGTCGGCTCCCAGTCGCGACCTGCCAGGAAGGTTCCCAGCTCGATATTGCCTACCGTTACCGGTTGACTGGCTTGGGGCAGGAAGCGTTGCTGGAAGATCAGCAGCAGCCCCGGGTTGGCACCGAGCAGCGAATCGAGCAGGGGCTGCAGCCCCTGCAGGTCGTTTCCGATGCGTTCCTCCGGTTTTTTTTGGATTATTTTTCGCGTCTTCAGCTCCTTTTCCAGATTGTAGGGGTGAAGTACGGCAATGGGCAGCTGCGGGCCGCCGATCTGATCCCAGGTCTGGATGTTGCCCTCGAGGACATCGCGCAGCTGGCTGCTGTTGAGGTGCCGGATGCTGTTGCTGGGATGTACGACTAGGCTCAAATCCTGTTCGAGGGGCGACTGCCAGAAGAGGCTGGCACCCTGCCGGAACAGAAAGATCACAATGACCAGCACCAGCAGGGTCGAGGCCCAGCCGCAGCTTTTGATGAAAGCTTCGGCCAGGCGGTTGCCAAGGGAATGCGAACGCGAGCGGGCCATGGGTCGTCAGAGGCTGGGCAGATACTGGGGATTGGGCGGGTAGCCGGATTTGAGCACCATGCGCTGTCCGCGTTCTGAGGTGATGAGGTCGATAATGGGCTTGACACGCGCCGAATCACGGTTCAGGTAATAGAAGTAGAGGGGGCGGGCCAGGGGGTAAGTCCCATTCATCGAGTTCTCGATAGTGGCTGCTACCGAGCGGCCTGTTGTGGGGTTGTAAATGCGCAGGGCTTTGGTTTCCCGCTGATTGACAAAAGCGATGCCCACGTAACCGATGCTGTTGGGGCTGGAAGCCACTTTTTCGGCCAGTTCGCCGTTGGCCCCTACGGTCTGCAGCTTACCGAAGCGTTCCTTTTCGAGCACTACTTTCTTAAAAAATTCGTAGGTGCCGCTGCTCGACTCGCGGTTGAAGGGTACGATCGGCAGGTCGGGGCCGCCCACCTCTTTCCAGTTGGTAATGCTGCCCTGAAAAATGCCTTTGATTTGCTGCAGGGTCAGCGAATCGACAGGGTTGCTCGGGTGGACGATCAGAGCCAGGGCATCGAGGCCAATCACGATTTCGGTAAAATCTTCTCCGCGGCTGCGGATGCGGATTTTTTCTTCGAGTTTGATGTCGCGCGAGGACATGGCCAGATCGGTATTGCCTTCGACGAGGGCAGCGATGCCCACGCCGCTGCCACCTGCCGTAACCGACACCAAGGGCAAGGTTCGGTCTGCGCCGACCTGTTCGGCCAGTTCGAGGGCAATGGGCAGCACCGTTTCGCTGCCTTTGATCTTGATGTAGCCCGAATTGGTACTGCAGGCTGCCAGCAACAGGCTGCCGAGCGCGAATCCAAGCCAGAGCACGGTCTTTCCCACGTGCTCAAAAATAGATGACAGACGTTCCGCAAGAATCGGCTCCGTATTATGGCTATGTTAACTTTCAGGGAACTGGCCCTTGAAATCAGATCGGAACCCCTCTATCAAAAAAGGTTTTTTTGGGGTATTTTTTGTGAAATATTGTTCTATTTTTTAGTTAAAAAAGATTGCTTCTTGTTTTTGATCGAAAGCTTTGCCCGACCTTGAAAACCAAGCATTTTGTTCCGCCAGCCGATCGATTATTCAAAAAATAAATTGAAAACATATTTTTGATAGTAAAAATAAATATAAAATTAAAAAAATAAATTAAAGGGCTTTTTGGGGCGAAAAAAGATAGGGTCATGTATTTTTTGTATTTATGGGCTGATTGGTCTTGCTTCCGTAATCGTTTGCTGCCCAAGTTTTTGGGCCGATTTCATGACAGGCATCATAGTTTGCCGGTTTTTGAAGCCCCATATTTGAAATGAAAATGAAGCTGCCCACATACGGACGGCTTTCTACTTGCCATCGGACTGCTAGCTGATCTTCAGCGACTAAACCGACCGCGTGGGCCTGACCGCCTGCGCGGTTTTTTGGGGGGCTACCGGGGCCGCGTCGGCATCTTTTTTGTCCCGATTTACAGGTGCTGGAGCAGACATGCTCCGATCCTGTTCAAAACTCGAAACCTGCCACACCGCCCGACAGTTCTATCTTTACTTTAGCAGAACGTTTGACTTGAAGCAACCCGCCCATGCGAACTCAGCAACTGGTGGCAGGGGTGCTGGCCCTGCTGCTGGGCGGCTGTGCCCTCTTCCGCCAAAAAACCACGGAGCAAACCTATCAGCCGACACGGCCTGTGCCGCGCTTTGCGGCCGAACCTCAGGTTTCGGCCGACTGCACACCTCCTCCCGGCTACAAGCCCGTCTGGTTTCGGGGCGTAAAGCCGCTGGATAGTCTCGATGCGGCCAACCCCTTTCTGCACATCAGCCACATTGATCCGCGGCCCGACTCGCTGGGTATCTACGTCCAGCTCATGGACTCGGCGGGCTGGTACTACAGCGGGGGCAGCGGCCGCCGCTGGAACGATGCCTGGTGCCTGGTGGTCGATTCGATAGACGGGGTGCGAACCGATACGCTGTGGCGCATCTCGCTGCGTGAATTGAACGAACGCAACACCGAACCGATGGCTCTCTACATCGTGATGGACTACAGCGGCTCGATGGGCCACGAACGCTGCGACCGCGTGCAGGAAGCGGTACGCCAGCTCGTCAAGCGCAAGCGCGACCGCGATGCCTTCGGACTCATTCGCTTCGACGACCGCGTGGTTCACGAGATCGCCCCGACTACCGATGCCACGCGCCTGCTCCAGAAACTCACGGTCAAGGGCATGGGCAGCTACGCCGGGGGTACAGCCATCAACGATGCGGTTTTCGAGGGCCTGCGGCAGCTGCGCCGCGTGCGCGATTTCCGGCGCAAAGCCCTGGTTCTCTTCTCAGACGGGGCCGACAATGCCTCCCGCTTTTTTCAGGATACGATTATCTACGAGGCTCGCGTCAACCGCATCCCAGTTCACACGGTCGACTTTGGCGACAGCGTGGCTCCGGGGGCCCTCGAGCGGCTGGCCCGCCACACCGGTGGGAGCCACCGCCACATCTATGGCACCTTCGAGTTCGAAGATGTCTTCGAGGATATCTACCAGCGCATGCTGCACAGCTACCTGCTGACTTTCGCAGCCCGTGATGTGGGCCTGCACCGTGTCCGGCTGCGCTTCTGCGGGCCGACGGGCCAGGCTGAAGGGCAGGGCTGGTGCGACAACACCCCGCGCACCGATCATGAATGGGCTACCTACGCCGCGGCCCAGCGTCGCCCCCCGGAGACACGCCCTGCCAGCCGTCTGCCCGTCGGCACGTTGCCCAGCTATACGGTCTATTTCGATTTTAACATCGCCCAGCCCCGCGCCGATTCGCAGCCCACGGTCGAGGAGGCGAAGCAGTTCTTGACCCAGTATCCCGACTTGCGGGCCATCGTGCGGGGCCATACCGACTTCACGGGTTCGGATGAGTTCAACCAGGATTTAAGTACGGCCCGCTGCGAAGCGGTGCGGCAGGCTTTGATCGAAGCGGGGGTCAGTTCCGAGCGCATCGAGGTTCAGGCCTGGGGCGAAACCCAGCCCGTAGCCACCAACCACACCAAGCGCGGTCGCGCCCGTAACCGTCGCGTCGAGATTGTGATCCTGCCGCCGGCGGGTACACCCTGAGCATCTCCGTGCCAGCTCATACCGTCCAAACTCGGGTATCTGTCAAACCACGACCGGACTGGTACAGCCCGAGGTACAAGCAAACTGCGATACACCGGCAGCCCTCAGAAGATGTGCCCGAAGCTGAAAAAGACCTGCCCCCCTTCGGTGCTCCGTCCGTAGTCGAGGCGGAAGATGGTAGATTGATTCCAGCCCATGCGTGCCCCAAGCCCAGGGGCAGCCACCCACCGGCTGAAATCGAAATCGGCCAGCCGGTCCCAGACGCTGCCCGTATCGAAAAAGGGTACCAGACCCACATGAAAATGCTGCCTGAGCAGGCGGAAGTCATAGAAACGGGAGCGCAACTCCAGATTGACGAGTGCGGCAGCGGGTGCCACAAACCGAGCCTCGCGAAAACCCCGAATCGACCGCGCCCCCCCGAGAACAAGGATGCCTCCGGCTTCGGCCTGACTCGACAAATCCCACATCTCAATAAAATTGATACTCAGGCCAAAAATGTAGCCTACGCAGGCCATACCTGCAAACGTCAGGCGACTGCGGCCTTCGCGCCAGCGCAGGGGCGTAGCAATGTACTGGCCCTGAATCATGAACTTGTGAAAATTAAAGTCGGAACCCAGCCACGGCGTGCAGTGCTCGTGCGAGTACTGCAGAAATATTCCTCTGGAGGGGTCCGGTTCGTAGTCGCGGGTATCGTAGATGAGGGCGGCGGCGAGCATGCCCGTGTAGAAAGACCGGCTGCGGTCGGGGTCGTAGCCGCTCAGATTGAAGCGGTTCCAGGTGCCGTCCTCGCGCTGGATATCGAACAGAGTGGTCTGGTTGAAAGCATCGACGGCACGGCCCGTCAGGTCGCGGGCTTCCTCGGCCTGGCGGCCTTGGTAGCTCGTAAATTTTGTAAACAGAAACTCGATACCGAACATCAGGCGGAGCCGCCCGCCCAGAAAGACGCGCTCGCCCAGCACATTGTAGAGCTGCTCCTGCTGGACCATCTGGTTGAAGTGATGATTGGTTCGGTAAATACCCAGGGAATCGGTCTGTGCCAGGGTCAGGTTTTCCTCGTAGTCGCGCAGACGACGGAAGCGGCGGGTCTGGCCGGTACGGGCATCGGTAAATTGCAGACCTCGCAGGAAATCGCGTCCGATACCCCAGTACTGTGCGTTGGGATCCTCGTAAAACACAACATCGGCCCGCATCCGCCAGGGGCTGTTGAGGAGGTAGGGCGCGTCGTAGTTCAGGGCGTAGCTTATGCGTCCGTTTTGGTAGATGAACAGCTCGGCATTGAGGCGGTGGCGGTAGGGGGTGTATTCAAAAAATGGGTCGCGTTCGTCCTTGTTGAAAAAGAGAAAAGCATTGCCGCCCGCTCCGAAGCCCCGGATAGGGTCGTACTCGAAGCGTGGCAGACCCGTTACGAAAGTACCGGTTTTTTTGTCGGCCAGCTCGTCTTCGGGCATGCGCTTGCTCGGATCGATGGCGAAGGGCAGGGGACGGCGGCCCGTGTCGGGCGGAACAAGGTACTGGGCACTTGCAGAAATACACGTCAGCAGCAGCAGCAGGCTTATCGATGCGCTTTTCATGTCTCAATTTTATTCACTTTGCATGACTTTTATAGATTTTTTGATATAAAATTTTATTTTTCTGAATCAATTGCATTGATTGGTGCTTAATTGAGAAACAAATTTAGCTGTCTGTGCCTGAGTCTGACCGCCCGACGGCGGAATTTTCATAATTTGGTAACACAGGGGGCGTATCCGGGTGATGGGGCACGCTTAATTTTAACTTGCAAATGGAAGTTCCTGCCGTCGAAACCGTAGCCCTCAAATCGGCCGATGGCACGCGCCTGGCCTGCAGTCACCAGCGTACCCACGCCCACGAGCCTTTTCCGACGCTGGTCTGGGTGCATGGCGGCTTCGAACACCGCCAGCGTTATCATCGAATCATGGCCGATTTTGCCCGCCTGGGCTATGCATCTTACGCCCTCGATCTGCGCGGGCACGGCCAAAGTGCAGGTGCATCGGTCTACATCCGCCATTTCGACGAGTACCTCGACGACCTGGCAGCCTTGCTCACTTACCTGACCGACCGCGTCATGGGGCCGCTCTACCTGGTGGGCCACTCGATGGGGGGGCTGGTGGTAGTACGCTACCTGCAGGAACGGGCCGTAGACCGCAACCTGACAGGAGCCGTGCTCTCGGCTCCGCTTCTGGGGATAGCTGCCGAGGTGCCTGCCTGGAAACGCCTGCTCTCGAAAACTGCCGTGGGCCTGCTCCCGCGCCTGGCCATCGACAATGGCCTGCGGGCCGAAGACCTGAGCCACGATCCGGAAGTTGTCGCGGCTCACCGCGCCGATCCGCTGATTCGCCGCAAGGCCACTCCGGCCTGGTTCGAGGAGCTGCTGCGGCAGCAGTCCCTGGCCCTCAAGAAAGCCGACAAAATTCGCACGCCCCTGCTCGTGATGACGGCCGGCGACGACCGCTTGGCCGATACAGGCCGCACGCGGCAGTTCCTCAACAAGCTGGATCAGCGCGTGAGCGTGCAGCATGTCCACTTCGAGGGCTTCTTTCACGAACTGTTCAATGAGATTGGCCGCGCCGAAGTCATCGAAACGCTGGCAGCCTGGCTCAGGAACACGCGCTAGCCATTTTGCCGAGGTTTAGTCAGGTCCCTGAACGATTTAAGCTGCAGGCCTGAAAGTTGCGGCGGTATGGGGCTGCAGGCCTGTCCTGTTTTGGGAGGCTCCGCAGTTTGTCTTGATTGCCTGTTTCCACGGTCGATCGGGATCGGAAAAAATAAATCCTGAGCAGAGGGGAATCTCCAGAAAGGTGGGTTGGGTGCCAAAAGATAACCTTGAGAACGCGGCTCAAACCCCCGCGATTCGACTAACCCTTCTTTTTACCCAACCCAATGATTCACAGTCGTTTTTTAAATCCGTCCTTCAGGCCCAAGCTTTTGCTGGGCCTGCTGCTGGTTCTGAGCACCTTTGGCGTGCTGCGCGGCCAGACCGGCGAAGTGGTTCGCGTCTACAAGCCCTGCGGACTGCTTCAACCCTCGAAAATGGGCTGCTTCATCGAGCAGGAGGTGCCGGTGTACCGGCCTTTTGGCTCTTCTTCGAGAAAAGAAGTATTGCGCAGCGATACCGATCCCCTTTCAACAACTCCGGCTTTTGTCTGGAAGCGCGACGAATCGGTTTGGCAACAGCTTCTATTTGAACGGCCGGAGCGGCTCGTGGTCAGCCTTCCGCTTGAATCAGGAAAGTTATTGAATGTGTATCTGGAAGCAACCAGCACGATGGCCGGTTCGATGGAGACCGGAGAAAAGTACGATGGCCTCTATTACTCTGGGTATGTACTTCCGGAACATGGGCATGTAACAGGGCGACGAGAGGCGGCCATCAGCTTTCTGCAAGATGAAATTGTTGGACTTTTATTCTGGAATGCCAATTCCTATGTTTTGGGAAAGATTCCCGAATGTCCTTACGTCCGGTTGGGGTATGGAGACCAGGTTATGTTCCAGAGCACGGACCTGAAAAGAGACCTGCCGTTTGTTTGTGGAACCACTTCATCCCTTCAGGACAGCGACCATTTTCATAATGATACAAAGGGCGATGCAGCAGAAACCCATAACACCACGAATTGTCCGCAAATCAAGGTATTGATGGTCGCACACTCGGAACTTATTCAGGACAAGCAGACTGTTGCAGCGGTCAAGAGCCACGTGGCAGCAATATTTAACGCTGTACAATTTGTCATGGCCCTGGATGGCATTACGGTCGTGCTTTATGATACCGATGTGCTGACACCGGCAACCGATCCGTACCAGCAGCTGAGTGCATCCGACAGAAACAAGACCGATTCCTTAATTCGAAGAACTTCTAACTATGCAGCCAATCGATCGGGGAATTGGGATTTGCTTCATAGTATATTTTACACTCCAGGAGGTGGAAGAGGATATATCGTGCCTACAACCACATTTTACAGAACCGTGTTGTGTGAAGGAAAAAACATCCGAGCAGGGGTTTCTGGAGTCAGCCCAGTCGCTGCGACCCAGCCATTTCCGACCCCATTCTTTGATGGAGCTACTAAAGTAATAGCTCACGAGCTGGGCCACAACCTAGGTTCTCCGCACACGCACAGCTGTTTGTGGCCCGGAGGCGCGTTTGAAAACTGCGCCTGCTCACCCCATAACTCGATGGGTGAAAACGCAAGCTTTATATGCGCAAGCTGCCCGTCGCAACCGCTGCAAAACGCACATGGAACCATTATGTCCTATTGCCCTACGAACCTGATGCTTGGGTTTGGAACCGCGCCCGGCAATCACATTCGGGCTCAGGTCCAGCAGGCCACCTGCCTGACTTCCATTTCGGTTACAGCCCAGATTACCTCTCCGACCACCCCCACCGTTTCGATCTGCGCGGGCGGCGACCAGCTCTTCACGACGGCACCCTGCACCAACTGCGACTACCAGTGGTTCCGCAACAACCAGCCCATCACCGGAGCCAATGCGCCGACCTATACAGCCACCACTGCCGGGGCCTATTTTGTCCGGACGACCAATGGCGCGTGTGCGGCCCAGTCGTCAACAGTTACCGTTAACGTCATCGGGGGCACGGTGACGGCTTCGGCCAACCCGCCGAGCCTCAATTGCCCGGGCAACGTGCAGCTCTGCGCTTCGGGGGCTTCGACCTACCGCTGGAATCCGGGCAACCTGGCCGGCAGCTGCATCACCCGTAACCTGACCCAGACATCGACCTTTACTGTAACGGGCACCACCGGTACCTGCACCAACTCGGCGACGGTAACCGTAACCGTAGCTGCTCCCCCCACGGTTACGGCTTCGGCCTCGCCCAACCCGCGCTGCGGCCCGGGCCAAATAAGCCTCACTGCCACCGGTGCAACTACTTTCCGCTGGAGTCCGGGAAATACCATCGGTTCGCCCATTACCCGCAGTGTCAATCAGACGACAACCTTTACCGTTACCGGCACTACGGGCAACTGCACCAACAGTGCCACGGTAACAGTACAGGTGCTGCCTGCGCCCAAAATCACGGCTTCGGCCAGCCCAGCCTCGATCTGCCCGGGCGGCAGCACGACTCTTACCGCCAGTGGAGCGCAGTCCTTCACGTGGATGCCCGGCAACCTGAGCGGTAGCTCGGTGGTGGTCAGCCCCAGTCAGACCACGACCTACACCGTAACCGGCTCCGATGGCAACTGCACCAGCACGGCCGCTGTAACCGTTACGGTGATCACGGGCGGTCTGAATATCGTTGCCAACAACACCAATCTGCCTTGCCCCGGACCGGTAACGATGACGGCATCGGGTGCCCAGTTCTATACCTGGCAGCCTGGCGGCTACACCACGGCCACGGTGGGCATCAACCTCTTGCAGACGACCACCTTTACGGTAACCGGCCGACAGGGCAGCTGCACCAACACCGCTACACTGACCGTTAGTGTAGGCCCCGGCATTCAGGTCAACGCTACTGCCAGCCCTTCGAGTCTCTGTCAGGCGGGCAGCGTAAACCTCTCGGCGACTGGTGCCACAACCTACCGCTGGCTGCCGGGCAACCTCTTCGGTGCGACCATCACCCGCAACGTCAGCCAGACGACGACCTATACGGTCATCGGCACCACCGGTAACTGCACCAACAGCGCGACAGTTACGGTTACCGTCGGCGCGGGGCCGTCCCTGAGTCCGACGGCTTCGCCGGCCACCAGCTGCCCGGGTAACCCCGTAACCCTCTCGGCCGCCAATGCCAGCAGCTACACCTGGCAGCCGGGCAATCTGAGCGGCAGCAGTGTAACGGTCAATCCCACGCAGACGACTACCTACACCGTATCCGGCGTGCAAGGCAGCTGCACCACCACCGCCACGGTGCGCGTAACCGTGCCGACCGGCGACCTGGCGATCAACGCCAGCTCCACCGATCTGCAGTGTCCCGGTCCGGTGAGCCTGACAGCGACCGGTGCCACGAGCTACCTTTGGCTGCCCAATAACGCTACGACACCAGGACTTTCGGAAAACCTGCAGGCCACCAAAACCTACACGGTGATTGGCACTACGGGCAGCTGCACCAACAGTGCCAGCATCACCGTTACAGTAGGTCCGGGCTTTTCGGTCGCAGCTACTGCTACGCCGAGTTCGGTATGCACAGGAGGACGTGTCCAGCTGACCGCCAGCGGAGCCACGACCTACCTCTGGCGACCGGGCAACGTACAGGGTGCCAGCATTAGCCGCAACGTCAACCAGACGACGACTTTTACGGTAACGGGTACCACGGGCAACTGCAGCGCGAGTGCTACTGTAACCGTTACCGTGGGCAGCATCGACCTGACGGCCACGGCCAATCCACCGGCCGTATGCCCGGGCGGCAGCACCACCCTCACGGCGACCGGAGCCGATTCCTACATCTGGCTGCCCCTGAACCGGAACGGCTCCACCCTGACGGTCAACCCCATGCAGACCACGACCTATACCCTGCTGGGCTTTGCCAACGTATGTTCCGGCACGGCAGCGGTAACGGTGCAGGTCATCCCAATGGATGAGGTTATTGCCAACGTATCGCAGCATGCCAACTGCAACCAGCCCGGAGTCATTGTAGCCGCTTGCTCGGGCAGCTGCAACAGCCCGCAGGGCTATACCTTCAGCTGGCAACCGGGCAATTTCGGGCCTAATCCTACGGGGGTACTGCAGGTCAGTCCGGCCCAGACGACAACCTATACCGTAACGATGCGCGACGAAACCACGGGCTGCACCAGGACTTTCAGCGACCCAGACTATACGACCATTCAGGTGATTCCCTGCAACAACGACCTGGATATCTACTACCCGTTCTGTGCGGGCGATCTCTGGAAAGACCAGGGTGGCGGCGGATTTCACCCCGTACCGACCGGTGCAATCGTGCCGGTAAGCGGTGAACGCGGTTCGGCGGTACTTTTTGACAACCCGCCTGGCCCTGCGATCAACAACCCGGCTCCCAAGTACTTGAGCGTACCGTCGTTGCCGGCGGCTTTCGATCAGGGCATCACGATTTCGGCTCTGGTGCGCTTCGACAACCCATCGGCGGGCATGCACGAACGGATTTTTGAAATGGGCAACGGCCCCTTTGGCGACAACGTACTTTTTGCCAACCTGGGCGGCAACCTGACGGTGCATACCCACAATCAGCCGCAGCCTTCAACTTACTTCTGGGCTGGAACTGCGATTGCAGGGAAATACGCCTGGTATACGGCCGTGCTGACTCCGCGCAGCATCGCCATTTACGTCAACGGTCAGTTGGCCGGCAGCCAGACGTATGCCCAGGACATTTACAGCAACGTGGTACGCAATCAGAATTACATCGCCCGTTCGAGCTGGTTCCCTATGGGGTCGCATTCCGACTTGCAGGGGGCCATGGATGAATTCCGGCTCCTCAACCGTGCCTTAACGGCGGCCGAAGTAGCCGACCTCTACAGCCGCCCGGCCTGGATCGAGGCCACTCCTAATCCCGTCTGTGTCGGCGGAACGGCCCAGCTCAGCGTGATCGAGCATCCGCGAACCGGCCTCTTCTGGCCCCACAACAGCGCGACAACCGACCGCACGACAGCCATTGTACAGCTGCCTACGGTCTTTACCTGCGAACGCACCTACCTCTCGGGCTGTGTCGATGTGCCGGCTTCCGTCTCAATCAACACCTTTACCATTCCGTCGTCGATCAGCGGGCTGGCCCAGACTTACAGCTCGGCAGACCCCGCCGTTACTCTGACTGGTACACCAGCCGGCGGCACGTTTGTCGGCCCGGGTATCAGTGGTCGCACTTTTACGCCCTCGGTCGCTGGAATCGGCACCCATGTGATCTGCTACTCGGGTTCCAAGAACGGCTGCACCTACACCGCCTGCCAGACCGTCAACGTCGTACCCCCCGCGCCCTGCCCCCGCCCCAGCCGCGACTTCTACTACACCAACATCACCGGCAACAGCTACACCTTCAACTGGGGGTCGGTGCCCAGTGCCACGATGTACGAACTGGAAGTCATGGACATGAGCACCTTCCAGACCCGCTCGTTTACGATTGTGCCGCTCAATTCCATTCTTCCGATCATCTCGTATACGGTTACGGGCCTCAACCGCCAGACCATGTACCGCAACCGCTTGCGTACGGTGTGCACCGGCGGCGTGTACTCGCCCTGGACGACACAGAACTTCTTCGTGCAGACCCTGCGTGCAGGCGAATCGCCCCGCAGCGAGACCCTGCCCGAGCTGCTAGCCTATCCCAACCCAAGCCGTGGTCCGGTAAGCCTGCAGCTGACGGGATGTCCGGCTGGAAGCGGTCGGGTTATGATTCACGACCTGACCGGTCGTCAGGTTTTCCTCCAGTCATTTGAGGCGGCCAGCGACCTCGAATCGCTCAACCTCGACCTCTCCGACCTGGCTGGCGGTGTCTACCGGCTCCATGTTCAGGTCGAAGGCCACGCCTTCCAGCCGCTTCGTCTGGTGATCGCCCGGTAACCGATCTTCCACTCTGCTTTTGTTATGGACGCGCCCAGCTGGGCGCGTCTTTTTTATTCTATCTAAACTAGTAGATACTCACTCCAGCATGAATGGTGCGGGCTGTTGAACATCATATCCCCAATCAGCCTCCGGAAGCTAGCGATCCCAAGCAGGCAAGCTTCGGATGGAGTCTCAGGCTCTATTTTACCAAGTGGGCCATTTTTGCCGAAATTTGTACCGTACGATTTCCGCCCAGGCATGCGAATCAAAATTAACGGCGACTGGCAGGACTGGCCTGCCCCCGAAGCGGCCCTCGTCGAGGTACTGGCCCAGCTGGGCTTGAACCCCGATACAGGAGGGGTAGCCGTGGCTGTCAACCTGGCCGTAGTTCCCCGCAGCCGCTGGGCCGAACACCGCCTTGCCGACGGCGACGAAATCGAAGTCGTTACGGCTCGTCAGGGCGGCTGACCCCCTAGCCCCGCTGCTGCTTCAGCACGGCCAGCAGCTGTTCGATTTCGTCGGGGCGGTTGGTGCTGTGCAGGCAGAAGCGGATGCGTTCACTGCCTTTTTCGACGGTGGGCGCAGCCACGGCCCGGGCATCGAAGCCGCTGCGTTGCAGGAAGTCGGCCACGCGGCGGGCCATCTTGCCCAGTACCCACGCGACGATGGCCCCCTCACCCCCCAGAATCCGTTCCGCTTCCGAAAACTGGCTCAGTCCCTGCCGCAGCTGAGCCGCCAGCTCTCCAACCCGCGCCCGCTCAGCATCCAAAGCAGGCATCAGCTCGTAGCCCGCTTCTACCGCTGCCAGTACCGCCGGCGGAGCCGCCGTCGTATAGATGAAGCAGCGGCAGGCGTTGACCAGATATTCCGTCAGCAGGGGTGGGCCGACTACGGCCGCACCCATTGCGCCCCAGGCTTTGCCGTAGGTGATGACCCGCGCCAGCACGCCTTCTTCGAGGCCCAGCTCGCACACCAGTCCTCGTCCGCCTGCCCCGCGAAGTCCAGCCGAGTGGGCTTCGTCAACAATGAGGCCTGCCCCCCGCTCACGGCAGAGGGCCGCCAGGTCGGCCAGCGGGGCCAGGTCTCCATCCATTGAATAAAGGGCCTCGACGGCGACAAAGACCTGTCCGGTGGCCCGATCGAGAAGCCGCTCCAGTTCGTCGAGGTTGTTGTGAGGAAACGAATAGGAGCGGGCCAGGCTCTGGCGGATGCCATCGCGCATCGAAGCGTGGATTTTCGCGTCGTAGAGAATCGTATCGGTGCGGGCGGGCAGGGTGGCAAGCAGTCCCACGTTGGCCTCATAGCCCGAATTGTAAAAAAGGGCGGCCTCGGCCCGGTGATATCGGGCAATCGTCGATTCAAGGCGGGTAAAGCGTTCGCTGTGCCCGCTTAGCAGGCGTGAGCCGCCGCTGCCCGCTCCTTCGGAGACGGCAGCCTGAGCTGCCGCTTCCCGCAGTCGGGGGTGATGCCGCAGTCCCAGGTAATCGTTCGATACCAGATCGATGGCCTGGGGATCGGGTGCCCGCAGGCTGCGGTACCGGTCTTCCTCGCGCCACTCGGCCAGCTGGCGGCTCAGGCGCAGGCTCAGTTCATCGGGCAGCATGAGAGCTAAGATACATTGCCGGTGCGATTGCGTAATTGTTTTTCGATCAAACTGGAGAGGCAGGCTCTTGCTGTGCCGTTTTGAGCCAGCGGTCGAACACCAGACAGCTGGTCAGGTCGCCCGTAACGTTGAGCGTGGCGCGACACATCCCCAGAAAGCTGTCCACTCCCAGAATCAGAGCGATACCCTGAGCCGGAATACCCACCTGTTGCAGGATGGTAGCCAGAATGATGATGCCAGCTCCGGGCGTGGCCGGTGTCCCGATCGATGCCAGGACTACCGTAACGACCATCAGAACCAGAGCCGGCATCGTCAGCTCGACCTGAAACGCCTGCGCCAGAAAGATCGCCGCCACTCCCTGGTAAAGGGCCGTTCCGTCCATGTTGACCGTCGCCCCAATGGGCACGATAAACTGCACGAGGCTGCGCCGTACGCCCAGTTTCTCTTCGGCAACTTTGAGGGTCAGGGGCATGGTGGCTGCCGAGCTGGCTGTCGAAAAGGCCAGCAATTGCACTTCGGAAATGTTTTTCAGAAACCAGAAGGGGTTGCGGCGGGCCAGCAGAGCAACCAGCAGCAGATAGAACACCAGCAGGCAGGCCAGCCCCGAAATCACCGTCAGCATGTAGTAGATGATGCTTTGCAGCACCTCGAGGCCTGTTTGGGCGGTGAGCTGGCATACCAGACCGAAGACGGCAAAGGGGGCCAGGCGCATGCTCCAGCCTACGACCGTCATGCTGATTTCCTGCGTGGCCCCCAGCAGGCGAGTAACGGGCTTGCTGTACTGCTCCGAGAGCGAGAAAATGGCGATGCCAAAGAGAATGCTTGCCACGATGACGCCCAGCATTTCGGCCTGCACCAAAGCTCCCAGCAGGTTATCGGGCACCAGGTTGGTGATGAACTTGGGTATCGATGTGAAATCCAGAGCTTTGGGAGCCGGTGCCTCGGTCAGCTCTACCGACTGTGGCACCTCAAAAGCCCGCCCAGGCTGGATGAGATAGGCCATCAGCAGGCCCAGGTTGATCGAAACAGCAGTCGTAAAGACAAAATAGCCCGCCACGCGCAGCCCCAGCCGCCGCAGCTGCTCCAGGTCCTCGCTCGAAAGCAGGCCCAGCATGATCGACGATACGACCAGCGGAATGATGATCAGTTTGATCAGTTTGATGAAAATGACGCCCGGCACGGCGAGCCACTCAGCAATGACCCGCGACAGATCCGGCTCCACCCAGCCTACGCTCGGGCCCAGCAGGGTTCCTGTGAGGGCACCCAGCAGCAGGCCCAGCAATACTTTGGCCCAGAGCTGGCTGCGGATCAGCCCAAGCAGCCGCTGGTTGATGCGCAGCAGCCGGTTCTCGAAACTGGCGGTTGGGGATTGTTCCATGTTTCGTTGGAGTAGCTTCCTATCGTTACAGGTGCGAGGTGCGCCTCAGCAGGCCTCCGCCGGCCTCGGTCAGGTTGTGCGTCGTCAGGAAGGCGTTGGGGTCGTACTCTTCGATGATGCGCTTGATGCGGTGGATTTCGAGGCGCGTAACCACGCAGTAGAGCACATCTATCCGTTGGTCGCTGAAGCCTCCGCGGGCTTCGTAAACCGTTACGCCCCGCTGCGTCTGGTGTGTAATAGCCTGCCGGATCTCCTTTGAGTACTTCGAGATGATCGTAATGGCCGTGTATTGTTCCAGACCGTGCAGAATGTAGTCGATCGTGCGCGAGGCACTGAGGTAGGTCAGAATCGAATACAGGGCCTGTTCCAGACTCAGGATGAAGGCCGCGACCGAAAAAATCATCAGGTTGATGATCAGAATCAGCTCGCCGACTGAAAAACCGAACTTGCGGCTGATGTAAAGGGCCAGCACTTCCGAGCCATCGAGCACCGACCCGCCCCGAATCGCCAGACCGATACCCGCACCCAGAAACACCCCCCCGAAAATGGCCGCCAGTATGGGTTGCTGCGTGATGGCGTAGGTTGGCACCAGCCCCACGACAGCCGACAGAATCGTTACCATTACCGAACTGAGCAGGGCAAAACGCAGGTTCACCACCCGAAGTCCCATCAGCAGGAACGGTGCGTTGGTCAGCACAATCCAGAAAGCAAGCGAGACGTGCGTCGTTTCGTAGAGCAGCATCGAAACGCCCATCACGCCCCCATCGATAAAGCCGTTGGGTATCAGAAAGCCCCGTAGGCCCAGGGTGGCGCAGCAGACCGCCGGCAGCCCCCAGGCCAAGGTTCGCAACCAGGTTTTGAGCATCCGGTAAAAATAGACAACCGGAAGCCATCGAGG
>CALDDN010000071.1 GCA_937936615.1 uncultured Bacteroidia bacterium | reverse complement strand
CATGGAGTGGAATCCGAAGCGGTTTCGGCCCGCAAATTATTCAAGAGGCCCTGAACTTCCAAAGCGGTATAGAGCAGAAACGGCATCAGGTAGGCCATTCCCAGTTGCAGGCGCGGTACCTCGGTCAGCCAGCCCACCAGCCCGACCCACCCCAGGCTCAGTAGCAGCTTGGCCATCAGTCCCGCAGTTACTGCGTTCATAAACGCCAGGTTCGAACGCTTCTGGTTACGGTTCGTGTTCATGAAGACCAGCCAGCTCAGCAACCCGGGCAGCCAGCCGCTGGCCAGCAGCCAGCCCAGATGGGGCAGGGGACGGGCCCAGGCATCGATGCCCAGGAGTACCCCGCCGACCAGAACGGCCACCCCTCCCATGCGCAGGCCCATGCCCCGGCCATCAATTTTTTTCATAGAAATGCCATGCAAAGGTACGGCATCGGTTCAGATTCTGTAAAGTCGGGCATGCGCCTCGGCAAACGGACCGAAGTCGAAACGCTGCACATCGGCTCGTGCCTGCGCGGCGAGGGCCTGCCCCTGCTCCGGTGCCCCCAGCAGCGTCAGGATGCCCTCGGCAATTGCCGCCGGCGAGCGGTAAGGCACCACCCACGCGTTTACCCTGTGCCGTACGAACTCGGGAGCAATACCCGAAAGCGTGCACACCATTGGGATGCCCGCTGCCGCCGCTTCCACATACGTTTGTCCGAAAGCCTCGCACCACGCATCGACCGGTACATGCACAAACACATCGAGCAGGGGATAAAAACTCTGGATGTCCGGCTCGAAGCGGATGGCCCCCCAGCTGCCGGCGGGCAGCTCGTCGAGTCGGGCCAAAATCTCGGCTTCGGCATCGCCCCGGGCATTGGCCAGCAGCAGCAGCGCGTCGGGGTAGACGTCCAGCACCCGCGGCCAAGCGTCGATGGCATCCTGAACGCCCTTCCAGGCTGTAAACCGCGAGACCAGGCCCACCACCGGACGCTGACCCGCCGGGTTATACTTTTGGGCCAGGGCCGCCACGCGTGCTGGGTCGGGTCGGGCAAACGCCGCAAGCTGGAAGCCGTGGGGAATGAGAATGATTTTCGCGGGCGATACCCCTTCGCGTTCGACGAGCACCTGCCTGACGGCGGGGCTGATGGCCACGATCTGCTGCGAGAGCCGGTTGATGAGGCGGTCGCGCCAGCGGGCATGCGGGTGGTAGTCGTGGTGCAGGGTCGAATGGTGGCGGGTGTGCAGGCGCGGCAGCCGCAGCAGCCATGCCGCCAGCAGCCCGATCAAGGAGGCAATATGGAGGTGGGTATGCACACGGTCGGGCCGGTATCGCAGCCAGTGGCCCACCAGCTCAACCAGACAGCGCGGCAGGTCGAGAGGCCGGCGGTAGCGGATGCGCCGTACGGGCAGTCCTTTTGCCCGCAGGTAGCGTTCCAGGTGCGAGTCGCCGTCGTTCAGCAGCACGAAGCGCAGCTCGGTCTGCTGTCGGTCTATCGACTCGGCGAGCCATTCAAACTGCTGGGCGCGGTCGATCTGGTTGATGACCACCGCCACACGTACCGGACGCTTCGGGGGCTTCTGAATAGTTTTTGTTCTGTAAAAACTATTTGGATATAGCTAGTTTTTTGATGGAAAAGTTCTGCTCATCGATAATGAGTTTGCAGAAAACGACGCCCGTAGTCCAGCGTTCGGTATCGACTTTGACGACCCCGTTGGGCTGGTTGAGGTCATAGCCTGCAATGGGTGCTCCCATCAGGTTGTAGAATTCGAGGCGGGCTTTCTGGGCTTTGGGCAGCCGGTAATCGACCGTGAGCAGCGGTTTCTGGGGGTCAGCTTTGATCTCGAAGGCGTTTTCGAGCGAGAGCACCGTGGGGTTGGGGGCCAGCGTTACAAAGCTTTTTTCGACCCACGCGTTCGAGGCCAGGCACTGGGTCTGGAGCCGCAGCAGGTAGGTAGCTTCGGGCAGCAGGTTTTCGATTTCGTATTCGCCCCGGCTGGGGTTTTTGATCTGGGTTTTGGTCCAGGGTTCGTCGGGTTTGTCCAGCTTCCACATCAGGACGTAGCTCATTGCTCCTTGGGGCTGGTTCCAGGTTACGGTGGCGCGGTACTCGCTCGAGACGATGGTTACGCGGTCGGGCGGATTGCAGGGCACGTTGGGCAGGGTCGAAAAGGTGTAGACTCCGCTCGAGGGAGAACGCACCGTGTCGCCGCAGAGGCTGTGCACGTACAGTTCGTACTCCGATTCGGGGGCCAAGTCTTTGAGATAGACTTGTTGGCCGTAGACGGTCTGGCTTTTCCATGCGCCGGTGGCCGTGTTCTGGTAGCGGATCAGGAAGCTCTGGTAGTTGCCGCGCGGGGCTTGCCAGCGCACGCGCACGCCGTCGGAGGTCAGGTTCGAAACCGTTACGTTGCGTGGCGGGTCGCAGACCATGAGGGTGCGGAAGCGTTGGGCGCTCGAGTAGTTCGAGTAGCTCTCGGCATCGCATTTGGAACGTACGCTGATCTCGTAGTAAGTTTCAGGCTCCAGGTTGACGATCGTCAGGGTATTGAGCGACGAGTTGGTAACTTCCCAGGCCGAGCTGCCCACCTGTCGCCACTTGACGCGGTAACTGATGGCCTGATCGACGGGCTTCCACGAGAGGTGGGCACTGCTGGAGGCGATGTGGTTGATTTTGACCTGGTCGGGCACCTTGCATTCGGTGATCTTCAGGGTGGTGAAGCTGCGGATGTCGCTCGTGTCGGAATGGAAGTTGTTCTCGCAGTGGGCCATGAGCCGCACTTCGTACGTGGTACCGGGCTGCAGGTCGGTCAGGGCCTGCAGGTTCGCCTGCGTGAAATGCGAGTACCACCGGCTTTGACCTTTGACCCGGTAGAAAACTTCGTAGGTGGTGTAGCCTTCGGTGCTGTTGTCGCCGAACCACTGTACCGTCGCATGGGTCGGGTTGATGGCCCGGATGGCAAAATCACGCGGGATGTTGCACACCACCAGCGGCAGCAGCGTCCGGAAAGTGACAGACTTGCTGTACTCGGAATTGACGCGAGGGCAGAGCTTGCGCACCTTGAATTCGTATTCGGTACCGGGTTGCAGCTCGCTGAGCAGCACGCTGGCCCGCGCCGATGAACGGCTGATCCATTCGTCGGTACGCAGGTCGCGGAACTGGATCTCATAGCCCGTCGCTTCCTCGTCGTGCTGCCAGACGAGGAGCGCGTCGCGCTCGCGCAGCTCAATGACGCGGGCATCGAGCGGGGACAGGCATGCCGGCAGGTCGTTGCCCGTGGTGATCTTGGCCACAAAGCAGCTCTGAACCACAAAGTAGCCGTCGTCCGAGTACTGGTCGGTTTTCTTCTGGTCGAAAGTGCCTGGCGCAGCCAGGAACAGCCAGCGGTTCTGGCTCTGGGCGATGCTCAGGGCCGAGTCGCTCATTTCCGATTCGAAGCTGCGGCTCACCAGCGTTTTGCCGTCGGGGCTGAAGCGACCTACGAGCAGCTCCTCGGCGGTGCGGCTGCGGAAGGACTGGTCGGCCAGCTGGGCCTGCTGCGTGTAATGAGCGGCTACATAGAGGTAGTCCAGCCTATCGACTGCCAGGCGGGCGGGGCCCAGTTTGTAGGGGCTGCTCAGCTGGGTCTGCCAGCGCAGATCGCCCCTGGGACTGAAGCGAGCCATGAAAACGTTGTGCCCCGGGCGGGCTGCCAGCCGCTGCCCCCCCAGCTCCATGCCTTGATGGAAGCGGCCCAGCACGGCGATTTCCCCCGAGGGCAGAACCGCCAGTTCATGGCCGCTGCTGCGTTCCGAGTGCTGGCCCTGGGCGATCCACAAGGCCTCGCCCTGGGGATTGAGCTTGGTTACGTAGTAGCCATTGCGCTCGGCCATGACGTAGTTGCTGCCAAAAACCGTTCCCGACACGCAGTGGCCCGTCAGGTAGAGGTTGCCGTAAGCATCGCAGGTGGCGGCCCGCAGCTGGTTATCGCCTTTGGGCGTAATGACCTGGTCGAGGCGGCGGGCGTTGCCCAGGCTGTCGTAGCGGATGAGGAACAGGTCCCAGCCCGCGAGGCATGTGAGGGTATCGCCTTCGACGACGAGCAGCTGGTCGAACTCGCCCACAGCGTAGCAGTTGCCCGTAGCGGCGTGGATGGCCAGGTCATTGATGCGCGACTGGCCGCGGGTGCGGGCCGTTTTGGCCCATGCCAGCTCGCCGGTGGTTCTGATCTTGGCAACAAAGATTTCATCTTCGTCGCGGGCACTCAGGAGTACGTTCTGGAAAACGGCCGATGCGCCGTAGCGTCCCGCCAGGTAGACGTTGCCTTGGCTGTCGAGGCTCAGGGCGGTTGGCTCGTCATCGAGCATGCCACCGTAGTTGCGTGCCCACATGACATCGCCCCGTGGCGAGATTTTCGCTACCAGGATGTCTTTACCCCCCGTGCCATTGAGCGTGTAGCCCCCGAAGCGGATCGAGCCTTCGAAGACCGCCGTCAGGTAGCAGAAGCCGGCCGTATCGGCCGCCAGGTCAACCGTGCGGATGGCCTGCCCCTTGAAGAGGCGGTTCCACTCCACGCGGAAAGCCCCGTTTTCGGCCCCTGCAGTCCCGCGCGGGGACTGAGGCTGCGCCCAACTGGCTGCGGTGAGTAAGGCAAAAGTCAATATGAGTAAGGTGTGTTTCATGCACAGCGGTTCGGCAGATTCGGAGCGATTGATTGGATGTTTTTTGAGGTGGCATGTACCAGCGGTACCGGCTGCCAGCACGGCTGCTGGTGGCCGGTGCGGCCCCTGATGGCGTTCTATAGCTGCGGAGCTGCATGTACCGAGATCGTTTTGACTAAAGAAGTGAAGGAAAACTTGAATTAATATTCAATCGTTAAATTACGGCCAATCTTCGACCAAATCAACTCTTTTTTCGATGAATGCAAATTTAGCACTTAAGTAAGCATACGTGATTTCACTTAATTGAGTTTCAGTTCGAGCTTGTTTTTTTTTTGCAGGCATCAGTAATCTGGAACTACTGGCAAACTTGAGGCCAGGCTGCCCTCTGCTCATCTGGAACGTTGGCTTTTAGCCACCTTTTTTTCGAGGGCGGCGAGGCTGGCTCCTACGCTGGGGTGCTGCGGGTTGATTTCGAGCACGCGGGCAAAGGCTTGCCGGGCTTCGTCGTACTGTTTGTGATTGTAGAGAGCTACACCAAAGTCGTGCCAGTAGACGTCGTTTTGGGGATCGAATTCGATGGCCTTCTGGAAGCAGCGGATGGTGTGCGCGTAGTTGAAGAGCTTGAAATAGATTTCGCCCAGGTTGTACCAGGTGTTGTGCTGGGTGGGGTCGTGCCAGAGGCTCTGGTGGAGCAGGGCGATGGAGGCATCGGGTTGGTCGGGGTCGTAGACGCTGCGGGCCTGCTGGAGCAGTTTCTGGGCCTGGGCGGGGTTGTATTCGGGCACGGGCTGGCCGGGCATCAAGCTCAGGGCACGACTCCAGTACGGATAGCGGGCATCTTCCAGGGGGTTGAGGGCGGCATAGACTACGCGGATGTCGTCCGAGGCATCGCCGTAGTCGGGGTAAATCTGCAGGGCACGGCGGTAGTAGCGTACCGACTGCTGCAGCAGCTCGTAGCGGTGCTGGGCATCGGGCGGGTTGAGCGAATCGAAAGCCATTCGGTAACAGGCTCCACCGGCGGCCTGATTGGCGTTGCAGCTGTTGGGTACATGGTTGACATCGGTCAGAAAGACGGTGTGTTCGTCCTTCCAGTCCATGTTTCGGGTAACGGTTTTGGCAAAATACAGGGCCAGCACCACCCCCAGGGCCACACGTAGGGTCTGGGTCGACAGGGCCTGCTGCCGATGCAGCCAGTCCACGCCCAGCGCGATCGCTAGGGCAAAGCCCAGCACCGGCTGGTAGAGGAACCGGTCGGCCATGAAGCCCCCCACGTTGAAGAGCAGGTTCGAAACGAGCAGCACCCCTGCCAGGTAGACGCCAATGCACCAGGTCCAGGGGCTGCGCTGCTTGAGGCCCGCCACGGCCACCCCGATCAGCGTCAGGTAGAGCGCAAGGGGAAAGAGCACCTTGGGATTGCTCCATTCGAGGTAGGGAATCTGCGCGTAGGAGTAGTCCCAGGCCAGGGGGTGGGGCACGAAGAGCAGCAGCAGGTAGCGGCCCAGCACGTGGACGATGGTGGCATACCGCTGGGCCGTGGTGGCCAGCAGGTAGGGCTCGTTGAGCACGACCTCGTTACGTGTTTCGACGGTCAGGCCCGTAATCTGGGCGCGGTAGAGCAGCCAGGCCACGATGATCACCAACAGCGGTGCCGTGGCGATGAGGAGGCGTTTCCAGCTCGTGCGTTCGTGCGATCCGAAGGTGTAGAGCGTCAGGGGCAGCAGGGCCAGCCAGGTAATGGAGTTCTCCTTGGCCAGCAGGCCCAGCAGGAAGCAGCCCGAGAGGGCTAGCAGGTTGAGAGCGGGCGAGCCTTGAGCGCGGTAGTAGCGCAGGCCATACCAGGTGGTGCCGATCATGAAGAGGAAGCCCAGGATGTCGTCGCGGCCTTTGACATTGGCCACGGCTTCGGTATGGACGGGGTGGGCGATGAAGATCAGCGTGGCGATCAGGGCCAGGGGCGCGGGCAGCAGCTGCCGCAGCAGGCCCAGCAGCAGCACGGCCGTCAGGGCATAGAGCAGCACGTTGACGGCGTGGCTCAGGGAGGGGCGCAGGCCCCAGAGCTGGTGCTCGATGGCAAAGGTAACGAGCGACAGGGGCCGGTAGCGGCCGCCTTCGAGCAGCTGCTTGTCCTCGCCGAAGTAGCCCATGAAGCTGTCGCGGGTCAGCAGGTCGGGGATGCCTGCCAGCCCCCGTTTCACGTAGCTGTTTTCGTAGTATACGATTTTGTCATCGACGGCGAAATCATGCCCCAAGGTGTTGACATAGAAGAGCAGGGCCAGCCCTGCTGCAATCAGCAGGGCTATGCGGGCGGGCCAGTCGGGTAGCAGCGGTTCGACCGCTGCGGGGGCCGGCCGTTTGACGGCGCGGGCGGCAGCAGCGGGCGGCCTGCGGAGAACCTGTTTTTGGGCCATGCGTTCAGTTTTTCAGTTAAAAACCCGATTCGTCTCCACTCTGGAGTAAATTATGGGATTCGCAAGTCGTGCTTCCGACACTGTGCAGGGGTCTAAATATACGAAGGCCCGGGCTACAAGCGTTACTTGGGCTTCGAATGCCGAACTTTGTTCCATGAGCCGACTTCTTGCTGGACTGGCGGGCCTGTTGCTGCTGGCGGCCTGTGCCCAGGACCCACCTCAGCCCACTTACCGTCGCCCGCCAGTGTTTTATTTCCGGAGTGATTTTCAGGTCGAGGTCCAGCCTCCCCAGGGGCCGCCCGCGCCGGGCTACCTGGTGCATATCTACCTGGACGTGGACGAGTTCAAGCGTCGGCGACCTTACCGCAGTCAGATTACCGACTCGCTGGGCCGTGCCCGCTTTCGCGACATCCGCATGGGTGAAGCTTACCTCGATTGCACCATTCCCGCCGAGCGCACCCTCTACGACAGCCTATGGGTGGAGGTCTTCGGCGACACGGGAACGGTCTACACGCTGCGCCCCCGCTGACTAGTCGAGGTAGCGGCTGCGCAGCAGGTCGTCGTAGTGGTCGGAGATGAGGGCGATGCGGTGGAGCATCATCGAAAGCTCGCGCAGGTCCATGCCGCGGATTTCGCGCTCGCTTTTGAGGTAAATTTGTTCGGCTTCGAGGGCAAAGGCGATGGCCGGGTACTGCATGTTGAGGCGCAGGAGCTGTTCGTAGAATTCGAGCCGGCGTTCGAGGGCGGGCAGCGGCATGAAGGGCGAGCTCACGCGGCAGTACCAGGTGGTACTTTCGGTCATCTGGAACAGCTCGATGTTGACCTGGGCCGAACCGTGGTCGTACCGCCAGTGGAGCCGGTCGGGGATGCGCAGCCGCTGGGGCTCATGGCCCAGCTTTTCGAGGGACTTCTCGACCAGCTCGAGGGTTGGTTTCAGTTCGGCGGGGACGGTCATTGAGCCGGAGGTCAGCTGATGGGGCGGGGGGGCGGGGCCAGGTCGGTGTTCTTACTCGGCTTGTATTTTTCCAGCAGGATATCGTCGTAGTGGTCGGAGAGGTTGCCCACCCGGGTGATCATGTAATAGAGTTCGCTGACATCCATGCCCTCGGCTTCGCGGTCTGACTTGAGATAGACCCAGCCGCCGCTCGTACCGAAGGTAACGCCCACGTAGTCCATGTTCAGTTCCAGCAGTTCGGCATACAGTTCGTTGATCCGCTCGGCTGGAATCTGCATGATGGGGCAGTAGACCCGGCAGTAGACGATCTCGGTCTGGTCGTGCTGATAGATTTCCACGGTCAGGCGGGCCGAGCCTTTGCGCACGATCCAAGTTCCCGATTGCTCGCCTTGGCAGTCGGTGGGGTTAACACCCAGGTTGGCGAGGGCCTGTTCCACGATGGCATGGAAGCGGCGCAGGTTTGATTCGGTACTGGGCACGATCATATTCTCATCGTTACCGGTTAAGCGTCAGCAGGTCTCGACGCTTTTCAATGCGATACGAAATTACAATAAAAACGTTTGGGGCATGCAGCCCAGCCCTGCATAAGCTTGGAATAGTTTTCTGTTGGACTGTCAAGTTTTTTGAAACACATCAACCTCTGTTCGCTCCTGCTGGAACCCGTAAGGCGACCATTCATAAGCCCAATCCATCCGTCTGGCGAATTCTCGGTCCGATTCAAATCCTGATTTACTTATATTGCAGCTTTGAAATGCCTAAAGTTTGTAGTTTGATAAAGGTAAATAAATAGATAAATACGAAATAAGAGCCAAGTTTAAGGGTTCGGCACTTTTTCAACAGGGTTCAATAATTACATTTGATTTCAATAGTCTGACTTGCTATCAACGGATTTGCCTCAGTCAGTTCAAGCGTTACATTGATGGATCGGATTGTTCCCGGTTTGATTTTTGATTGCTACCCTGAAAGATGAAACAGCTCTACCTCATACTCTCTCTGCTCGTTTGTGCCCCCTGTGCGGCCACATTCCCTGTTTTGGGCCAGTCTCTTGATTTCCGCTCGGATCGCGAGCAGTTCCACACGGCCGGCTCGTCGCTGGAACTGCGCTCGGCCCTGACGGGCGGGCGGTCGCTGCCGGTGCAGGTGCTGCCGGCTTTTTCGGGCGGTGCGGCCTGGCTCGAAATCGACCGCCTGGAACTGGATTGCGGGCGCGACCTGGTCTGGATTTACGACGGTCCGAGTCCCGAATCGCCGCTCAATACCGTGCTCGAATGCCCCGTGCGCCCCGGCCAGCGCATCGAAGCCTCGGTCTTCAACACGTCGGGCATTCTGACGCTGGTCTACGAATCGAAGCTGCCTCACGCGGGTTTTGGCCTGCACCTGCGCACGGGTACGTCCTGCGGTCGCATCACCCTGACGGCCAGTCCCGAAGGGCGCGTGCCCGAGCTCTATCCCGTGCTGCTGACAGCCCACACCGATCTGGAAAGTCCCCTGCGCTGGCAGGAGTCGGCCGATGGGCGCACGGGCTGGCGCGACCTGCCTGCCACCGGCCGCCAGATCGAAGTGCTCCCCCGTGGCGAGCGGGTTTTTTACCGTGCCCTGGCCGAATGCCCTGTCGGCACAGCCAGCAGCTTGCCCCTGCAGGTGCGTACCCAAAGTCCGAAAAGCGATGCGGCGGAAACGCATGCCGCCTGCACCACGCCCTGCCGCAACTGCAGCATTACCGCCGAAGCTGCGGAACAGACCATCTGCGAGGGCCAGGAAACCACCCTCTCGGCTACGGCTCTGATTTCGACCATCCTCGAAGATGATTTTGAAGTCGGTATCAATACCAACCTCTGGTTTTTTACCAACGGCCAGACCAACACCCGTTGCGGCATCAGCCCCAATTTTGGCAACACCCTGCATTTCGATACGCCCAGCAACCAGTCGCGCCTGGCCGAGACGCGCACCTTCGATACCCGCCAAGCCTGCGACATCGAATTCATGATCCGCATCGGCAGCGAAGAGGGCGACGAATCGGACCCCAACCTGAGCCTGGGCTGCGAGGATGCCGACCTGCCCAACGAGGATGTGTTTCTCGAATACTCCAACGACAACGGCCTGACCTGGAACCTGCTCCAACGCTTCAGCAACGGCGGCCGCAAGCCCGCCACCGGACCCTACGACGACTGGAGCACCGTCTGTGTCAACGTGCCAGCTGCCGCCAAAACCACGAATACCCGCTTCCGCTGGATTCAGCCCGACAACAGCGGCACCGGCCGCGACCAGTGGGCCCTCGATGCCGTGCGGGTCAGCATCACCCAGAATCCGGCTTCGGTTTTCTATTCCTGGACTCCGACTTCGACCAACATGATTCCTTCGACGGGTCTTTCGCGTACCCCGACAGTCAAACCGTCGGTTACCACCACCTACTCGGTAACGGGCCAGTTTGGCGGCGTATCGTGTTCGTCCACCGTAACGGTAACCGTCGTTCCCAAGCCCGAGGCCGGAACGATTACCGGAGCCACCACCGCCTGCCCCAACAGCTGCAGCCACTCCTTGAGCCTGAGCGGGTCGAGCGGCAACGTTAAAGGTTGGGAATATCAGGTACCGCAATTCCCTTTCTTCACCTGCAACACTGCCCAGCCGTGGAACCCGCTTACGGTACCCCCTCAGACTACAGTAACGCTGCCCTGTCTTGCACAGCTGACCACTGGTTCGACCCTCTGCCTGCGGGCCATTGTCGAACGGCCCGGCTGCGGAGAAGATACCACCAACACGTTTACCCTGACCATCCCTCCGCTGGGGGCCATATTGCCGCCCCTTCAGGCCGTCTGCGAAACCGAACCAGAACCTAAGGTTCAGAGCCTCACCCTCACGGGCACCACCTGTACGGTCGTCCGCTGGGAACGGCAGCCTATGTGCACCGGACCCTGGCAGCCCATCAACCACACCGGCACCACCTACAACCCCAATCCCCTGGCCGATACCACCTGCTTCCGGGCCGTTGTCCAATGCGGCAACTGCCCCCCCGAGCCGACCCCCCAAGCCCGAATCAATATTGACAAAATATCGCTGGGGGGCATTTCGACCAGCCGTTTTGCCCAGGTCTGCTTCGGCAGCGGCACCGGCGGCGTCCAGGACCTGACGGGCGGCCCCACCCGCCGCGGCGAGGTCATCGGCTGGGAATTCTCCGACAGCCCCAACTGTGCCACCAACCCCAACGCCGCCCAGTGGACCTTCATCGATAACCAGGATATTCCGCTGGCACCTCCGCCCGCGCCGATCGGTTCGCGATGCTACCGGGCCTTGGTCAAAAACGGTGAATGCGATACCGTGCCCTCGACCGTTTCGGTCGTGCAGACGGTGCCATGCCCCGCTCCGCCCCCCCAGCCTCGGCTCATCGATTACAATGTCTGCTTCGGCCGCGATACGACCTTGGTTCTCTTCGATTACATTCCCTTGAACATCGTTCGCTGGGAAGTTACCTTTGACGATCCCAATGATCCCAACGCCGAGTGGCAAAACCTGGGCAACGGGGGGCAGCCCACCTTCAACAGCGGTCCGGTTACTGTGCGTCGCTGCTACCGCGTGCTCACGGCCACCGATGGCCTGCCCTTCTGGACGCGCTATTCGACGATCGGCTGTGTAACCCCTACCGCTCAGGTTTTCGGAGGCCAGCTTCAGTTCTCGGATATTGTATGCATCGGCCAAAACAGCGGCTGCATCAATCTGGTCGCTGCCTCGCAGCCGCCCATCGGCTTTGTCCAAACCTGGGAGTCGCGCCGCTTCATCCGCAACCCCAATTACCCCTGTACCCCAGCCTGCCCCATCAACGAATGGACAGCCTGGACCCCTGTTCCCAATACCGCCAACCAATACCAGTACTGTTACTCCAACCTCGATGCCTTCACCGAATACCGCGCGATCCTGACCGACGGGGTCTGCCAGACGCGCATCTCGCTCGCCGTGCGCATCGATATCGACTCGCTCACCATAGCGGGTACCTTATCGCAGAACGATACTATCTGCATCAACACCAGCACCCAGCTGACCCACAGCGGATATCGGGGAGTGGTGCAGGGCTGGGAAGCCTCGCCCGGCTGTACCAATAACTGGCAGCCCATTACCCCCAACCACGACCGCTACACCACCCCCAACCTGATGCAGACCACCTGCTACCGCGTCCGTGTGCGCAACGGCGTCTGCGATCCCGAAACGACCAACGTCGTGCGCATTTCCGTGGTCGATGTCCCGATTCCCGGCACCCTGTCCGCAGCAGCGACCCTATGCCGCGGCGAACGCGCTGGCCCCCTCCAGCTCGTGGGCAACAACGCCCCCGTAAGCCGCTGGGAGGTAGACTTCGGCTGCCTCAATGCTTGGGTCGAGCTGCCCGGCACGGCCAACCTGACCTCTTATTTGACCAACCCCCTTACCCAGACCAGTTGCTTCCGTGCCGTCGTGGGCACCGGTGCCTGCGAGAGTATATCCAATGCCGTCGAGATTGTAGTCGATCCCCCCACGGTAACCGGCTTACTCATTGGCGATACCATCGTCTGCTCTGGCGGCTCTATAACCAAGTTCCTGACCGAATCCACCGGTTCCGTCGTCCGCTGGGAAACCACGACTAGTGCCAACTGCAACGGCGGATGGGTCAACGTACCCAATTCCGCTAACCAAACCTCACTGACCATCGACCCGCTGACGGTCAATACCTGCGTCCGTGCCCTCCTCAAAAGCGGCGTTTGCCCCCAGGCTTACACTACAGCCGCCCGCCTGATCGTGGGTAATGCATCGAATGGAGGAAGTATAACCGGTCCGTTTACAGATATATGTGCTGGAAATGATGCCGGAACGCTGACTTTAAGCGGAAAAAGTGGTGATGTCATTCGCTGGGAGTATTCCACCAACTGCCCGGCTTTCACCAATCCGATACCGATTGCCAACACGACGACGAGTCTGGCGGTGGGCGTGCTGAGCCAGACGCGCTGCTACCGTGCCTT
>CALDDN010000070.1 GCA_937936615.1 uncultured Bacteroidia bacterium | reverse complement strand
GCCCGCGAGCTGGCCCCCGCCCAGCCACAGGCCCCAACCGAACCGGCTCCTTTCGTCGAACCGACCCAGGCAAGCACCCCCCAGCCCGAACCCCGTACCGAGAAAGCAGAAACAACCAAACCGGCAGGTGCGGAGCCGGCCCCCTCAGTCCAGGCACCCGCCCCCCAGGTCACTGAAGCCGCGCTCACTCCGGCAGAGCCTCTCCAACCGGAAGAAACGCCCCCCAGCGAACCGCCCCTCTTCAAGACCACACCTCCCAGCATCGGACTGAAAGTCGTAGGCAAGGTCGATCTCGACCAGATGGAACCACGCCGAGGCAAGCGTAAAACCGAAGCTAAAGCCGAACAGAAGCCCGAAGCACGAGACGAACGCAAGCTCAAATCGAAAACCGAGCCTACCCCCCAACCAGCCCCGAAAAGCGAACCCAAAGCCGGCCCCGAGCCACGCAAGCCCGAACCACGCACCGCGCCGCCTGCCCCCAAAGAAACCGCACCCGCGCCGGTGATGGACACGCCCGAGCCTCCCAAAGCCAGCCCCCCACCACCCGCCCCCGAACCACCGATACCCGCTGCCGAGCCACTGCCCGCCAAGCTGGCACCCGCTGCCGAAGTGGCCGATAAGGTCGAAGCCGAAGAGCCGAGCGTGATCCGCGCCAGCGACCACGCCCCCAAGCTCAGCGGCCTCAAGATCATGGGCAAAATCGACCTGACCGCCGACATGGTAGGTCGCCGCTCGCTGCGGTCGGATAAAGACAAAGAAAAGGACAGGGACAAAACCAAACCTGCCGAACCAGTCAAAGCAGCCAGCCCACCGCCTGCCACCGTTTCGAGCAGCACCGCGGCAGCTGGCTCGGCAACCGATGCCGAAAAACGCAAACGCAAACGCAAACGTAAAGGCGCAGCCCCCGAAGCGACGACCTCGCCCACCACCCGCACCACCCTGCGCCCCCCCAGCAGCAAGCCTGCAGCCGGAGCAGGCAAAACTACCACCAGCAAAGCCAGCGAGACCACTAAGAAAGAAGCGGCCTCGAACTTGCGCAACACCCTGGGTGCCATCGGGCGAACCGCTCCCCGCAAGCGGCAAAATATCCGCAAGGAAAAGCGAACCCAGCGGGCCAATATCCGCCAGCAGCAGTTCGAACAGGAACTGGCCGATGCCAACATCCTCGAGGTTACCGAATACCTGACGGCCAACGAGCTGGCTAGCCTCATGGATGTATCGGTCAACGAAGTCATCGGCAAATGCATGGAACTGGGTATGATCGTCTCGATCAACCAGCGCATCAACGCCGAAGTCATTTCGCTCATTGCCGAGGAATTCGGCTACGAAGTCAAATTCGTATCGGTGGACGAAGCCTTTGCCGCTGAAGATGAAGAACAGGACGAGCCCGAAAACCTCGAACCCCGGCACCCCATCGTTACGGTCATGGGCCACGTCGACCACGGCAAGACCTCGCTGCTCGACTACATCCGCAAAACCAACGTCATCAAAGGCGAGGCAGGAGGCATCACCCAGCACATCGGTGCCTACGAAGTGAAACTGCCCGACGGCCGGCGCATCACCTTCCTCGATACCCCGGGCCACGAAGCCTTTACGGCCATGCGGGCACGCGGAGCCCAGGTAACCGACATCGCCATCATCGTCATCGCGGCCGACGACCAGATCATGCCCCAGACCCGCGAAGCCATCAACCACGCCCAGGCTGCCGGCGTAAAAATGGTTTTTGCCATCAACAAAATCGATAAAGAGGGAGCCAAACCCGATGTCATCCGCCAGCAGCTGGCCGAAATGAACCTGCTCGTCGAAGATTGGGGCGGTCCCTACCAATGTCAGGAGATCTCGGCCAAACAGGGCATCGGCATCGAAGACCTGCTCGAAAAAGTACTGCTCGAAGCCGAGCTTCTAGAGCTTAAAGCCAACCCCAACCGACCGGCCCGAGGTACGGTGATCGAAGCCCAGCTCGACCGCGGCCGCGGAGTAGTGGCCACCCTGCTCGTACAGACGGGCACCCTCAACGTGGGCGATATCGTGGTAGCCAACTGCAACTACGGACGCATCAAAGCCATGTTCGACGACCGGCAGAAAAAGATCAAAAAAGCCGGCCCCTCCACCCCCGTACTCATCCTCGGCCTCGATGGCGTGCCTCAGGCCGGCGACAAATTCCAGGTGATGGAAAGCGACCGCGAAGCCCGCGAGCTGGCCACCCGCCGCCAGCAGCTCATGCGCGAGCAGACCATCCGCATGCACAAAAACATCACCCTCGAAGAAATCGCCCGTCGCAGTGCCCTGGGCGACTTCCAGGAACTGAACGTCATCGTCAAAGGCGATGTGGACGGCTCGGTCGAAGCCTTGGCCGACAGCCTCATCAAGCTTTCGACCGACGAGGTTGCCGTCAAGATCATCATGAAAGGAGTAGGCGAAATCTCGGAATCGGACGTACTGCTCGCCTCGGCCTCCAACGCCATCATCGTCGGCTTCCAGGTGCGGCCCAGTGCCAACGCCCGCAAGCTCATCCAGCAGGAATCGGTCGATGTACGGCTCTACAGCGTCATCTACAACGCCATCAACGAAATCAAGGATGCCCTCGAGGGCTTGCTCAAGCCCACCATCGAAGAAGAAGTGCTGGGCGTGGCCCAGGTGCGCGAAACCTTCCGCGTGGCCAAAGTCGGAACCATTGCCGGCTGCATGGTTACCGAAGGCAAGATCAACCGCAACAACCCCGTGCGCATCATCCGCGACGGTATCGTGCAGTATACCGGCAAGATCGAATCGCTGCGCCGCTTCAAAGACGATGTCCGCGAGGTGGCCGAAGGCTTCGAGTGCGGTATTTCCATCGAAAACTTCAACGACATCAAGATCGGCGACCTCATCGAGGCCTACACCACCAAAGAGATCAAACGTACCATCGACTGAGTTCCGGCCTCGAAGCCCCCTGCAGCCCTGCACTAACAGCGCAGCCATTCGGCCCAGGCGAGGGGCCAGGTCAGGGCCAGCGACTGAGCAGTCGGGACGGATAGCTGACCCGATCGAGGTACAGCCCGTCGGGAGGTACACTGCGGCCGGCCGCGCTGCGGTCGCGGGCCGCTACGATGGCCTCAAATTCGGCCAGGCTGCACCGCCCCGCACCCACTTCCAGCAGCGTGCCCACGATGGCCCGCACCATGCCCCGCAGAAAGCGATTGGCCGCCACCTCGAAGCGCAGCTGTCCGCGAGCCACCCGCCAGCGGGCATAAAGCACCTCGCACCAGTTGTGCTCGGCAGCCCCCCCCGTCCGGCAGAACGACCCGAAATCGTGCCAGCCCTGCAGGCGGTGGGATGCCTGGGCGAGTGCCACCAAATCGAGAGCGTGGGGGTAATACCACGCCAGCCCCTGGGCAAAAGGCGAAGGCTCGCGCTGCAACTCGTAGACGTAGGCGCGGCTGGTGGCACTGAAGCGGGCGTGGAAATGATCATCGGCGCGGTGGATGCGCAGCACCGCGATCGAGCGGGGCAGCAGGCCGCGCAGGCGAACCAGCAGGTCGGCACGCAGCTCGTCGGGCCAGTCGAAATGGGCAAACTGCTGGCGGGCATGTACTCCCGCATCGGTTCGGCCGGCAGCGGTCAGGTGCACCGGTTCAGCTGCCCGCAATAGCGTGGCCAGCCCTTCTTCTACGGTCTGCTGGACGCTGGGAGCGTTGGGTTGCCGCTGCCAACCGTGCCAGGGGCCGCCGTGGTAGGCCAGTTCGAGGGCAAATCGCACCTCCGAAGATAACTAGAAAAAGCCGCCGCTTGCAAAGGGCAAGATTTTTCAGCCTTCGTGCCGCTTTTTAGCTTTTTTTGAAATATTTTGAATTTATGAAATATAATTGGAACAGATTCCTCCTTCGAAGGAGAGACTATCGATGAGGGCTGGCCGTTATTGCTGCTCCCCTCCTGAACCCTGTTAATCAAAATATAATTTTATAAGTCATTAATTTTTAATTTTTTATTAATTTTTTCAAATCGAACTCAATAGCTACGAATCAGACTTTCCAACCAGCAACCGCAGCGGTTCCCAATAAAAAAAGCCGCCGGAAAAACCGGCGGCTTGCTTTTC
>CALDDN010000069.1 GCA_937936615.1 uncultured Bacteroidia bacterium | reverse complement strand
TGTGGATATGACCCGCCTGCCCTCGGCCCTTTTCATCGTCGACATCCTCAGGGAACACATTGCCATCGCCGAAGCCCGTCGACTCAATATCCCGACAATCGGTCTGGTGGACACCAACAGCGATCCCAACCTGGTAGATTTCCCCATCCCCGGCAACGACGATGCCGCCAAATCGATCGAGCTGATCACGCGGGCCATCACCGAAGCCATCCGCGAAGGCCTCAACGAGCGCAAGCTCAACCGCGACACCGAAGCCGCCCGCCCCGACGAAACCGAAGCGGTTGCCGCCGAGCTGGCCGAAGCCGTCGAGAGCACCGAAGAATAGTTGGGTCGACCGATTTTTTCGGCTTCTTTCCAAGAACTTAAATTCCGATATTCAACCCTGGAACAACTTCCAGGGTTTTTTTACGCATGGAAACCCGCCCCGACCTGAAGGTTCTTTTCGTCTGCCTGGGCAACATCTGTCGCTCTCCGCTGGCCGAGGCCATCTTCCGGCGGCAGGTGGCCGAACGGGGCCTCGGCGACCGCATCGCCTGCGATTCAGCGGGCATCGGCTCCTGGCATGTCGGCGAGCTGGCCGACCCGCGCACCCGTCGCGTCGCCGAAGCGCATGGCTTGCGGATCGAACACCGCGCCCGCCAGTTCCGTCCCAACGACCTGTTTCATTTTCAGTACATCCTCAACATGGAACCGAGCGTGCAGGCTCACATCGAGCAGCTGGGTCGTTCGCGCCAGTACGAGGCCCGACTGCTGCTCATGCGCCGCTTCGATCCGCAGGCCCCCCACGAGGACGAAGTGCCCGACCCCTACCGCTTCGACGAAGACGCTTTCCTCAACGTCTATCACATCCTCGATCGCAGCTGTGCCGCCTTCCTCGACTACCTCTGCAGGCAACATCCTTGATCCGGTTTCGCTTAACTTTGAACATTCAACCCGAATGTACTGTGGAAAACTCTTTTGCCTCCTTTTCCGATTACGAACTTCAAAAACTGCCGGTTGACCAGGTAAAACGCTACCTCAAAGAAGTCCCTTGGTGCCTGACCGATGAAACGGGCCGATTTCTCGAATTCAGCGACTCCTATCTCGAAATTTACGGCTACACCCGCGAGCAGCTTGTTGGTCAGAACTTCACCATTCTGCTGCCCGCGGACCAGCGGGCCGCCGCTCAAACCATGCACGACCGTTTCATCGCAGGCGCAGCCGAAATGCCCAGCATCTGGGACGTGCTCGATGCCAGCGGGCAGCTTTTCCGCATTCGCATCAATGCCATTCACTGCCACACCCAAACGGGCCAGCTCAACAAACTGACCATTCTCGAAGTAGTCGAGCGCACAGGATTCGTCGCTCCTCAGTTCGAGGACTTTGCTCAGAAGCCCTAAGCGAACGCGCCAATGGCGGCCCAGCCCGCCGCCTGCGCCGCCCGCAGAGCCGGTTCATCACTGGTTTTTATTCCGCCCAAGGCAATGACAGGCAGTTCAAGCGACCGAGCCACTGCTATGTAGTCGATCAGCTTGCGCAGGCCCATGGGCGACTGCTTCGGGTGCGTGGCCGTGCGGAATACCGGACTGACCACGACCCAGTTCAGGTTGAAATGACCAGCCAGTCGAATTTCTTTCTCGGTGTGGCAGGCAGCAGACAAGTATTTGTCCTCGTCCTGCAGCTTGGCGATCAAATCGAACAGCATTTCGTCGGTATACAGCTCGAAGTAGTTGCTTTTCAAATGAATAAAATCGTACAGTTTGATTGTATTCATGAACTGCTTCCAGTCTGTATTGATGCCTACCTGTATGCCCGTTCGACGCAGGGGCTGCAGGGCCGGCAGAACAGCCTCGACCCAGGCGGCCCGGCTGTGCCGCAGCAGCAGGGTGTTGGCCCCCCGGGCCACAGCCGCTTTCGCCCATGCCTCGATTTCAGCCGGTTGGGGGGCTTCTGCTTCGGGCCGACTGATGATGGCCATGCGAATGAACTCGTCCATATTTGCAGGGTACATCAGTACCGCCTGAACCCATGCCCGAAATTAGCACCTGGCTCCTGGCTGAAAGCGGCTCCACCAAGTGCGACTGGCTTTTGTTCCAAGGCTCGGTCTTGGTCGGCAGCTGGTCGAGTGCAGGCTTCAACCTGCGCGTGCAGGGGGCCGAGGCCGTCCGCCGGCAGCTGGCCGAGGAGGTCTGGCCCCGCTGCGCCCATCAGAAGATCGGCAGCATTTACTTTTACGGCCCGTCGCTTTCGACGCCTGCGGCCTGTGCCGAGCTGGCCTCACTGCTGCGCGAGGGGCTGCCCAGTGCCAGCCGCGTTGAGGTTGCCCACGACCTGCTGGCGGCGGCCCGCGCCTGTTGCGGCGACCGGCCCGGGGTGGTGGGCATTTTGGGCACCGGATCGAACGCCTGCCGCTACGATGGCCGCCAGATCACACACGCGCGGGGGGGCTGGGGCTATCTGCTCGGCGACGAGGGCAGTGGCATGGACTTGGGCCGCCGCCTGCTCAAGGCAGCCCTCGATGGCCACCTGCCTCCTGCGGAGGTAGCTGCTCTCGAGGCTGAGTGGGGCTGCCCGGCTGCCGACCTGGCCCAGCGGCTCTATGCGCTACCCCGCCCGAACGTCCGTCTGGCCGAGCTGGCCCCGCTGCTCATTCGCCGGCGTTCGATTTTGATTTACAAACAATTGATTCAATCGAGTTTGGTTCAGTATATCGAATTGAGTTTCAAACCCTGGGATTTGTCCGAAGGCACCTCGGTAGACTTTGTTGGTTCGATTGCCGCCGAGCTGGAATCGGAATTGGCCCTGCTGCTGCCCGTTCATGGACTGAGGCTGGGACAGGTGCTGGCGCGGCCAATGAGTCAGTTAGCGATCTATCACGTAAAAATTCATGAATCCACTGGAAACTGAAGCCGATTCCCCGTATGAGGCTCTCGAAACCCGTTCGACGCGCTGGCTGCTCGAGGCCATGAACCGCGAGGACCGGACCGTGCCCCTAGCTGTTGGTCGCTGCCTGCCGGCTATCGAACGGCTGACCGAGGCGGTTATCGAACGTTTTGCGAGCGGCGGGCGGCTTTTTTATATCGGCAGCGGTACCAGTGGTCGCCTCGGGATAGTCGACGCGTCGGAGTGTCCGCCTACCTTTGGTGTGCCGCCCGGTCGGGTGGTGGGGCTGATTGCTGGGGGCGATGCCGCCATCCGTCAGGCGCAGGAAGGGGCCGAGGATTGTGCCGAGCAGGGCTGGCGCGATTTGCTGGCCTACCAGCCGACCGCTGCCGATTCGGTCGTTGGTCTTTCGGCTTCGGGGCGCACGCCTTATGTGCTGGGGGCGGTGCAGGCGGCGCGGGCGGCGGGTTTGTTGACCGGCTGTGTGGTCTGCAACGTCGGGTCGGCCATTGCCGCGGCGGTCGAATATCCGGTCGAAGTGGTGGTGGGGCCTGAATTTCTGACGGGCAGCACGCGGCTCAAGGCAGGCACGGCTCAGAAACTGATCCTGAACATGCTGACTACTACCCTGATGATCCGCACGGGCTGTGTGGCAGGCAACCGGATGGTGGATATGCAGCTGACCAACCGCAAGCTCGAGGAGCGGGGTACGCGCTATGTAGCCGAGGCGACGGGCCTGCCGATGGAGCAGGCGCGGCAGCTGCTGCTCACGCATGGCAGTGTGCGGCGGGCGGTGGCCGCCTGGCGGGCGGCGCAGGACGGGCAATGAGGTCCGTTTGGTATTAACTTGCTCTTGATATGGTTTCGCGCATCCAACGGTCTGTGGATTCAAGCCCCTTGCTCTGTCGATGGACGGTTCTTCTTGGGCTGGCCCTTGGTCTGGGACTGGCGTCGTGTGGGGGTGGTGGTCAGGGTCAGGAGGCTGCGCCTGAATCGTTCGAGGTATTCTGGGCGCGTTTTTTTCGGGATCGGGCTTTTCAGATGAGCCGTATTTTATTTCCGTTGCCTGAGCGTTTGCCCGACGAGACCGACTGGGCCTCGGCAGACAGCCTTGGTGAGGGGCATGAGCTGATCCGCTACTGGCATCCGGCCAACTGGCCTCACTTGGAGCTGCCTGCACCACCGAGCGACAGCCTGCGCCACATCGAAGAGCGTACCGATACGACGTATCGGCTGCGGGTGGGTATTCCGGATGCGGATGGGTTTGCCGAGATGCGGTTTCGGCGGATTGAGGGCCGCTGGTATCTGATTTATTTTTTCAGCAATCTGTAAATAAAAAGTCCCTTTGGGAAGAAGGGACTTCGGGGTGGAGGTTACCGGATTCGAACCGATGACCCTCTGCTTGCAAAGCAGATGCTCTAGCCAGCTGAGCTAAACCCCCGCGTGGGTATGCCAGGACTCGAACCTGGGACCTCAACATTATCAGTGTTGCGCTCTAACCACCTGAGCTACACACCCTAAAAAGCATGAGAGGAGGAAAAAGAGGATGGGGCAGGTTAGATTGTACTGTTTCAGTACTGTAGAAAGGAGATCATCCAGCCGCACCTTCCGGTACGGCTACCTTGTTACGACTTAGCCCCAGTTACCGATTTCGCCTTAGGCAGAGTTTTGAGGATCCGACTTCAGGCGCCCTCAGCTTCCATGGCTTGACGGG
>CALDDN010000068.1 GCA_937936615.1 uncultured Bacteroidia bacterium | reverse complement strand
GCTGCATTGGGGCTGGCTTTTCTCGTTTGGTTTGTGATGCTGACTCGGGTTTATGTAGGTGCTCATTTTTTGGGCGATGTCCTGGCAGGAGGTGCGCTGGGTACGCTATGCTCAATCGCTATCTACGGTTACCTCGGTTCGAAAACACGGCTCAGGCAATCTATTACAAAATACACTCTTTCTAATACTTTTTGGATGACTCCTCTAGTATACACAGCCAGCATTATTACGGCATTGACTGTATTTATGATTCAGTATCAGGTCTGGCTATGAATAAGTCAGTTCGACGACCGTTACGCCATTGCCACCGGTATCGTCGCTGGCATCCCGCAAGCTTTTAATTTGGCTGTATTGATCTTTGAGGTATTTTCGGATGGCCATACGGAGAGCACCCGTTCCCTTACCGTGCAAAATGACAACTTGATCCAGTCCACTGACGATGACTTCATCCATAAAATCACGCACACAAGGCAGCGCATCTTCAACACGGTAGCCTCGAATGTCTATTTTGTTGCTGGTTTTCGAAGTAAGCTCGGGGCTGGCCAGACGGGTGGCATTTCCTGAATCGGTCGACTTGGTGGATTCGACGGCGGATGCACTTTTATGGAGAATCAGTTCATCATTTTTAACGGTAAGTCGAAGATTTCCAATTTCAACCAGGCTGCGTTTCTTACCGGCTTTGATTAATCGTCCGGTAGCATTGGTTTGAATCAATCGCACATAGGTTCCATCAGCTTGAGGAATGAATTCATTGGGAACTGAAGGGCTTGGCGTGTTAACTTCCAGAGTATTTTCCGAAAAAAAATCGATAGCCGGCTCTGTTTCATTTTCCAGCTGCCCCAAAGCGGCATCGAGTTGTTTTCGAATTTTAAGCAGGGCACTGCGTTCAATAATCTGAGTTTTCAGCGAATCAATGGTATGGTCAATTTGTCGTTGGGCTTCGGCTCTCATTTTCTCCAGCAGCTGAATTCGCTTTGACTGAAAAGCCTGGCGGGATTCCTGTAGTTCCTTTTCACGCCGCCGGTTCTGTTGAATCAGTTCATTGAGCTGATTTTCTTTCCGATTGAGTTCAAGCTCACGCTGTTCGAAGACTTCGCTTTGTTTGCGTAAGGTCTGGATAAGCGATTCGATCTCATTTCGACCTGTTCCCGCCAGTTCCTGGGCCTGTCGCAGTACCGGCTCGGGAATTCCGACTCGCCGTGCGATTTCAAAAGCAAAGCTGCTGCCGGGCAAACCCTGTTCCAGACGAAAAGTAGGAGATATGGAAGACAAGTCGAAGAGCATTGCAGCATTTACAAGAGATGGCAGCCGTTCGGCAACTTCTTTCAGATTGCTGTAATGGGTATTTATGATTCCAAATCCACGCCTTCGGGCAAATTCCCGCAAAAGAGCCTCTGCAATCACCCCACCCAGCTGGGGGTCTGTTCCCGCACCAAATTCATCCAATAGCAGCAGGCTATTACTTTCATACTTTTCACATATTACTTTCATTAGCGAAAGATGAGAAGAATAGGTACTTAAGTCATTTTGTAATGACTGGTTATCACCTATATCTATAAATAAGCGTCGAACTATGGGAAAAGTCGATCGAGGATCAGCTGGAACCAAGAACCCACTTTGCAGCATCACTTGAAGTAAGCCCACTGTCTGTAATGCGACCGACTTCCCACCTGCATTTGGGCCTGAAATCACAAGAATTCGTCGAACCGAATCCAATTTCAAATCGAGGGGTACAACCCGTTCCAATCCTTTTTCTGCGATCAGAAGTGGGTGTCGTGCCTGAATCAGATTAAACTCACGTCCATTGGGATCAAGATTTATAAGACTGCAATTCATCTGAATAGCCAGCAAAGCCCTCGCTCGCAGGCTGTCAATTCGGGCCAGGTAGTGAGCTGCTGGAATCAGCTCATCCACATGAGGCCTTAATTCTTCGGTGATTTCAACTAAAATACGCCGGATTTCATTTTCTTCTTTTAATACCAGCTCTCGCAGCTCATTATTCAAAGCAACAGCCTGCAGAGGTTCAATATAGGCGGTTTGTCCGCTTGAAGACAAATCGTGAATCAATCCTTTAATTTTGCCCTTAAAATCTGACTTAATAGGAATTACCAGCCGCTGATTACGAATAACCAGTTCTTTATCGTCGCTCCAGCCCTGTGCTTTGGCATCACGCAATATAACCTGAAGAGTTTGCCGGAGCTGGGCGGATATTTCTGCCTGCTGATGGCGAAGTTTGACTAAGTAAGAGGAGGCATTGGGGCGAACCTGACCATCGTCGGTAATGATTCGCTCAATTTTTCCAATCCATACAGGAGAGGGCGGCTTTGTCGGGTAAAGCTCGGCCAGTTTGGGGTATTCGGATTTATATTGATCAAAAAATTTCAGAGCACCTGAAAGCGTACGCAGCCATCTCAGAATCAATAACAATTCTTCAGCAGTCAGAAATGGAGTTCCTGCGCGAAGGGAATTGAAGAGTCTCGTTATAGGCGGCAGGTAGTTTATAGTAAGTCGATTGGACGAAACAAGCAGCTTTCTGAATTCATCGACTAGTTCCAGTTCCAGTTTTATTACTTTGATGTCTGTCTGGGGTTGAATATCCAATACTAAATGGCGTCCCTCTTCACCAATGCAGTATTGTGCTGCAAGCTTAGTAATTTCATCCAGTTTAATTTTTTTCAGACCGTCTGATGGGTATACTTCGAATGGTTTCACGGATTCGATGTTTTCTGTATACGATTCATTTCCTCACCGACTTGAAGCAAGTTTAAATGATTCAATAAGTTTGCGTGAAATGTATCTAAAAGTATCGGGTGTATATGCCAGGCTTCTATTTTTTTCGCGAGAGTCAAACTATCAAGCTTGTACTTGTACAGAATGCGATTTCGATAAAGACATTTCAGAGAATCACGGTATTCTTGACTTTGAGGCGTGGAACTCACTGCATGCTGAACCAAAATCAATTCAGCAACAGCCCGTGTAATCTTATCGCTCTCCTGGTCAATTATTGGCTTGGGTGTTTGAATACACGAATTTACCAAAATAGTAATAAATAGTATAACAATGTAATACCTATGCATTCCTGTTCTTTTTCAGTGAGATTAGCTCCCTTGCGCTTTTCAATGTACTAGTCGTTGGTGCATCGCCACTCATGATGACAGCAATTTCATTTATTCGTTCTTCAGGAGTCAGTTTTTTTATTCGTGAAAAAGTGTTTCCATCGATAACTTCTTTGTAAATCTTGAAATGCTGGCTGCCCCTCGATGCGATCTGAGGCAAGTGCGTTATTACGATCATCTGGTTCGATTCTGCAATTCGATCCATTACATACCCAACTTTGAGTGCTGTTTCTCCACTGATTCCCGTGTCTATTTCATCGAATATAAGTACGGCTGGCTTGATACGCTGAACCAGGGCAGCTTTTAGCGCAAGCATTGTTCTGGATATTTCACCACCTGAAGCAATACTGCTCAACGGGGCAACTGGCTGCCCGGGATTGGTTCGAATCAGGAATGTAACCTGATTAAAACCACTTTTATTTGCCTTGATCCCTTTTTCTATTTCGACTCCATCAGACTTGATTCGATCGACTTCAATCTTGAACTCGGATTTATTGAGCCCGACTTCCGCCAGAATGCTTTCTATTTTCCTAGAAAGTTCTGAAGCAGCTTTAATCCGTTCGTTTTCTATATCGAATCCTATTTTGGTTATTTCAGGAATTATTTCATCTATCTTTTTTTCTAATTTAGTAATTTTACCCTCCTGCTCTTCAAGCTGACTATAATTTTGTTCCAGTTCTTTTACAATATCTATCAATTGGTCGGCAGAAGTGGCCGAATACTTTGTTTTCAATTTATGATAAAGAGACAATCGCTCCTCCAGATACGCCAAGCGTTTGGGATTTGCTTCGATACTGCCTCCGATCCGCTCCAACTCACTGACCGCGTCTTCAATTAAAATTCGCGCCTGTTCAAGCTTGACTATTTCTTCCTGTATTTTATCGTGTATATCCGTAATTTTTGACAGCTTTTTTTCCTGTTCTATTAGTCGCCTGTTTATCGATTCATCATCACGATCTAAAACATGAATGGCATGGCCTAAAGTTTCGACCAGTAGTTCAGCATGATGCAGCAACTTCAGTTCCTGTTCAAGCAGCTGCTCTTCGCCATACTGAATATCAGCTTTTTTAATTTCATCTATCTGGTATTTCAAATAGTCAGCCTTTCTTTTTGATTCAGCCTCACTTGCTTTTAATACATCAACTTCTTTTATCAGTTTGTTGTACTCGTCAAAGATCGTTTCGTAAGCCTGAACCTGGGCTGTTATGCCCGCATATTGATCCAGCGCAAGAATTTGATTTTTTGATTCAAGTATTTGCTGGCCTTCGTGCTGGCCGTGCAATTCAATCAGGTATTCTGTCAATGCTTTGAGTTCGTCTAACAATACAGGCGTGTCATTTATAAATGACCGTGATTTTCCCGAAGATGTTATTTCTCGACGAATGATCAGGCATTTGTATAGATCGGCTTCGTACCAGTCTGAATCCTGAAATTGACGAATAGATTCTGGTTCTGAATCAAATCGGAATTCAAGTTCAACTATGCATTTCTTTCCTTTCTGTGCAAGAAGGCTGCTGTCGAATCGCCTGCCTTGGGCCAAATTAAGTGCCCCTAGAAGCAGCGACTTGCCAGCACCTGTTTCGCCAGTCAATATATTTAAGCCGCTAGCAAACTCGACTTCAATCGATTCTATTAATGCATAGTTCTGTACACGCAGACGATGGAGCATGACGCAAATTTACTTCTTGATGGGCAAACTAATCGATCGCTCCTACAGCAAGGAAGTATTTATTTTTTAATGATGCTCCAATCCACATGGGATGCAGATCACCCGATCGTATGCTCCATTTTTTTATTATTTGTTCTGCATCCGTTTGTATTCCGCGTGTATGGAGTATCGATGGCTTATAATCCGATTCCGTCAGCCAGCTACGCAGTTCTGCAAGTGTCCCCGTCTTCCAGTTGATTATTTTATTGGTTTTCAGTAGATCCGATTTTATCGCAGCAGTTGTAAGATACCACCCATGAGGTCCCGTTAGGCCGGCTGTTGCGTTCAGTTCTTTCAGAAAGTCAGCTTCCAGGTGAAGTGTACGAATCGATGAGGAAAAATCAAGAAGAAAAATATTTTGAAACTCGATTCGATCGATGTAATTGCATGTTATATTTTCAAAATTCACTTCTTTACCTTTCATGCACTTAAATTCACCAATCGAATCCTTGTTAAAACTTCTTGCTTTCAGTTCTATAAATTCAGAGTTTGAATTTCTGTTTTCAAATTTTAGTATTATTTCTTTTGTTTCATTCTGCCAGCTTGTAGCCTCGACCCCATTAAGTTCTGGAAAATCTCTTTGGGCTTGAATCCAATCGTAGGCAGGCGAAATTTTGGCCCAAACAGGTATTTCATTCGGGCAAAGCAAGAGTATTTCGGCTAGATTCGGTTCCGCTGTTTTCCAGTCGCTTTTTTTGGCACCCGTTGAACGTCGGTCTGGGTCAACGTATATAAAATTTACTTCTTCTCTTAAGCCATTAGCCAGGTATTCTTCTGCCGTCGATTCAATTACATTTACATTACCTACCCCCATTCGATCCAGATTTCGTCGCAGCCGCTCTGCTTTTTCGCGGTTTTTTTCGAGGGCCGTTACTTTGCTAAAACGCCTGCTCAAAACCAGCGTGTCAACACCCAGCCCTGCCGTCAGGTCGAGTGCAGTGTGCCCGCTTTTTTCGCTGAATCGGGCCTGTGCCACGGGCTCCGGACTCGCCTGTTCTGCTGATTTCAGCTCGATCTCGCAGTTCGAATCAATGAATGTTGGAATTTTTTTTGCATGTTTCGCTCTTGCAGCTATGGTATCCAGTAAAATTTTTCGCCAGGCAGGCGGAAATTTTTCGACCAGATTTTGATGTACTTCTTTGTTCGACTCTTGAAGAATCAATGAATAAAGACCGTCAAAGTTACTTAGATGATTTATTTTTTCTTCCCCACTTTTATTCACTGGCCTCTTATTGGATTCGATTCGTTTTGGGCGGCATGTTTGGATATGAAACCTGCCAAGTGCTATATTCGTACTTACTAAAAGAGCAAATAGAATATTATCAAACAACGTGCCGAAATGTCTGAGAACAAATGCCACCTGTTTTCCATGACCATGAATGCCCCTCTTCAATTCAGCATCAGTTACCTGACCAGTGCCAACACATGGATTGAATATGTAATCGAACAGCTCGATGATTGCCGAATGGTCCGAATAAAAGATCGACTGATCCAGCTGCCCAAATGCAATCTGGAGGCTCTGAATAAAATGGGTTTTAGAGATGAAATTGACTACACATTGTCTGACCTCCAGCCGCAGCTCAAGACCGAAGAAGGCATAGTCTTCATATTTGAATATAATCTTTTTGACTGGGTAGCCCGCCCCATTCCTCGTTCTTACGTTGCTTGATTAAAAAATTAGAATCTTTCATCAGTTTCGGCTTCATCAGGGCGGCCATACGATTGTAATATTTTCAACGATGGACCCCGCCTTGATTGCAATCAGTTCCGGATGAACATGCCATCGCTCGGGCATCCGTCTGGGATGTAGCCGCCCGGGTGTCCAGCGTCCGTTGCCATCGCTATCGATCAGAACTCGAATTTGATAGGGCGCAGGCAACAGGTCTTTGAATTTGAATAATTTCGAATAGGTTCTCGTTATTTCTTTCGTATTGAAATTATAAAGTTCGATTACTACCGGAGTCTGATCTTCACTGACCCACTGGCCGGATAAGCTCCCTGCCCTCGAAAAATCTTTGGTAATCCATTTCTCCCTAAATGGCTGACTCAGGCGCAGCCCACCGAGCGCGAGAACGGTACTGTCCAAAGTTACCATCACATGTTGCACGGTGTCGGCCAGCTTCCCGAGTTCGATTTCAAATCGGAAGGGGGGATCAAATTTTGAGCTGTAATTCACTGCCTGGCTGTCGGCTGTGAGCACCCGAAGGCCCCGTTCGATGGCTGAAAAATCGAGTGGCGCATTGCTCATCCAGACCCTCCGGCGCAAATCTTTAACGGTATCTAGTCTGGTTATCGAAAACAGACTGTCCGATTGAGCCTTAGGCCATTTCATTTGGCAGATAGTGTCACGGCGGTTCCCCACAGTATCGACTACTGCCTTGAGCTTGATCCTGACACTATCTCGGTGGCTGCTGTCGGGCCAGGCTGCCAGCAGTCGGCTGGCAGGGCCCTTGGGGTGCTGCCGCAGGGTGTCGCTTCGTCCATCGATTTCAAGAATTACACCGGCTTCTACGGTCTCATCAAATTCCAGCAGCAGCGAAAAAGGAGTCGGTCTGGAAATACCTTTCAATCGCGGCGGCTGTTCGTCGGGCCGGAATGCACGCAGTTCGATGCCCGATCGGTTCGAATCCACTTCTATATCGTCGTTTTCAAGCAGCGCAAGCCCTTCGTTGGCCTGACTCAGCTGAAAGTTACGGTCTTGGTCCTCGAATGCAATCAGTCGATAGCCTCCTTTCTTAAGATAGGATAGCTCAAACCGTCCACTTGCATCGGTTAGTGAAATGTATTTCGGTTTTTTATTTTTATAGTCGCCGTCTGGCAGGCTGTCGTACAGGGCTGCGAGCCAGCCGCTCACCGGTTTACCCGACCAGGCATCAACCACCTGACCACTGACCCGCCCGCTGTCCAGTTCCGAACCCGTGCTGAACGCATAGCGAATCGGGGCCGTCAATGCGTTGCCCTCGTTGTCGTCTTTGATGCCTTCGAACAGGGTGATGACGTAGGTCGTGGAACGGGCCAGCGAATCCGGCAAGCGTATGTGCACTTTTTTGTTTTGGGCATAGGCTGCCGGCTGGGGTTCGATGAGGGGCGATACGAAAACCTTGCTGCCGAGTTCGGTAGTCTTCAAAAACTCATCGAAGGTGAATACTATTTTTTTTGAATTGAAATTCAGGCTTTCATTGGGCGGTTCGACGGCCAGCAGTCGGGGGGGCTGGGTGTCCTTAGGCCCGCCATCGGGAGACTGAACCGTTGCGCAGCTGCTGGCAAGCATCGCCCATCCCGCCCCCAGACCGCACGCCAGCACCAGCCAGACCCAGCCCGCGCTCAGACCCGCCCGAAGATGCGGATGAAGTCGGCCCATTCGTAATTGAAATACAGGTCGTAAACCTGATAGGCGGCAAAGCCCAGGTAGGCCAGTCCGATGATACGGGTCAGCAGCTGCCGCCGGTAGCTGTTGAGTGCTGTTGCCCGCCGCGAAGATAGATAGGCAATAAGGGCCTGAATACCAAAAGTTCCTACGGCCACCCCTATCGAATAGATCATCAAAGACGGAAAGTAAACGGGGTTTTCGGGATCGTCTACGATGATGTTACGCGATTTGAGAAAGGAGGTAATGGCCGTCCAGAGCAGCAGCAGTGCCGGATTGGCCATATTGAGGCTCAAACCGATGAAGTAGCCGCCTTTGTGTCCAAGGGAACTGGGCGGCTTGGGTTCTGTCCGTTTGATCAGGTTGGCTATGCCCAGGGTCAGGAGCAGCGGTACGCTTGCCACCTGCAGAGCCAGAAAGGTGTTTTCCTGCTGGGCGGCCGATGCGAAGAGGAAGTTAACCAGCCCTACGGCCAGCAGACAGTAAAAAAGCTCGGCCAGCGCACTGCCCGCCGCGATGCGGTAGCCAAAATCACGCCCGCGGTCGATCGTGCCCTGCACAATGGCCAGATTGACCGGCCCTACCGGCATGGCCATTACAAAACTGACCAGCACACCGACAAGAGCATGAAAGAGGTAAATCATGAAACAGAAGGCCTGGGGCTGAATCCGTAAACGGTTTGCAGCTTGCTGCGCAGGGCCGAAACAAACAGGTCGGGGTCGAGGCTCCGACCCGTAACGCGTCGGCAGAGTTCGTCAGCAGTATAGAGGCTGCCCTGGCTGTGGATGCGCTCGCGCAACCACGCCCGCACTTCGGCCAGCCGTTCGTGCTCGATCAGCGTGGCCAGACTGCCCAGCTCGTTCTCAATCTGGGCACGCCACTGGGCGGCATAGAGGCTGCCAAGGCTGTAGGTCGGAAAGTAGCCCCAAGCACCGATCGACCAGTGTACATCCTGCAGCACTCCCCGCCGGTCGTCGGGTACGTCTATACCCAGCAGTTCTTTCATGCCCGCGTTCCAGGCCTCGGGCAGCTGCCGCACCGCCAGACGGCCCTCGATCAGGTCTTTTTCCAGGCGGTAGCGCAAGATGATGTGCAGGTGGTAGGTCAGCTCGTCGGCTTGGGTGCGGATCAGCGAGGCTTCCACGCGGTTGAGGGCGCGGAACAGCTCGTCGGTACTTCGTCCCCTCAGGCCGTCGGGGAAGCAGCTTCGCAACCGCGGTTCAATCCACGCGACAAAAGCTCGGCTGCGGCCCACCTCGTTTTCCCAGAAGCGCGACTGCGATTCGTGCAGGGCCAGCGAACTGGCCTGCGCCTGCGGCAGGCCGTAGGCTTCGGGTGGCAGATTTCGTTCATAAAGTGCATGTCCGAATTCATGAATCGTCGAATAGACGGCATCGAGCAGGTGATCGGCCTCCAGGCGCGTGGTGATGCGCACATCCTCCATGCCCATTGCCGTCGAGAAAGGGTGCGCCGAACGATCCTGCCGCCCGTAGTGGGCATCGAAGCCCAGCAAATCGAGCACTTCCAGCGTGAATTTCCATTGCCGCTCTTCGTCGATGACCTGGCGCAGGAAGTCGGCTTCGGGCGTCTGGCCTTGCTGCACTTCGCTCAGCAGCTGGCGCAGGTCGCCTGCCAGCGCATCGAAGTAGGCATCGAGCTGGGCCACCGTCAGGCCGCGTTCGTAGTCGTCGAGCAGCGCATCGTAAGGCGTTGCCTCGAAGCCGTAACAATCGGCCTGCCGCCGCTTCAGGTCGATGATCCGCTCCAGAAACGGGGCGAAGGCCGCAAAATCGGAGGCCTCCTTGGCGGCTTCCCATGCGAACTGCCCTTCGGAGGCGGCACGGGTCAACTCGGCGACCAGCTCGGCGGGCAGACGGCTTTGCTTGGCGAAGTCGGTACGGCTGCGGGCCACGTTCAGCCGTTGGATTTCGTCGAGTTCGGCAGCATCTTCCAGGGCCGCCAGCAGGGGGGGCAAGTCGGTCAGATAGAGTTGGTGGCGTAGCCCGGCCAGCGTGGCCAGCTGACCGGCCCGCCGCGGACCGGCTCCCTTAGGCATCATGATTTCCTGATCCCAGTTCAGCAGTGCGAGGGCTGCATCCAGATCGGCCAGGCGGCTCAGGCAGCGATGGTACTCGGCGTAGGCAGTGCTTGCAGGCATGGGGCGATGGCTAGGTGCGAGGCACGCCGGTGCCCGCTCGACGGGCTGGCCATGCGGCCAAAAATAGCAAAAACCAACCCACAATAAGCAGGCTGCCCCCCAGTGGCGTAACCCAGAAAATGGCTTTGAGCTTGAAAAGCACCAGCAGGTAGATGCTGCCCGAAAAGCAAACCGTACCGCCCGCCCAAAGGCTCCCGATCCAGCCCAGCCACCGCCGCCCGATGCGCCCAGGCCCGCCAAGGGCCAGAGCCAGCAGAGCCAGCGCATGGTAAAGCTGGTAGCGCGAGCCCGTCAGAAACGATTCGTAGCCCTCGGCACTCAGCTGGGGGCGAAAGGCATGCGCTCCCAAAGCACCGATTGCAACGCCCGTCAGACCCAGCAGGGCCGCAGCCGTCAGCAACAGACCCGGGGTGAGGGTATTTTCCGTTGCCATGACCTTACCGTTCATACTTTTCATTGCCATACGGTCATCCTGATGTCAAATTTAGGCCCGGGTCGAAACGGATGCACGATTCCGGTCAGGACGCCCCCAATCACTCTTCAAAACAAAACAACTACCACTAGCATGTCGATATGCAACTAAAATTATTTTTTTATTTCAATAAAATTTGTTTTTTATTTTTATTTTTTAATAAAAAATGAATAAAAAACATTTATTTCGAATTGTTTGTTTCGGCCGATTCGGCCCGCCTGCGTGAAACATTGATCGGGCCTTCCGATTTTGCCAGGCCGGCTTTTCACCGCCTTTGATTCTGAACCGGAACTGCGCGTATTTACCGCCCCCGCCGTAACTTGTCCCCATGAAATCGATACGCATTGCCGGCAGCTGCCTCAATCAGACACCCCTCGACTGGGCGGGCAATCTGCGGCGCATCCTCGAAGCCATCGACCTGGCCCACACGCAGCAGGTGGCGGTCCTGTGTCTGCCCGAGCTGGCCATTTCGGGCTACGGCTGCGAGGATGCCTTTTTTTCTGACTATGTCCTCGACCGTTCGTTCGAAAGCCTGCAGCGCATCGCCGAAGCGTCTCGGGGGATCGCCGTATCGGTGGGCCTGCCTTTGAGCTTTGAGAACAGCCTCTACAACGTCGTAGCTCTGGTCTGGGACGGCCAGATCGCCGGCTTTGTAGCCAAGCAGGAACTGGCCGGCGACGGCATCCACTACGAGCCGCGCTGGTTCCGTCCCTGGCCCGAACACACCTATCACTCCTATAGCCGAAACGGCGGCTCGTGGCCCCTGGGCGATCTCATCTTTGAAATCGACGGCGTACGCATCGGCTTTGAAATCTGCGAGGACGCGTGGAATGGCATCCGTCCCGCCCAGCGGCACTACCTGCACAACGTCGACCTCATTCTCAACCCCAGTGCCTCGCACTTCGCCTTTGGCAAGACGCACATCCGCGAGGGGATTGTCTGCGAGGCCTCGCGGTCTTTCAGCTGCGCCTATGTCTACAGCAACCTGCTGGGCAACGAGGCGGGCCGCATCATCTACGACGGCGAAATTCTCATCGCCCAAAGCGGGCGGCTGCTGGCTCGCAACCGCCGCTTCAGCTTTGCCGAGGTCGAAGTGCGCACCGCTGTGGTCGATATCGATGTGCCACGCCGCGCCAAGAAAAAAACCTTCAGCTTTCAGGCTGTACCGCCGCCGCATTTGGTACGTCTGGCCGGTGCGTTACCCCGCGTGCCTTTTGCCGAGGCCGACCCCGCGGCTTTTGGTCCCAATCTGGACAAGATGCAGGAATTTTACGCCGCCGAGTGCCTTGCCCTCTTCGATTACCTGCGCAAGAGTGCCAGTCGGGGCTTTGTCGTCAGCCTGTCGGGGGGAGCCGATTCGAGCGCGTGCGCCGTGCTGGCGGCCCGCTGCCTGATCGAAGCCGAGGCGGCTCTTGGTCCCGAGGGACTGCGTCAGCGTCTGGCCTACTGGCCCCTGGACCCGAACCGGCCCCTCGTTTCACAAGCCTTGACCTGTGTCTATCAGGCTACCGACAACAGCAGCGAGGCCACCGAAACCAGTGCCCGCGAGCTGGCCCAGGCCCTCGGCGCGCAGTGGCACCGCTGGACGGTGCAGCCCCAGCTCGACCAGTACATCCGGATGGCCGAAGCGGACATTGGCCGCCGGCTCGACTGGGCGACCGACGATCTGACGCTGCAGAACATCCAGAGCCGCGTGCGGGCACCCGGGGTCTGGATGCTGGCCAACCTGCGGGGTGCTCTGCTGCTGACGACCAGCAACCGCAGCGAGGCCGCCGTGGGCTATGCGACCATGGACGGCGATACGGCCGGTGGACTGGCTCCCCTTGGCGGCATCGACAAGGCAACGCTCCTCGACTGGCTGCGCTGGGCCGAGGTGCAGCTGCCCCTGCCAGCCTTGCGCTACGTCAATGCTTTGATTCCCTCGGCCGAGCTGCGGCCCAAGGAACTGGCCCAGACCGACGAGGCCGACCTGATGCCTTATCCGATGCTCGCCCGCATCGAACGCTGTGCCATTCGCGACTACCAGTCGCCGCTGGAGGTTTTTCTGACGCTGCGCGGCGAAACCGACGATGCTACCCTCAAGCGGTATATCCGCACCTTTTTTACGCTCTGGGCACGCAACCAGTGGAAGCGCGAACGCTACGCGCCAAGTTTTCATCTGGATGACAAAAACCTCGACCCGCGCACCTGGTGCCGCTTCCCGATCCTGAGCAGCGGCTATCGCCAGGAGTTGCAGGAACTGGAGGCCTATTCGGGCTGAGCTGCCCGAGGCCGGAACCGTTCTCCCCGTTTGCCGCGCTTTGTTTAGCTTGTTCACTCAATGCACCCTGGGGTGCACCCCGCGATATGAACCTGGGAATATTTGGACGCATCACCCGCTCGACCGATCTGGTATCGCTGGCTGCCTTCTTCGAATTTCTGCGCGAACGGGGCATCCGCTACCGTGTACACCGCGACTACGCAGCCAACCTGGCCTTGCATCCGCCCTTCGATACGCGGCCCGATCTGCTGGCCGACCGGTTCGAACATATCGCCAGCCGACAGGATTTCCGCTTCCTCTTCAGCATCGGGGGCGATGGCACGATGCTCGATGCTGTGCGCCTGGTGGGACCGGCAGCCATTCCCATTGTCGGGGTCAATGTGGGCCGCCTGGGCTTTTTGGCCAACGTCAACCAGCACCTGCTCGAGCAGGTAACCCTCGACCTGCAGGAAGGGGCTTTTCGCACCGAGGCACGCAGCCTCCTGACCATCGACTCGCATCCGGTGCCGCTGTTTGTAGGCAGCAACTTCGCTTTTAACGAGGTTACCGTTCACAAGAGCAACAGCAATGAAATGATCATCATTCATGCGTATGTCAATGGGGAATTTCTAAATTCGTACTGGGCCGATGGGCTGATCGTTTCCACTCCGACAGGTTCGACGGCCTATTCCCTTGCGTGCGGCGGGCCGATCATTGCTCCACAGGCGGCCAGCTGGGTCATCACGCCCATCGCCCCGCACTCGCTGACGGTACGGCCTGTCGTCATCCCCGATACTGCCGTCGTCTCATTCGAGCTGGAAAGCCGTTCGGGCCAGGCCCTGATTGCTCTGGACAACCGCAACGAGCTGGTGCAGGACAACATCGAGATTGCCGTGCGCAAGGCCGATTTTTGTGTCCACCTCGTCAAGCTGCCTGCTTACAGCTACTTTTCCACTCTGCGCGACCGCCTCAACTGGGGGGTCGACAGCCGCAACTGAGCTGTCTGGCAAAGTCCCTGCCTTTTCAGCCCCCCAAAACGGCCCGGTGTGCCTGGTACCGGGCAACCCCCGCCCGATATCACTCATTAAAAACGGGTTTGACTGCAGCCCCCAGGTTTTAGTTTTTTTCGATGGTTCTCACAACAATCAGAACCAGATAAAACGTGAGCCACCAGAGTGCCACCGCCGGCAGCAAGAGTAAGAACAACCCAGCTTTGAACAAAGCACGGATTTTTTCCATCGAAGAAAACTGCAAAACCAATATTATGTGCCGAAGGAGCAAAAAACGAGCCTATGAAGCCCTCGAAATGAAAAACCACCGGCATCGCCGCGCCCGATGGCTTGAGCAATGCCAGTGGCTCCAAAGTGATGCCATTCCACGAGGGGCGAGCAGGTCGCCTTGCACTTATTAAACTAGCTGCTGGCGGCAGCCGCAACGATCAGCCCCGTAAAGATCAGCCCCAGTACCAGCCCGATGATGCCCAGGATCAGGCCGGCAGTGGCCATGCTTTCGCCCTTGTTGACGGCCCCTAAAATGAGGGCGATCAGGCACAATAGCATGCCTATAGGAGCTAAAGCAAATGATAGAACGAAAACCAGCCCGATGATACCCAGCACCAGCGAGGCGACAGCACCGCCGCGCCCCGTAACTTGGGTGATGCCCAAGGCTTCGAAGCCTCGGATCAGGCGATGGCGAAGGATTGCGAAGTGGCGGACAACTCGGGCTTTGAGCGAGAGGCTGGTGCGGGGACTGGCTGCGGACCGGTTCTGCAATTCGACCGAGGGGCGGAGGGGCTGGGCCGACTGGCGGACTGTCGACCGCCGGGCCTGGTTTTGCGTTGGGGTTGCAGGCTGGCTGGCCGCGGGTTGGGTCATGGCCTCAGCAGGGACTTGGGGCACCTGGGCTTCGGAGGTGGGAGCTTCGCGTTCAAGGACTTGCGGCAGCTCGACGGCTCGCTCGGGTGCTTGAACGGTTCGTTTGGTCGGGAGCGCGATTCCGGCCCAGAGTTGTGGCGCAGTGGCCAGCAGCAGCACGAAGGCTGCCAGACGCAAAATTGTCATGTGAATAAGATGAAAGATTTTGTTGCGCCAAAGATAGAAAAAAAATTCATACCCTATTCGCCAGGTCAAGCCGTATGAGCTTTGAATGGGTAGCCAATTATTGGCATACAGATACAAGTTGATTTGTCAATTTTAGGTTTTGTATTTATTGCTTTTATTCAATTTTTGATTGCCAGGTTGTTATTTTTCTACGGCAGCATTTTTTTGAAAAGTATGCCTGTTCAAAAAACAGGTCGGCCGCAGGGGGAGGGGCAAATGAAAAAAATGGAAAGGAGGAGTGCTGACTCCTGGCGTGCAACCTCGGCAGACAGAAAGGTATCCTGTAAAGTTGTGGAGTTTGCCATCGTTAGCGTTCAAGCCATTGAAGCAGCCAAAGTGCTGGCTGAAGGTGCGGTTTCGCCCGGCCAGCGGTCGGCGGAACCGGATGCTGTATATTTGGCCTTTTTTAGGGGCGAAATCACGGCATGGAATTTCCCTCGAAGCGGATCGCTAAAGCAGTGGAAGAATTGACCCGATTACCGGGCATTGGCCCCAAGACAGCCCTGCGGCTGGCCCTGTACCTGCTTCGGGTGCCGGAACAGCAGGCTGTGGCCTTGGGGCAGTCGCTCATCGACCTGCGGACACACACGCGCAGCTGCCGCCGCTGCTTTAATGTCAGCGACGAGGAATTGTGCCGCATCTGCGCCAATCCGTCGCGCCGCGAAGAGACCGTCTGTCTGGTGGCCGACCTGCGCGACCTGCTGGCCATCGAACGGGCGGGCATGTTTCGGGGGCTTTACCACGTGCTGGGCGGCCTCATCAGCCCTTTGGATGGGATTGGGCCTGATCGCCTGCAGATCGACAGCCTGCTGGTACGTTTGGCCCGCGAGCCGGTCGAAGAGCTGATTCTGGCTTTGGGCAGCAGCCCCGAAGCCGATACGACGGCTTTTTATGTGGCCCGCCGCGTGGAAGCCGAGCGGCCCACCGTACGCCTGAGCCACCTGGCCCGGGGCCTGCCCGCCGGTGCCGAGCTTGAATACGCCGACGAACTGACGTTGGCCCAATCTTTTCAGCTGCGTACTCCTTACACCACCTCGCCTCACTCTAATGACCTGCCGTGAAGCAACTGAGTATTGTCATCGTCAGTTACAATGTCCGCCACTTTTTAGAGCAGTGTCTGCGCTCGGTCCAACGGGCCACCGAGGGGCTGGATGCGGAAGTTTTTGTAGTCGACAACCATTCGGTAGATGATTCGGTCGCCCTGGTGCGCGAGCACTTTCCGTGGGTGCGGCTCATTGCCAGCGACAGGAATCTGGGCTTTTCGAAGGGCAACAACCTGGCTTTGCGTCAGGTGCAAGGCCGCTACGTGCTGCTGCTCAATCCCGATACGGTGGTCGAGGAGGATACTTTCCGCCAGCTTATCGCCTTCATGGAAGCAACGCCCGATGCGGGGGCGGTAGGCTGCCGCCTGCTCAACGGGGCGGGCGAGTTCCTGCCCGAATCGAAACGGGCGTTCCCTACGCCGTGGGTGGCTTTTTACAAGGTCTTCGGGCTTTCGCGGCTTTTTCCGCAGAGCCGCACTTTTGGCCGCTACCACCTGACGTACCTCGATGCGAGCGAAATTCACCGCATCGAGGTGCTGGCAGGCTGCTTCATGTTCATACGCAAGGAAGCCCTCGACCGTGCCGGCCTGCTCGATGAGGATTTCTTCATGTATGGCGAGGACATCGACCTGAGCTACCGCATCACGCAGGCCGGCTACCACAACTACTACTACCCGTACACGCAGATCATTCACTACAAAGGCGAGAGCACGCGCAAAGGCAGCCTCAATTATGTGCTGGTATTCTACGATGCGATGCGCATTTTTGCCCGCAAGCACTTCAGCCAGCGGCATGCCAGCCTGTTTCTGACGCTCATCTACGTGGCCATCTACTTTCGGGCCACTTTGGCGGCGTTGCGTCGGCTGGCCGATCGGGTGGCCTTCCCGGTGGTAGAGCTGCTGCAGTTTGGGGCTTTGGGAGCTGCCGTAACCTGGTTCTGGGGCCAGTACGTGCGGGGCATCCGCTACGATCCGGCCCTGCTTCAGCTCATGATCCCGCTCATGGCCGCGCTTTGTGTGGGCTTTCTGTGGCTTTCGGGAGCCTACCGCAGGCCCTATCGCCTGCGTAATCTCGTCAGTGCGTTCTTTTCGTCGGCTCTGGCTCTGGCCACGCTCTTTTTTCTTTTCAAGGCCATCAATTTTTCGCGGGCCATCCCCCTGCTGACGGCTTTCGGTGCGTTTGTGCTCTCGATCGCCAACCGGGCCGTGCTCAATTACCGGCGCACGGGCAACTGGCTGCTCGACGAGCGCAGTCGCCTGCGGGTGCTGCTTGTGGCCGATGAAGGCGAGTATCGCCGCGTGCTCAACCTCCTGGAAGATGAGCTGTTCTATCCGAGCATGGTACTGGGTCGGGTCGATCCGGCCGACTACCCAGCCGATGGCAGCCAGTGCCTGGGCGGGCTGCCGCGGCTCGAGGAGCTGGTCGCCTATCACCAGGCCGACGAGGTGATTTTCTGTTCGGCCAGCCTGCCCACCCACGAGGTGATCGGGGCGATGAGCCGTCTGGCGGGCCGCCTGCAATTTAAGATCGTTCCGCCCCAGGCCGATTACATCGTTGGGCCCAACCTCATTGTCAATGCCGACGGCCTCGAACCTCAATTAGCCAACCTGACCCGTTCGGAGCAGCGGCTCAAAAAAGCGGCCTTCGATCTGCTGGTCAGTCTGGGCCTGCTCATGGCTTTTCCTTTTACGTTCTGGGTCTACCAGCAGCCCCGTCGGGCGTTGGGGGCTATTTTACGGGTGCTCACGGGCCAGCTGCACCTGGTGGGCTACATCGACGGGCACAGCCCCGACCTGCCCCGCCTCAAGGGCAGTTTCCTGAACATGGGGGCCTTGGTACCGCACATTGCCGACCCTGCCGCCGCCCGCCGCCGTACCCGCAAGCTCGACCGGCTCTATGCCTACCACTACTCGCCGGCTCTCGACTGGGAGATCGTCATGGCGGGCCTTCGCAACCTGGGGCAGGAGATCAGACCGCAGGCCAAGCCTTGAGGCGGGTTAGCTTTCTTAGCTTTTGCAGCCGAAAAAAGCGTCGCCGGAACCTGTTTCCGGTCAATGGGAGGCGATGAGGCTGCCTCGCCGATTCAGGGCCAGCGTTCCACGACCATGACTATCGCAGGCCCCGCTGCCAAGCCCGAGGCAAAGAGGGCCGCCGACTGCCGTCGTACGCCGGGCACCAAGGTCAGCAGCCCGATGAACAGCAAGGCCAGTGCCACCACCACCAGCTGGCCCAGCTCCAGCCCCACGTTAAAGGCAAAAAGGGGCAGCACGAGGTCGGCCTCGCGCCCCAGCAGGCTGCGCAGGAAATTGGAAAAGCCCAGGCCGTGGATCAGCCCGAAGAAGGCCGCCGCCGCGTAGTGCAGGCGGTAGGCCCGCAAGCCCTGTCGGACCGATACCGCAAAGAGGGGGGCCGAATCGGGCCGCGTCAGCACCCAGAAATTGAGCAGGGCTGTCATAACGATCGTTACGGGAATGAGCCATTCGATCCACGCGGTCGAAATACGGATGTAGTCGAGCGTCGCCAGAGCCAGGGTCAGCGAATGGCCCAGGGTGAAGGCTGTTACGAGGATGAGCAGGGGCTTCCAGTGCCGCAGTTCGAAGCGGGCCGTCAGAGCCAGCAGAAAGAGGATGTGGTCGTAGCCTGCCGGATCGGTAATGTGTTCCAGTCCCAGGGGCAGGTATAGCCGGAAGGCTTCCACGGCTCAGCGGATGTCAAGTTCCAGGATGCGCCGGCTCTGCAGCCAGCCCTCGAGGCGGTCGCCGATCTGCACCGGCCCCACGCCCGCGGGGGTGCCCGTAAAGACGAGGTCGCCCGTTGTCAGCGTAAAAAACTGGGAGGCGTAGGCCACGATTTGCTCGATGGAAAAGATCATGTCGGCGGGTTGGCCCTGCTGGCGGATTTCGCCATTGAGGCGCAGCTCGAAGGTCAGATCGGGCACGTGGGGGGGCGTGTCGAAGGGAATGGCTTCCGAGGCGGCCGCCGAGCCGTTGAACGCCTTGCTGATTTCCCAGGGCAGGCCCTGCTGCTTGAGGCGGCTTTGCAGGTCGCGGGCCGTGAAATCGATCCCCAGCCCGTAGGCATCGAGGTGTTTCCACACAAACTGCGGCGCGATGTATTTCCCGGGCTTGCCGACGCGGAAATACAGCTCGCACTCGTAGTGGATATCCTGACTGAAGAGCGGGTACCAGAAAGCGTCCCCGGGTCGGATGAGGGCCGTTTCAGGTTTGAGGAAGACGACCGGCTCTGCGGGATCGGGGGCCTGCATCTCGCGGGCGTGATCGCGGTAGTTACGGCCGATGCACAGGATTTTCATCGGCGGCGGCTCAGCGGGCGGGTGGCGTTCCTTTGAAGACCTCGCCTTTCAGATGAAACTGATAGGGCTTGCCTTCGGCTTCGTTGGTTATTACGGTGATGGTCTTGTGCTGCGGGCCTAAGCGGCCGGCGGAATTGAATTTGACGTGAATCGTACCCTGCTCGCCGGGCTTGATTTCGTTGCGGGGCCAGTCGGCGGCCGTGCAGCCGCAGCTCGCTTTGACCGACGTAAGCTTGAGGGGGGCCGTGCCGCTGTTGCGGAATTTGATTTCGTAGTTCACGACCTGCCCTTCTTTGATGTCGCCGAAATTGTAGCTGTCGTTCTCGAAGCTGAAGCGGGGGCCGTTTTCGGTGGCCGGACGTGCCGAGGCATCGGTGCGGCTGGGTGTGGTTTGGGGCTGGGCGGCTTGGTTGAGCTGCTGGTAAAGCTCCTGCGAGTCGATTTTCAGTTCCTGGCTTGCGGGCTGTTCCACGGCTTGGGGGGCCGTGGGGTCGATGAGGGGTACGCCCTGGCTGTAGTCGGTGGCAGGCTGGTCGGCTGCAGGGGCCGGAGCCTGCTGGTACTCTTTAGGAATGGCGATGCCGTTGGTCGTTTGTGCTGGCGGGTTGAAAGCCGCTTTCCACTGTGGATTTTCGGCTGGTTGGGCCTGCTGGGTGGGCTGGTTTTTGAAGCCGGGCAGGTTGTCCATTTTCAGCTCGATGGTCAGATTCGAGCCGCCGGCGGGCTTGTCGGCTTCGCGCCCGCTTTCAGAACCGGCAGGGCGGATGGGCTGGCCGTTGGCATCGATGTGGAAAACCTCGATACCTTCGTGCTCGGTTACCGTCGGTTGCAGGGTCTTGCGGTGGCGCAGGGTAGCTTCGTTGACGGGGCGTTGGGGGGTGCCAGTCGAAGCCGGGTTGAGTTCCCACTGCTGGGGCGCAGCTCCTGTCTGGGTATTTTGGGCCGAAAGATTCGGGCTGATTGCCAACAGAAAGGCTACAGGAAGGGCCGACGCAAGAGCAAGGCGAAGGCGTGCAGTCCGGGTCATGGATAGAACAGGGTTCTTGAACATTAATTACAAGATTAGCCAAAATGCTCCAGACTGGCAAGGGCGGCTCGATGGAAAAGTGTATTTTTGACCGAATGATGGTAGTCCCGCCCGAGACCGCACGCCTACTGGCCCAGACTTGGCTCGATGCCTGGAACGAACGGGATTTCGAGGCCCTGGACGCGCTCTACGGTGAGGAAATTCTTTACCTTTCGCCCTTGGCCAACGAGGTCATCGAGGGTAAAAAAGATGGGCTGGTGAGCGGCAAGCGTAAAATTCAGGATTACTTCGAACGCTGCCATGCCCGCTGGCCCGACGACCGCTTCGAGTTGCTGGGGGTCTACGCAGGGGTCGAAAGCCTGACCGTGGTCTACATATCCTTTGGTGGACGTCAGCTCTGTGAGGTTATGATTCTTAATCCAAGACTGAAAATCAAAAAAGTATACTGCAATTACCTGCTGCCCTGATTCCCCCTTCAGGTCTTCAGTCCGCCATGAACGCTGCCCCCCGTACCCGCCGCCTGACTACCGTCTACCGCCTGACCGATGCCCTGCAGCTGCGCGAGGCCCTCGAAACGGCCCGCCTGCCCTACCTCGTCCGCGACCTGGCAGCCCACCATGCCTACGTGCAGATGCCCCACTTCAGCCCCCAGGCCTTCTACGTACCCGAAACCTGTTTCGACCAGGCCCTCGAGGTGCTGCACGAACTGTTCGAGGTGCGGCCTCTCGATGCGCTGGCCCAGTGCCCGGCCTGCGGCTGCGAGGTGCGGCCCGGAGCGACTACCTGCCCCGACTGCGGCCTTTTTCTTGGCTGACTGCGGGCGAAACCTTTCCCCTCGGCTACCTGTTTTCATTCTGAAAATAAGCCCAAGGCTTTACTTTTCTTTCAATTGAGCAATATTAAGCCTGATTTTTATTTTTGGATTTAGAATAGATAAAAATAAAAGCACCCGATGAAAGTAAGTCCCCAAATCGAGCAGCTCCTCAACGCGCAAATCAACACCGAACTTTATTCGGCCAACGTCTACCTGACCATGGCCGCCTGGTTCTATAACCGCGACCTCGACGGCTTCGGCAACTTCTTCCTCGTGCAGATGCAGGAAGAGCAGTTCCATGCCATGAAGTACTTCCGCTACCTGCACGACGTGGAAGGCACCTTCCGCCTCGAAACCATCCCCACGCCCGAGCAGCAGCACGCCTCGATTGTCGAAGTTTTTCAGAAAGCCCTCAAAAACGAAGAAGAAGTTACGCGATCGACCCACCACCTCATCGATATGAGCCTGCAGGTCAAGGATTTCGCCACCTACCAGTTTCTGGAGTGGTTTGTCCGCGAGCAGGTGGAAGAAGAAGCCACCATGCGCAACATCCTGGCCAAGCTCGAACTGATCGGCGACGACAAAAGCGGTCTCTTTCTGCTGGATCGGGAGCTGGGCCAGCGCAGCTTCGAGGGCGAAGCCGACTGATCGCGCCTTCCTGCCTAACTTTGTGGGTTTCGAGGCCCCATGAAATCAACCGATCGCCCCGACCCCCACTCCCAGCGTCTGGCCGCCACCTTTTCACCCGGTGAAAAGGTCAAACTTTTGCATTCTACCGAATCGGGCCGTGTGCTTCAGGTTTACGGGAATGGTCGGCTGCTCGTGCTCGTGGACGACTTCCTCGAACTGGAACTCGATGCACGGGAAGTTGTCAAGGCAGCCATTCCGCCACCGGCCGAAACGCCCGCCCGCCAGCAGGCCAGACGCCTCGAGGCAGCTGCCGCCGCCAACCTGGCCCCCGCGGTCTACTTCGTCATCGAACCGGATAGCGGCAGCCGCTACCGCTACCACCTGGTCAACAACACGGCCTGGACGCTGCTCTTCGCGCTCTTTGTCCTGAAAAACGAGCAGGCCACGGGCCGCCTGCATGGTAAAGCCGAACCCGCCACGGCCCAGATTCTTTTTACGACCAGTGCCCAGAACTGGGACCAAGAGGCCAACCTGCTCTTTCAGTTCATTCACTTTCACCACGCGCCGCAGTCGGTCATGGAACCGAAAATCAAGTCGCTGCGCCTGCGTGCGGCACATTTCCTGCGCGAACGGCAGTATATTCCCATCCTCGAAGCCGAAGGCATCCTGCTCGATCTGCTCGAGGTGCAGCTGCTGCGGCCCGCCGAGCAGCAACGCGAGATGCTGGTACGCAACCGCCCGCCCGAACCGCTCTCACCCTATGAGCAGCTGCGCCACGATATTGTAGTGGCTTCGCAAGTCGATCCCGTTGTCGATCTGCATCTGGAAGCACTGACCGAGCGGGCGGGGCAGATACCCGTGGGCGATGCGCTTCCCTTTCAGATCGAGGAGTTCGAGCGGTGCATGAGTCTGGCCATGGTGCACGACCTGGACGAGATTATCTTTATCCATGGCATAGGGTCGGGCCGCCTGCGCGACGCGCTGCACGAACGCCTGCGCCAGTACCGCTCCGTTCGCCACTTCGAAATCGACCGTTCGGGCAAGTTTGGTCAGGGAGCTACCCGCGTTTTCTTTGTTTGAATCTGAATCCAAAAATCCGAGCTTCGATTGAAAGTTCAGCCCCGTCGGTCCGGAGAACGGATTCCGGGCCGCAGCAGCTGCCCGCCTCCATTTCTTTTTTGTTTTCCAGTGCAAAACAATAAATACAATTAAGATATAAATATAAAATAAGATTAGCCAAAAACATTACGGAATAAACTTCCACTTAGGCATACTGTGTACCTGCTTCCCCTTCAAAGCCACTACCCCGAGGCCCTGACCCTGTCGCCGTTCGGGGTACTACGCGAGCTTCAGTGTGAGCTGGGCCAGCCCATCTATGTGGTAGGTGGCTATGTGCGCGATTACCTGCGCTGTAAGCCGGTCAAGGATATCGATATCGTAACGGTGGGCAGCGGCCTGGAGCTGGCCCGCCGGTTTGCCGAGCGCGTCGGCCCGACCGAAGTTTCGTTCTATGATAACTTCGGCACAGCCCTGGTACGGGCCAACGACTGCGCCGTCGAATTTGTAGGAGCCCGCCGCGAAAGCTACCGCCGCGATTCGCGCAAGCCCATTGTCGAAGACGGCAGCCTGCGCGACGACCAGCTGCGCCGCGATTTTACGATCAACGCCCTGTCGCTCTCGCTCGCGGCCGACGACTGGGGCCGGTTCATCGACCCTTTCGGTGGTTACGAAGATTTGGCCCGCCGCCGCCTGCGCACCCCCCGCGACCCCGATCTGACGTTCTCGGACGATCCCCTGCGCATGTTGCGGGCCGCCCGCTTCGCGGCCGTACTCGATTGCTTTATCGACGAGACAACCTTTGCCGCTCTGGAGCGCAACCGCGACCGCCTGCCCATCGTCTCGCCCGAGCGCATCGCCGAGGAACTCAACAAAATGATGATGGCAGCCCAGCCCTCCAAGGGGTGGCTCATCCTGTTCAAATCGAAGCTGCTGCCACTCATCCTGCCCGAACTGCAGGCCCTGCACGGGGTCGACCGGGTCAACGGCATTGGGCACAAAGACAATTTTTTTCATACCCTGAAAGTACTCGACAACCTAGCCGAGCTCAGCGATTCGCTCTGGCTGCGCTGGGCGGCTCTGCTGCACGACATCGCCAAGCCGCTGACCAAGCGTTTCGAGCCTGGGATCGGCTGGACGTTCCACGGCCACGAAGACCGGGGAGCCCGCCTGGTACCGCAGATTTTCCGGCGGCTGCGCCTGCCCCAGAACGAGAAAATGCGCTTCGTGCAGCTGATGGTACAGCTCCACCAGCGGCCCATTGCCCTGGCCGACAGCGAGGTTACCGACAGCGCAATCCGCCGCCTGATCGTCGATGCGGGCGAGCACCTCGATGAGCTGCTGCTGCTCTGCCGCGCCGACATCACCACCCGTGATACGAGCAAGCTGTTCCGCTTCCGTGCCAACTACGATGCCCTGGAAGCCCGCATCCGCGAGGTCGAGGAGCGCGACGCGCTGCGCAACTGGCAGCCGCCCATCTCGGGCGAGCTGATCATGGAGACCTTCGGCCTCAAGCCCGGCCCCGCTGTCGGCGCGATCAAAAACGCCATCCGCGAGGCCATCCTCGAAGGCGAAATCCCCAACGACTACGAGGCGGCCTACGCCTACATGCAGCGTATCGCCCCGCCTCTGCTGGACCGGCACCCGCCCCGCGCCTGAGACGCGGCCCGAAATTCCCTATCTTGCACCCATCGCCCATGGCCCGTTCCCTGCGTCGAAATCCGCCCGCGGCATCCCCGCTGCCTGCCCCAGCTACGCCGACCGCATCGCCTCAGGCCCAGCCACCCGACGCGCCCTGGCGGCTGCTGCCGGCATTGCCCCTGCGGCTGCAGCTGCTGATCCTGGTGCTGGCCGGCTTCCTGCTCTATGCCAGCACCATTCCCAACCGCTACGCCGTCGATGACCTGATCGCCATTGCCGAAAACGACTACACCAAGAAGGGCTTCGGGGGCATCGTCCTGCATCTGATTTCGGACAGCTTCGAGGGCTATTTCGGTCAGAAAAAAGACTTGCTCTCGGGTGGACGCTACCGCCCGCTCTCGCTCGTAAGCTTTGCCATCGAATGGGGCCTCTGGGGCGAAAATCCCCACCGCAGCCACGCCATCAATGCGCTGCTCTACGGGCTGCTGGGGGCGGTGCTGCTGCTGATGCTGCGGCAGACGGTGTTGCGGGGGCGGGGGGAGGTCGCTTTCCTGGCGGCCCTGCTCTTCGTGCTGCATCCCATCCACACCGAGGCCGTAGCCAACATCAAGGGCCGCGACGAGCTTTTGGCTCTGCTGCTGCTGTTGCCCGCTTTGGTGTACTACGTCCGGCAGGCTCGTGGCGAAGGGCAGCGCAACCTGCTCTGGGGCGGTCTGTGCCTTTTTGGCTCGCTGCTGGCCAAGGAAAACGCCCTCATGGTGGTGGCTCTGCTGCCCCTGACTCTGGCCGCCAGCACGCCCCTCAAGCTTCCCCGCCTTGCGCAGGCCACGCTGCCGGCCTTGCTGGTAGTAGGCCTGTACCTAGCCATGCGCTTCGCCCTGACGGGTGCGCCCGTGGGCCAAGGGTCGACCGACGTCATGAACAACCCCTACATCTACGCTACCGGTGCCCAGGCTCTGGCTACCAAAATTCTGGTGCTGGGTCAGTACCTGGTGTGGCTGGTCTGGCCCTGGCCCCTGTCGTGGGACTACTCCTACCCGCAGGTGGCCTACGTAGGCTTCGACGATCTGCGGGTGTGGCTGGTGCTGCTGGTCTATGGCGGGCTGGTGTATGCCGCTCTGCAGTGGTGGCGGACGGTCTGGGGCTGGTCTGCGGGCTGGTATCTGGCGTCGCTGTTCATCGTTTCGAACCTGGTGCTCAATATCGGGGCTTTTCAGGGCGAACGCTTTCTGTTTCAGCCGTCGGCAGGTTTTGCGGTGGCTCTGGCGGCAGGAGCGGTAGCCCTGGCGGGCTGGAAACCGGTTCTACGCTGGGGCGTGGGGGCAGTATTGGCGGCGGTTGCCGGGCTGGCGGCAACCGCCATTCAGGTACGTAACAGCCAGTGGTTCAGCAACGAGACGCTGTACCTGCACGACGTCAACGTATCGCCCCGCAGTGCCAAAGCCAACCTCGGTGCAGGCGAGGCCAGCCTCCATCTGGCGGCTTTCGATTCGACCAGCGGCTTTACCGAAGCCCAGAAGCAGGCCTACTTTGCCCAGGCCCTTCAGTATTTCGACCGCGCTCTGGCCCTTTATCCGCAGTATAATGATGCCTTCCTGCGCAAGGGACTGACTTACATCCTGATGGGTAAAAACGATTCAGCCGAGGCCATGCTGGCCCAGGCCCGCAGGCTTTACCCCGACAACAGCAAGCTGCAGAAATATTCGGAAGTGCTGGCCAACCGCTGGTACAATGCGGCCGTCGAGGAGCGCAAGGCGTTTCTGACGGCTCTGGAGCGGCGCGAGCTCGATACGGCCCGCGTACGGGTACGGCGGGCCATCGACCTCAACCGGCGGGCCGTGGCCATCGAGCCGCGACACCACGCCGCCTGGAGCGAGCTGGGGGGCCTCTATGGCGAGGCCGCGCTCTTCGACAGTGCTTACTACGCTTTTCAGCAGGCCACGCGCCTGCAACCCGACCACGAACCTTACTGGTATGGTCTGGGCATCAGCTACCTGCGGGGCAACCGCCCCGATCTGGCCATTGCGCCGCTCGAGCGGGCTATTCGCCTCGATGGCACCAACCCTCAGGCCAAAGCCGCGCTCGAAGATGCCCGTCGCCGCAGTCAAGCTCCTCGCCCATGAATGCCGACCGCATCGACCTGCTGGGCCGCCCCTTTGTTCCCCTTATCTCGGAAGCCGAAATCCTGGGCCGGCTGGCCGTCTATGCTGCCGAACTCAATGGCCGGTATGCCGATGAGCCGCCGGTGCTCGTGCCCGTGCTCTCGGGGGCGTTTCGGGTCTTTGCCGAGCTGGCCCGCCTGCTGACCGTTCCCTATGCTGTCGATTTTGTCAAGCTCAGCAGCTACGGCAAGGGTACCGAAGGGGGAAGCCTGCTGCTGCAGCTGCCCCTGAGCCAGTCGGTCGAAGGCCGGCAGGTGATCGTCGTCGAGGATATCGTCGACACGGGCCGCACCTCCGATTACCTGCACGCCTACCTGCGCGACCGCGGGGCGGCCCGGGTCGAGCTCTACAGCCTGCTCTTCAAGCCCGATCGCTTTGCGGGGCAGCATCCGCCCACGGCTTACGGCTTTGCCATTCCGCCAGCTTTTGTAGTGGGCTTTGGTCTCGATTACGCCGAGGCGGGACGCTGGCTCCGGGGCATCTACGCGCTGGCGGAATAAGTCGCCCCCCGGCCCTTCAAAAACGGAACCTACTCTGGGTACATAATTTTTCAAAAAACTGATATTAAATATCTTATTATAAAAAACATTTTAAAAATATAGATTTATTTTTTTTATCCAACATATCATGAATGATATAAATTCATGTAACATTAAACTGTATAAACTTTTCGAGTAAAGGTCTAGATTTGGGTTTTTATATCTAACTTTGATGACCTGATTTGTTCAAGGAACTGATTTATCGTGCACGCACTCCCTAATTCCTTCGGTCGAATATCCATCCTTTCAATCCTATTCCATTATGATTGTTCTGCAGTATAAAAATTGGTCGATCCGCTTATTGGTCGCCCTGATGGCCACTCTGCTCGTTGCAGGGGCAGTCGGCTGCAAAAAAGAAGACAAAAAAGAAGACCCCCAGCCAACTAACAACAGTGGCGGCGGCGGTGGCGGCGGCGGTGGCGGTGGCGGTCAGGACACCTCGGCGACGTGGCGGACGGTGCGCATCACCCGAATCGTGGTGGAAGCCTTCCCAGCCAACAAGCCCAACGGCAGCAACTGGGACAGCTCGATCACGGGCGTACCCGAACCTGACATCTTTCCGACGATCGAAATCGACGGACGCAAACTGTACGACGGCGAAAGTGCTCGATTTGAAAACGTCAAGCAGTCCGCGCTTCCCATCGGCTGGACGATATCGAGTTTCTCACCAGTCGACCTGACGGCCCGCATCCGCATTGTGCTCTGGGATTACGACAGCCTCGGCAGCAACGACGAAATGACCAGCTTTACCTTCAGTGCCCTCAACTACAAGCCCACGGGCATCAGTTCGACGAGTACCTATACCTACAATTCGGGTGGCTACCGCGTGCGAATCGAAATGAGTTTTGCTAAATAAACATAATAAAAAATAGTACATATACTTTTGTTTACCAATGAGCCACTTGATTCGTTCCGTCGTGCTTGTGAGCGTGGCCCTCTTGCTGCTGCTCTCGGGCTGCCAAGTGCAACGCTTCACCGTGGGCGATGGCCCCCGCGGCAAGCAAGGTTCAACCACCGTCTACTCCAGTTCCTGGGACGTGTTTATTTTCTGGGGCCTGGTGAGTCTGGGGCCGGGCAACCAGCCCGTAATTCCCCCTGCCGACAAATACAAAGGCTATCAGATCAAAACCTCGTTCGGCATCGGCAATGCCCTGGTTTCGTACCTGACTTTGGGCTTTGTGCAGTCCCGCACCAAAAAAGTGCTGGTCTACACGCAGGAAGAGCGTACCGACGTCAAAAGCCGCTCATCGGGCGGTAACTGACAGCTGCAGCTCCGTGATTTCGAACGGCTGGCTCGGTGAACAGGGCCAGCCGTTCCGTTTTTTAGGGAGAGCGGCTTTACTCGAATGTTTCCGGCGAGCGGGGAAAGCAAACGGGCAGCCCTTTCGTTTGAGGGCTGCCCGTGCGATGCCTGCAAAAGAGGCGTTGCGCTCAGGCGGGGTGATGGAGGAAGGCCTGACGGGCCAGCAGCACCTCGGCTGTTTCCACATGTTCGGGGTCGGGCACGCAGCAGTCGACGGGGCAGACAGCCGCACACTGCGGTTCCTCGTGAAAGCCCATGCACTCGGTGCATTTGCTGGGCACGATGTAATAGACCTCGTCGGAGATCGGCGGCTGACTGGCGTTAGCGTCGATGAGGACACCGTTTCCGAAATCGACCAGGCCGCGCAGCTGGGTACCGTCGGCATATTTCCATTGGGCACCTGCTTCGTAAATCGCCGTGTTGGGGCATTCGGGTTCGCAGGCCCCGCAGTTGATGCACTCTTCGGTGATGTGAATGGCCATTGGGGGTTCTTTTGGGATGAATACCCGTTGAACGACCGGCGGCGGCCTTTGGTTCAGGAAACGCCCCTGACACCTGCAGGGGTCTGAAACGCCGCTTCCGCTCCTCAAGCGTGGAGCGGGGGCGGGTTCGGCTTTGAGCTTGAGCCGGCTCTCGATCCATGCCCCGGGGATCGATTCGGTGTCCAGGGTAGGCGGCTTTCGCCTCGTGCGGAATGGGGACTAAAGCCCCTCCACCAGCCGCACCGCCAAAGCCAGCAGCACCGCCCCAAAAGCCAGCGGCAGGAGGTACTTCCAGCACAGCCGCATGAGCTGGTCGGCCCGCAGGCGCGGCCACGTCCAGCGAATCCACATCTGCACCAGCACCAGCAGCAGGGCCTTGCTGCCCAGCCAGATCAGCCCCCAAAGCAGGGCACTCCAGTGGCCGGGCGTGCCCGTGGTCAGTCGGTGCAGCTGCAGACCTTTAAGCTCGGCGACCACCGACCCGGCCTGCGAGGCGGCCTGGGCCGCATCCCAGACCTGCAGATTGGGCAAGGGACTGCTCCAGCCGCCCAGAAAAACCACGGCCGCGAGCAGGCTCACCAGCAGCATGCCCGCATATTCAGCCAGAAAAAACACGGCAAACCGAAAGCCTGAGTACTCGGTATGAAAGCCGGCCACCAGTTCCGATTCAGCCTCGGGCATGTCGAAGGGGGCACGGTTGTTTTCAGCCAGTCCTGCCACAAAATAGACCCCGAAGGCCAGCAGCAGAGCCGGGTTGCGCACCACGCCCCAGGCCAGCACTCCGCCCACGCCGCCTGCATCGAACAGTCCCCCCCACACCGGCAGCGGCTGCCCGCTCTGCGAGCTTTGCAGCAGGCACATCTGCTGCAGGTCGAGCGTGCCGTAGGCCACCACGCCTGCCAGCAGGGCCGTACCCGCCGGCACTTCGTAGGAGATGATCTGCGCCACCGAGCGCACCGCGCCAATGAGTGCATACTTGCTGTTGGAGGCCCAGCCCGCCATGAGCAGCCCCACCACATCGACCGCTACAATGGCTATAGCATAAAGCAGCCCCAGCTGGAGAGGCACAGCCACCCAGCCGGCCCCCCAGGGGATGACGGCAAAACCGGCAAAGACCGCCGCAAAGACTACTACCGGAGCCAGTAGAAAGAGCGTGCGGTCGGCCGCAGCCGGCACGATGCCTTCTTTGAGCAGGAGTTTGAGGATGTCGGCGAGGGTCTGAAAAATACCCTTGGGACCGACTTCCATGGGGCCGAGGCGGTCCTGGATGAAGGCCGAGACCTTGCGTTCGGCATAGACGGCGGCGAGGGCGTAGAGGGCGATGCCCGCCAGCGTCAGGGGTAAGGCAAGCAGGGCCGTGCTCATGCGGGGCTAACGCCTGGACGGGCGGCTCAGTTCGCTTCGATGGGGTTGAGGAAATCGAAAAAGGTATCGCCGCGCAGGCCCAGGCGCAGGGTTTCGAGACCGATGACCTCGTTGGGGTCGACGTTGCCCAGGTTGACGTTAGGCCCCAGCAGCTTGATGAACCAGGTTTGCTGGGCTTTGTGCGGGGCTTCGAAGAGGAGCTTTTCCGCCGGAATGGCGTGCAGGATTTCATCGATGAGGCCGGTACGGATTTCACCGGTGGGCCGGTAGATGCCCACGGTGCCCGACTCGCGGGCCTCGGTGATGACGAGCGTCGAACCGGCTTCGAGTTCGGAGCGGATGTGTTCGACCCACAGGTAAGGGGCCATGATCTTGCTGCTGTCTTTGCTGCCGATTTCGGAGAGGACGGTAAAATGGCTTTTGAGGCGGCGGATGTAGCCGATTTTATCCTCGAGCGAAAGATCGAGGCTGCCGCTCGAGACTTCGACATGCGAAAGAGCAAAGCGGTCGAGCAGGCGGCGGAAGTCGTCGAAGGCGTTGCGGGCAATGAACACTTCCATGAGCGTACCCCCAAAAAAAACCGAGACTCCGGCCTGCTGGTAGAGCCTCACTTTGTCGGCCAGCTGTGGAGTGAGGTAGGAGGTGCTCCAGCCTAGTTTGATGAAGTCGATGTAGGGGGCTGCCACCGAGATCAGGTCTTCGGCCTGTCGCAGCGACAGGCCTTTGTCCATGACCATAGTCAAGCCGGCCGCACGCGGCTTCTGCAGGCGATCGGGCAGCTGCGGAATCTGGTAGTTGGTCATCGTTTCCGGTACTGTTCGATCAGTTCCTGGATGGGCCGCAAACTTACGATTTGGGGGCAAATGTCGTAGAGGATGCTGTGGTGGTCGAAATCGAGAAGCAGGGCATTTTCGAGCTGGGCAAAAGCTTCGCTGGGTTCTCCCGATTTGAAGAGCAGGGCCGCATGCCGGTAAAGCAACGCTACGGCATTGGGGTTGAGGTCGAGGCCCTGCTCAACCATGTGCAGGGCACTCTCGAGCTTGCCCTCTTCGAGGAAACGGTCGGCCCAGTCGGTCCAAAGCTCGAGGTCGCCCGGGTCGAGCTGGATGGCCCGTTGCAGGGCCTGAAAAGCCGATTCGGGGTTGCCCAGTTCGTACTCACAGTCGGCCAGGCGCAGCCAGGCATCGAAGTAGTCGTCATCGCAGACGAGGGCCTGCCGGAAAAAATGCACGGCCTGGATGTACATCTGGCGGGCTTCGAGCAGCGATCCCAGGCCGAACCAGCCTTCGGGCAGCTCGGGGTAGAGCCGCGTACATTCGTGGTAGTATTGCTGGGCCAGATCGAAGCGTTCGAGCTGCTCGTAGCACTCCCCAATAAAGAGCAGCGTCTGGTGGTGGCGGGGGTCAAGAAAGAGGGCCTCGGTCAGCACCCCCAGTGCATCCTCGTATTTTTCCAGGTTGATGAGGCTGTCGGCCCGACCGTGGTAGGCTTCCAGGAAATTGCCGCGGATGATGAGGGCATATTCGTATGCCCGATCGGCCTGTTCGTAGAGGCCGGCCCGCTGCAGCTGGCTGCCCAGACAGAACCAGCCATGGTCTGAAAATGGGTTCTCGTCGAGGAAATGCTGGCAGAAGCTGGCACCTTCGGCCTCGCGGCCGTCGAATTCGAGGCAGTGCAGCAGCTCGTAGAGGGCTTCGTGCACCTCGGGATCGACCTGCAGGGCCTGCCAGTAGTATTTGATGGCTTCGGAGGCCTGATTCTGTTCGGCGTGCAGCCGGCCCATGAGGTAGTAGACCTCGGCCGGTTCGGAGGTATGATCGAGGGCACGGTGCAGAGCTTCGCGGGCGGCGGTCCATTCGCTCAGCAGCATGAAGGCCCGTGCCTGAATGAGTAGGAAATCGGGCTGCGAGGGGTCGAGGCGCAGGGCTTCGCTGATGGCGGCCAGAGCGGCGGGGGCCGCCTGCCGTTCGATTTCGACGGCAGCCTGCCGGTAATACATTTCCGCCGAGTAGGGGTGCTGCTCGACGGCAAAGCGCATGAGGCGGTGCGCTTTATCCCACTCGCCCCGCAGCCGGTAATACTCCAGAATGTCTTCTACCGACATCAGGTCGAGATAGAAATCGCTGCTGCCTTGGCTCAGTTCCTGCTCGAAGCGAAAGACGAGCCGACGGACGTGCGCCTGGTGCGAGTATTCACCTTCGGATGAGAAAAAGGGGAGCGACATCAGCAGCAAAAGAACCACGAATCAGCCAATCGAACAGGGGGCTGGTATCGTGCTGGCATCAAATGTGAATAATTCGAAAAGAAAAGAAATGGCATCAGGCCGAGCCAATCCAAAAGCTTTAAACGCCCTGATATGAAGCGAAGTTAGGCAGCGAAAATCGATTTGAAAATAATGAAGTGCTTTACAATCAAAGGTATATGTGCATAACCCCGCCTGCGGACCGCTGTTTTGCCCATGGGCCCTGATAACTTGCCTGAAGTTTTACTTCTAATGGATTGATTTTCAGGGCCTTTTTTATATATGATTCCGCAGGGTCCAAGTTCTGCGTCCGCAGGTCATTTTGTCAACAGTTTAAAAAAGTGATTGAAAACAGAGGGTGAATAGTCGGATTGCTGCCGCGGCCCGGGTCGCGGGCGTATCTTTGCCGCCGTGTTGAAGCCATTTCCTGAGCCGCCCGTCAGCGGTTCTTTCGATGCCCGCGGCCTGCTGGTGGCGGGCGGCCTGCTGCTGATGCTGGGGGGCCAGCTGGCACTTGGCCAGCTGGTCAACGAGTGGCTCTTTGTCGGCATCGGGCTGGCTCTCTTTGCCGCCGTGGTCGGTCTGGTGCAGCAACGCTACCTCTGGTATCTGGGGGTCTTTACTTTTCCGCTCTCGATCAACCTCGAGCAGTACATCGAGAACTCGATTGGTATTTCGGTGCCGAGCGATCTGCTGGCCGTGGGTTTGCTGCTGCTGCTGCTGCTCTCGCTGCGCCGGCATCTGCCTGCCTGGGGCCATGCCATGAGCCATCCACTTTCGCGGGCCGTGCTGCTGTGGCTCACGTGGATGCTTTTTACGGGCTTCACCTCGGCCCAGCCCGTTGTTTCGATCAAGTACTTTCTGTCGGCATTCTGGTTTGCGGGGGCTTTTTACTTCGGGTCGCTGCTCTTTCTTCGGCGTGAAGCCGAGATCGACCGCTGGCTGCTGGTGCTGGTGCCCTCGCTGGCGTTTGTTGCGCTTTTTACTCTGGTCAGGCATGCAGCCGAGGGCTTCAGCTTCCACAGTTCCTTTACCATCATGCAGCCTTTCTACAAGGAACACACCGCCTACGCGGCCTCGCTGGCCATCCCGTTTATCATCTACCTGGTGCTCTGGCTGCAGGGCGAAAGACTGGGCCGGTTCGGGCGGGCACTGCTGGCTGTGGCGGCGGGCGTGCTGGCTCTGGCTCTGCTCTTTTCGTTTACACGGGGAGCGTGGCTGGGCTGTGTGGCAGCGGTGGCTTTTTGGGGGCTGGTGGAGCTGTGGCGGCGGTGGCGGGCCGGTTTTTGGGGGCTGGGTGTGCTGGCTGTTCTGGGTGCGGGCCTTGTGCTGCAGCTCAACTGGTCGCCCAAGCCGCAGCGGGACAAACGCAAAGGCCATGAGGAGCACCTCAAATCGGTTATCGACACCGAGTCCGACCTCTCGAACCTGGAGCGCATCAACCGCTGGGTGGCCGCTTTCAACATGATCGCCGAGCGGCCTCTGTTTGGTTTTGGTCCGGGAGCCTACACCTTCGAATATGCCCGCTACCAGGAATCGAGCTACCGCACCCCCATCAGCACCAATCAGGGCAAGCTTGGGTCGGCTCACAGCGAGTACCTGCTGGCTGCCACCGAGCAGGGTATCGGGGGGCTGCTCATCCTGCTGCTGCTCTACGGCACGTCGCTGTGGGTGGCGGTACGGGGCTGCCTGCGGGCTGCCACCCGCCGCCATCGCAGCCTCTACATCGCCCTGGGCTGTGCCCTTGTCTCGTATTATGTGCATGGGCTGGTGAATAATTTCATGGATCAAGAAAAACTGGCCATTCCCCTGCACCTGTGTTTTGCTACCCTTACGGCATTGGACATTTACCACGCCCGGCGGTCGGGCTGATCGTCGGGTTGCTGCTGGCATTTCCGGTCTCGGCGCAGCTCGACGCTGGGGCGGGGCTTGCTCTGCTGCGCCTCTACGGCAGCGACGACGACCGGTGGCACTCGGGCTTTGCCGCAAGCGTCGGCCTGCAATGGCATGAGCAGTGGTGGGCCGAGGCCGTGCTGGTGCACCGCCCCTGGCAGTCCTTTCAAACACAGGAAAGCTACCGCAGCCTCGATCCCGGACGCCTGCCTACTGAAATCTACCGGATGGTGGATGGACGGTCGGACTGGCTGCAGGGCGGGCTGGCCCTGCGCGGCATTGCCGTGCCGGTGGGGGGGCGACGGCGGCATTTGCAGTATTACGGCCGGCTGGAGGCCGGCTGGCTGGTCTATCGCTACCGCCTGAACCGGCCAGACGTTCCGGCGGGCTATGCCGTCGATCTGCCGCTCGAAAGCCGCTGGACGAGCGTCTATCTGCAGCCCGGGGCAGGCCTGGAGTGGCTTTACGGATGGGCAAAGCCTTTTATGCAGGTGGGGGCCTGCCTGCCGCTGGTGCGTCCCGAGGTGCCGCCAGGCAGCAATCTGGCCTTGACCTCGACGTTCAGTGCGGCCCTGGGCCTGCGTCTGCAGCTGACCAAACGCTGACGAAACCCGCGCAATAAATTTTCAGTTTATATTGAAAATAGGGAATGCGCACACTATATTTGCGCCCGAATCGAAGGCGAATATTTCCGCTCACTCAGATTAATTAAATTTCATGTGTTGACTTTTTTAGAAGTACCGGAAGTCGTATATTAGGCGCGAAATCACCGTAGGCTTTACTTTTTCAGTTTCTAATGAAACCCAACCAACACCCCAAAGAAGTCTGGACGGGGCGCAAGCTGAGGGCCGTCTTGCTCCCACTGCTGCTGGTAGTCGCGCTGGTGAGCTGGGTCGAACCTGCTTTCGCCAGCGACATAGGGGAGCAGGCCCGCCAACGGGCTCAAGAAATCAAGCTAGCCCCCCCTGCCGAAGAACAAACTCCAGCCGAGCGGATTCAAACAACCATCAGTTACGTTCAATATCTGGGAGGCCTGCTGGCAGCCCTCGTAGCGATTCTCATGCTTATGACGGGAAGAATGATCAACCTCTGGTATTTTGTCAAAAAAACTCCTGCAAGCCGAGCTTCGACCTGGCTCGTTCCGATCATCGGTCTGATCGGGCTGCTGCTGCTGGCCTCATCGACGGGCTATGCGCAGGAAATCGGCGAACAGGCCCGCCAGCGGGCCGAAGAGCTTAAAAACGTGCCCAAGCCAGTCACGCAAGATCAGGTCGAGAGCCTGATCAGCCTGGTGCAGAAACTTGGAGGGCTGCTGGTGGTGCTGCTGGTGGTGCTGCTGGTCATCGGTGCCCGCCTCATCAACTTCGATCCATTTGGCAAGATCAACGCCAACCGTGCCCACGGCACGCTGTGGCTGGTATTCGGAATCGCCTTTTTCGTTTTCATCGGCTGGCAGCTGGTGGAGTACACGGGCATGCCCATGCTTACCCATGGTGCAGCCTCCGAACATGGCAAGGAGATAGACAGCCTTTTTACGGTAACTCTCCTCATCACAGGCTTCGTATTTGTGGTAGTGCACCTGGCACTGTTCT
>CALDDN010000067.1 GCA_937936615.1 uncultured Bacteroidia bacterium | reverse complement strand
AAAGTACAAAGAAGGCGGGCACACTTTTTGGCTCAACCCACGCGATAGACCATGAACCGACCGATCTCGACCGCAGGGCGCGGAGCCGCCCTCGTGCTGGCGGCGGCCCTGCTGCTGGTGTCCCTCTCGGGCTGGGTGCCCGCCCCGCCCGCTGCCAAGCCCTTCCTCATCGTTCTGGACCCGGGCCACGGCGGCCTCGACCCGGGAGCCTTGGGCAAAATCTCGCGCGAAAAGGACCTGGCCCTCAACATCTCCCTCCAGCTCGGCGAGCTGCTCAAGGCCGACAGCCGCCCCTTTGAGGTGGTGCTCACCCGCGACAAAGACCAGTTCGTCGGCCTGATGGAACGCGCCCAGCTGGCCAACCAGAAAAAAGCCGACCTCTTCATCAGCCTGCACATCAACGCCAACGAAAGCAGCGAACCCTTCGGCACCTCGACCTACGCCGTGGGCGTGCACAAAAACGAGGCCCAGCTCCAGTCCATGATGCGCGAAAACGCAGCCATTCTCTTCGAAAAAGATTATCAGGAAAAATACGACGGCTTCGACCCCAAGTCGCCCGATTCCTACATTATCTTCAAGCTGCGGCAGCACGGCTTCCTCAAACAGAGCCTCGAACTGGCCAAGCACATCGAACACGAGTTCGCCCACCACGCCAAACGCACCAGCCGCGGAGTCAAACAGGCCGGATTCCTCGTACTCTGGCAGACGACCATGCCCGCCGTACTCGTCGAAGCGGGCTTCATCACCAACGCCGAGGAGGAAAAATTCCTCGTTACCAAAGAGGGCCAGCAGTACCTGGCCTCGGCCATACACCGCGCCATCGACACCTACTACGATGCCGTGAAGTAGAACCAGCCGGCCCCGAAAAAAAACTCTCCCCCCCCTCCGGCACCCCGTTGCAGGCAGCATCGCACGCCCGAAGACTGCACCACGCAGTAATTTTTCCTTAGTTTTGTTCCAATGGCAGCAATTCCCCCTTGTCTGACCATTTTTTATTGCATTTGATTGTTTAATTCTAATTTTTTATAACCATGAAGCTGAATCTGGATTTCACGGGCCGCCACGTCCTGGTTACGGGAGCAGCCAGCGGCATCGGTCGGGTAACAGCCAACGCCTTTGCAGCAGCAGGTGCCGAAAGCCTCTGGCTCGTCGACCTGGATGAGGCGGGCCTGGCCGCCGCCGCTGCCGAAATCGGCCCCCGTGCCCAGACCTTCGCCGCCGATGTGTCGCAGGTAGCCAGCCACCAGGCACTGGCCGCCCGCGTCGCCGAGGCTGGCACTCCGCTCGATGCCCTGTTCCTCAACGCGGGCATTTTCTACCCCACGCCGCTGGCCGATGCCCCGGAAGCGGGCTACGACAAGCTGTTCGCCGTCAACGTCAAAGGGCTGTTTTTTGGCCTGCAGGCCCTGCTGCCCCACGTGCGCGACGGGGCCTCGGTCGTGCTCTGCAGCTCGGTCGCCGCGCAGTACGTGCTGCCCGGCTACAGCGTCTACAGCGCGACCAAAGCCGCCGTCAACGCCTACGCCCGCCAATGGGCCCACGAACTGGCCCCCCGGCGCATCCGCGTCAACAGCCTGAGCCCTGGGCCGATCGAAACACCCATTTTTGCCAAGCTCGGCCTGCCGCAGGAACAGCTCGACGGCTTCATGGGTTCACTCGGCCAGATGGTGCTGCTGGGCCGCGTGGGCCGCTCGGAAGAGGTAGCCGCCGCCGTGCTGTTCCTGTGCTCGGACCTGGCCAGCTACATCACGGGCATCGACCTGCCCGTCGATGGCGGCTACCTGGCCTTCTGATCTCAAGGGCAATACTTTAAGAGGGCGTTAAAGGGCGTTTTATTGCGAAGGAAACGCCCTTTTTTCAGCATTACCCAGCAAAGGGCTAAAAGCCAATGCCCATGGAATATCGGCCAAATTCAGCCTGAAAGCAGCAGCGCAGCCCGCCTGCGCAGCACAACGGCTGTGTCGAACGTAGATTTGGGGGTTGAATCGTTTGCCTTTGGCCTGAATAAGGCCCCAGACCCGATGAAGAAACTGCACCTGCTTGTGCTGCGCAGCTTTGCGGCCCCGTTTGCGGGGTCGTTCTCGGTGGCGTTGTTTGTACTGGTGCTGCAGTTTCTGGCCCAGTACCAGCAGGATATTTTCGGCAAGGGCTTCGGCGGGGGGGTCATTGCGCAGATTTTCGGTTACACGGCCGTGCAGCTCACGGTGCTGGCCCTGCCCATTGCGGTGCTCATCGCCTCGCTCTCGACGATGGGCAAGCTGGGCGAGACCTACGAGCTGGCCGCGATGAAATCGGCGGGCATCAGCCTCTTTCGCATCCTGCGGCCCCTGCTGGGCGTGGTGCTGGTGCTGACGCTCATCTCGGGCGGGCTGTCGTGGCATGTCATCCCCAGAATCAACCTCAAGCTCTACAGCCTGCTCTACGACGTGCAGCAGGCCAAGCCCCAGTTTTTCCTGACAGCGGGCCTCTTCGATTACAAGTTCGACGGCTTTACCCTCTACTTTGCCCGCCGCGACGAGCGCGGCCTGCTGTACGATCTCAAAATCTGGGACCACTCGCGCACGCCGCAGTTCACCAAGACCATTACGGCCGATTCGGCCCGCATGTGGATCGATCAGGAACAGCTCTACCTGCGCCTGACCCTCTACCACGGCGAACAGCACGAAACCGGCGGTTTTTCGGACGACCCCAAAGGACGCCTCGCCTACTCGCGGGTAACCTTCGACTCGCTGCAGTACAAGCTCGACATGTCGGGCTTCGGCCTCCAGCGCATGGACGAGCAGGCTTTCAAGTCGCACCAGTACATGCAGACGTGGTGGGAACTGCGCGACACGCTCAAAATCATGGTCGACATCCCCCGCGCGACGCTGCGCCGGGCCGCCGACTACCAGCAGGGCCAGCTGACGGCCCTCTACGCCCCCGGCCGTTGCACCGTGCCCGACAGCCTGATCGCCCGCGACACCGCCGGTTCGGTGCTCGACTGGTTCCCTGCCGAGCAGCGGACCGACATCATCGCCTTGGCCCTCAACCAGGCCCGCGGCCTCAAAGCCTACAGTGCTTCGACGCGCGAAACCTACGACTACGAAGATACGCAGCTGAGCCGCTTTCGCATCGAGTGGTACCTCAAGTACACGCTGCCCCTGTCGTGCATCCTGATGCTGTTCATTGGCGCGCCGCTGGGGGCCATCATCCGCAAAGGCGGACTGGGCATGCCAACAGTGGTGTCGATCGGTTTTTTTATCCTGTTCTATGTGCTGATGGCCCAAGGGCGCAAGCTGGCCTACAAGCATGTGGTCGAGGAATGGTTCGGCATCTGGCTGCCGCTTATCGTCATGGCTCCCATCGCTCTCTACCTGACGTGGCAGTCGGCCACCGACTCGCGGCTCTTCGACCTGAGCAGCTGGCGGCTGGTGGGGCTGTGGCTGCTGCGGCCCTTCCGGCGGCGGACGTGAGGGATGACGTAGGGTTGAGCCTCCCCATGTCGGGCTGGCCAGACGCAGCAAAGCCGGAGAACTGGGCAAATAAGCCGTGCGGCCGCTAGCTGCTGCCAGCCCATCCGGAGGGGTTTGCCATCCGTCTGCCCCCTTCCTGCCAACAGCAGCGAAAACAGCCAGCGCAGCAATCAGCTCGCCGGGTTCGAAGTCTGTTTGATGACCGTACCCGTGAGCTGCGCTCCCTTGAAATTGACTCCTTTTACGTTGGCCCCCTGAATGTTGGCTGACCGGAGGTCGGCATCACGCAGGTCGGCTCCTTCAAGGTCAGCTCCTTGCAGGTTGGCTCCCTGGAGGCGGGCACGCTGCAGGCGCACCCCCCGCAGCTTGGCCTGCCGCAGGTTGGCCCCCGCCAGCTCGGCAAACTTGAGGTCCGATTCCGTCAGGTCGGCTCCTTCGAGATCGGCTCGACCCAGCAGGCTGCCTTCGAGGTCGGCATCGTAAAGGCGGGCCTGGCGGAGTACTGCCTGCGTCAGGTCGGCTCCTTCCAGCTCGGCCCCTTCCAGATCAGCACCCGTCAGGAGTGCCTCGCGCAGGTTGCAACCTTCGAGGTCGGCCTGCTTGAGTACCAGACCGCTGAGGTTGGCCCGTTCGAAAGAGGCAAGCCGCAGGGATGCAGGCAGCTGCGCACCCGTCAGGTCGGCACCGGCGAAATCGACCTGATCGAAGCGAGCCGTCTGCAGGTTGGCTCCCGTAAGGCGGCAGCCGGGCAGGCGCACCTGCTGCAGATCGGCATCCACCCAGTGCGTCTGGCTCAAGTCGGCATCGGCCAGCACCAGCCCCACCGCATGCAGCTGATCGAATCGGCTGCCCGCCAGCTGCACCCGCTCACCTTGGCTGTGGCGGATTTGCGCTCCCTGGAACCGGGCCTGTGCCAGCTGCGTAGCCTCGAGGTGAACGCCCATGAGCTGTGCCTCGGTCAGATCGGCACCGGTCAGGTCGGCTTCGCTCAGATCGACATGGCTCAGCGCAGCTTGCTGCAGCCGCACCCCGGCCATGCGGGCCGACCGCAAATCGCAGCCTTCGATGCGGGCACCCGTCAGGTTGGCCCCTGCCAGGCGCAGACCCGTCAATTTCATGAGGCTGAACTGGGCCTGGCTCAGATTGGCTCCTTCGAAATTGGCACCCGCGAGGTAGCAGGTCGAAAAGTCGGCACCCACCAGGCGGGCACCTGCCAGCTGGCAATCCTCGAGAACAGTCCGCGTCCAGGTAGCCCCTTCGGCATCGACGCCCTGCAGGTTGGCCTGAGTGAGTCGCGTACCCGTCAGGTTGGCACCCGTCAGCCTGGCTTCGGCGAGGTTGGCACCCGTCAGGTCGGCGTAGCTCAGGTCGGCACCAGCCAGGTTGCGGCCCTTGAGGTCGAGCTGGACCAGCTGGGCTTCCACCCAGCGCGTCTGACTCAGATCGGCCCCCGTCAAGTTGGCACCCGTCAGCCTGGCATCGGCGAGGTTGGCACCCGTCAAGCGGGCATCGGCCAGCTTGGCACCCGCCAGCTTGGCACCGGTCAGGTTGGCACCTTCCAGGTTGGCACCGGTCAGGTCCGCCTGACTCAGATCGGCCCCCGTCAGATTGGCCCCTGCCAGATTGGCCCTCACCAGACGGGCAGCCTGCAGATCGGCAGCCACCAGCTGCGCCTGCTGCAGGATCAGGCCCTCGCCGTGGATGCGCCGCAGGCTGGCCCGTTCCAGCTGGGCCTCGCTCAGATCGGCACCGGCCAGTTGGGCCTCATCGAGCTGGGCAGCAGCCAGCTGAATGCCTGTGGCATTGCAGCGGCTCAGATCGGCCCGCGGCAGCAAAGCACCCGAAAGCTGGGCCGAAACGAAATGCGCGTCGGCGGCCTGAGCATCGGCCAGATCGGCCCCTTCCGCCTGCAGGCTGTAGGCTTGCAGCCCTCCGAGCTTGGCATTCGTCAGGCGAGCACCGCGCAACTGGGCGAATTTAAGGTCGGCACGCGTCAGGTCGGCATGTGTCAGATCGGCCCCCGGAAGCTGGGCACCGCCGAGGTTGGCTCCTTCGAGCTGCAAGGCATGGCCCTGCAGTGCGCGGCCCTGGGCACCGGCCAACAGCGCAGCCGAAAGATCGGCACCCCGCAGATTGGCCCCCTCCAGGTTCGCACCCTTGAGGTTGGCACCGTGCAGGCGGGCACCCGACAGATCCGCATAGGGGAGCTGGGCCTGGGCCAGCTGAGCACGTTCCAGCTTGGCACCGTGCAGGTAGGCAGCCGAAAGGTCGGCTCCTTCGAGGCGGGCCTCGGTAAAATCGGCCTCACCCAGGCGGGCAAATCCCAGATAAGCCCGTGTCAGATTTGCCCCCACAAGCATCTGCCCCGTCAGATCGGCGTGGCCAAAATCGAGCAGACTGCCCACCGATTCGGCTGCGGGCGACTGGCTGGCGGGTGCCTTAACCGCCTCAGCCGGACTCTGTTCCAGATCGGAATAGCCTTTGTAATAGGGAAACTGCTCGGGTTTTTGAACTTTGAGTTCGGGGTGCTCCTTCGGATGGACTTCCTCGTACTCGAAGTCGGCATTCTGATCCTGGCGAATCTCGCCTAGCAGGCGGCTGACAAACGGTGTATCGCCTGCAGGTGGCACCGGCATACTCACCGATGGAGTGCTAGGCTTGCCTTCTGTAGGCACAGGAATTTCGGGCTTCGACTCCGGCGCACTGGGTTGGCTTTCCGTTAACATGGGTATCGTTGGTTTTACTTCTGGCCTAACGGGCTTGATTTCCTGGGGCATCGGAACCGCCGGCGATGCAGGCTTGCTTTCTGCCGGAACCACGGGTTTCACCTCGGGCGATGCAGGCTTGCTTTCTGCCGGAACCACGGGTTTCGCCTCGGGCGATGCAGGCTTGCTTTCTGCCGAAACC
>CALDDN010000066.1 GCA_937936615.1 uncultured Bacteroidia bacterium | reverse complement strand
GCCCCACCCCCCGCGGTGCAAGGGATGACCTCCATGCCGCGACGCCCTGTCTGCAGTAGCCGGGCTGTTTTTTTTGAAAAAAATCAAAAGTCAAATACAGGCGATTTCAAAACCAGAATCTGGTATCGTTTGACGGTCAAGTAAATCGGACTGATAGGCTCCAAATGCAGGCAGAAAAGCCTGCCAGTGGCGGCTCTGACGGGGGGGTATGGCCTGCACGCTTGCCTAGCGGTGGAAATCGAAGCGCAGGCGGGCAAAGAGGGGCGAATGATCCGAGAGGCCCTCGCGGGGCAGGATGCGGAACTCGCGCGGTTCGAGGCGGCGGCTGCTGAACATGTGGTCGATACGGAAGGCCAGCAGGCCATGCCCCCAGGTGCGCCCCAGCCCGCTGCCCCGTTCGACGAAGAGGTCGCTGTACTCGCCCTTGACCATGCGGTAGACCCAGGTATAGGGCGGGTTGTTGAGGTCGGCGCAAATGAGAGTCGGCTTGCTGTTGCTCTGGCTGTGCCGCAGCAGGGCATGGGTCTGCGCGATGTGTACCGACCAGGCATTGAGCATGATCTTGATCACCTGCCAGAGGCTGCGGACGCTGGGGGTGAAACTGCTTTTGCGCCGCCGCGTGCTCGACTGCCCCTGCAGCGAGCCGTAGCCCAGGACGTGCCGTTGCCCCACGCTGAAGCGGTACGAGAGCAAATGCAGGTTGTAGACCCGCAGCGTATCGCCATAGAGCAGCAGGTCGGCATACATCAGGCCGTTGCCCGTCAGGCTGTCGGGATCGACACGGCCCCAGGCTGCAATCGGGAAGCGTGAAAAAACCATCAGCCCGAAACCCGAATGGGGCACCAGCTCGACGAAGGCATGGTGGGGGCAGGCCAGCTCGCGTTTGACGTAGGGCAGGGCGCGGTAGCTGCCGTCGAGGCCGTCTCGGAATTCCTGCAGGCAGACGATGTCGGGCTGCAGGGGTTTGAGCCGCTCGACAGCGGCTTCGAGGCGTTCGTGGCGGTAGCCGAAGGCGTCGGCGTTGTAGCTCACAACGCGGATATCGCGTCCGTCGGGCGGGGCTGCGCGGTTGCTCTGCCAGCTGTTCACCCACGCGGGGTAGTTGAGAGCCAGCACCAGCAGGTTGAACAGGGCGTAGCGGCGGCTGAAAGCCAGCCACGCCAGAAAGCCGAGCAGCGGCAGCACCAGCCACCACGGATAAAAAAGGGCCAGTACTGTAGGCAGCCACCAGCGGTCGGCATGCACCCACGGGGCCAGCATGGCGATCAGCAGGGGCAGCAGCAGCAGGACATTGAGGCCGAAAAGGAGCCGCCGCCCCAGTCGCTTAAAGGCGGAGGTCTCCGCTGCCGGCATCGTGGAGGCGTTTTTTCTCTTCAGCGGTGAGCTTGTCGTAGCCCACGGCAGCTATTTTATCGAGCAGGCGGTCGATTTCCTGCTGGGGGGTCAGCGGAGCGGGTTTGCTGCGGTGGCTCACCCGCAGGCTGCGGGCACTGGGTTCGTCGCGCTCGTCGGTCAGGAACGCCAGGGGGGCCGACCAGTCTTTGCCCGCCGCCAGCTGCCGCGCAAACACAAAGCCCAGCAGCACGCCCCCGATGTGGGCCAGCCGTCCGCCCGGGTTGCTTTGAGGAATCAGGGCCAGGTCGAGCAGCACCAGAATGAGGGCGATCCACTTCAGGCGGATGGGGCCAAAGAGGGTGAAGACGGTGTGGTTGGGTGCCCAGGTGGCTGCCGCCACGATCAGGGCCGATACGCCGGCCGAGGCTCCGTTGAGGTAGGCGAGCTGGTTGCCAAAGACGGGCAGCAGGTTGTAGGCCAGCAGGTAGACCGCCGCCCCCACCAGCACCCCGTAGAGGAAAACGCCGTACACCTGGCGGTCGCCGTGGTAGTCGCGGAAGATGCGCCCCATCCAGAAGAGCCACAGCATGTTGAAGAGAATGTGCAGCACGTCGGCGGGGTGGTGGAAGACGGCATGCGTGAGCACCGTCCAGGGCCGCCAAAGCAGTTCGTTGAGGTCGGAGGGCAGGCGCAGGTAGTTGAGCAGGCCGTCGAAGGGTTTCCACAGGCCCATGAAGAATGCCAGCAGGCCCGTGAGCGTGAGCACAATGTAGATGCCTACGTTCAGCACGATGAGCACGGCCACCGCGCCGTAGCGCGGAATCCAGTTCTGGCGGATGTCGTCGGTGAAGGTATTGGGCATGGGTTAGAGGTTTTTTAGAGCCGACCGAGCAGTTCCTGCTTTTTGGCTTCGAACTCGGCTTCGGAGACGATACCTGCCGCTTTGAGTTCGCCCAGGTCTTTGAGCGTCTGCATGATTTCCTCGCGGGTCATGGGCTTGGGGGCATCGGCGGCGGGCGGATTATTGGCCGGTGCCGATGGGGCTTGCGGGTTGTTCTGCTTGTTGAGCATCTGCTGCATCATGTTCATCTGGTACATGGTTTTCATCAGGTCGGAGCCTTCGCTGCCACCGCCGGTGCCTTCCATGCCCAAGGCCGCCTGCATCTGCATGAATTTTTCCATGTCGGGGATGTTCTGCGAGAGGGTCGCTTTGTTCATGAGCCGCTGCAGTTCCATTTCGTTGTCGATGCTCAGGCCCTTGCGCTTGCCCCGCATTTCGAGGTCCTGCTCGGTGAGGGCCTTCTGGATTTCCTCGGGCAGCGAAACGCTTTCGACGTTGAAGCGCACGAGCTGCAGGCCTGCTTCGGCGAATTCGGGCTGCAGCAGCGGCAGCAGGTCATCGCCCAGTTCGTTGGCCTTGAAGTTGATTTCGGCCAGGGTCTTGCCCGACTTCTTGAGCGCATTGCTGAAGACCGTTACCACGCGGCTGCGGAACTGCTCGACTACCGTCTCGGTGCGTACGTGGGGGTCGGTACCCGCAAAGTTGCGGAAGAACGTCGCCGCATCGCTTACCTTGAAGCTGAAGGTGCCAAAGGCTCGGAGCTGTACGAGCGAGAACTCGGGGTCCGAAACCATGATGGGCTGTTTGGTGCCCCAGCGCATGTCGTTGAACTGGCGCGTGCTGATGAAGTAGACATCGACCTTGAAGGGCGACTCGAAGCCGTACTTCCAGCCCCGCAGCGTCGAGAGGATGGGCATGTTGCGCGTAACCAGCTCGTGGCGCCCCGGTCCGTAGACGTCGGCCAGCTTGCCCTCGTTGACGAAGAGGGCAACCTGCGATTCGCGCACCGTCAGCTGGGCCCCCATTTTGATCTCTTTGTCTTCGTCCGGGTATTTCCAGACCAAGGTGTCGCGGGTATCGTCCACCCATTCGATGATGTCGATGAACTGGCCGGTGATTTTTTTCCAGAGGCTCATGCCGGGTGCGGGTTAGGTTTTTTTTAATCTGCTCAAATTGCGTAAAAGATAGCAGCTGTGCAAGGGCCTAACATACTGCATAATATGCGGGCTGGTCAGGCGCGGGTTGTTCGGGCGGCTTTATAGACGGGCACTGTCGAGCAGGGTTCGCCGTACATCAGGGTCTGGACATGGGGCCGCAGCCGACGGCTCAGCTCGGCATAGACGCGGGCACCGATGCTGCCACAGCCTTTGAGGATGACGCGTTCGCCGGCATAGCGGCTCCAGTCCTCGGCATCGAGGCGGCGGCGCAGCAACTCGGCCTCCAGCTCGTCGAGGCTGCCATAGATCAGTGTTTGGGCTACTGGCTCGAGGTAGCTTACGGCCAGCATCCATGCCCAAGCCGGTACGATGGCATCGACCGAACAGGTCAGAGCCACATGCTTGCCGGCGTAGGCACTCCAGTCGTGCTCTTTGAGGGCCTGGCGGAACTCTTTTTCCTTGAGGATCAGGCCCATGAACAGAAAATCCTTCAGGTCGAAGACCACACGGGGGCCTTCGGTGGTGTAGTCCTCGGGGTTGAGGGTAATCAGTCCGCTTTGGGCTACTTTATTTACGAGGGGTTCGGTTGCGTTCATGCCTTGTGTTCCACGGCTAGGGTGCTCAATAATCATACCACGGCAGCAGCCCGAAAGGTTCAGGGAAGCGCAAAACAGGCGGCTGCCGGTGCACGGCAGCCCCGACCGGCTCGATCCGCTCAGCGGCGGCGGGGCGTGCTGCGGAAGGGAACGCCCGTGCTCTGGCGGCGGCGTTCGTCGGCCCGTTTCTGTCGTTTAAGTTCTTCGGGCCGGTAGTGTTCGATGCCCGGTTCGTAGACCGCCACATCCCGCAGGAAGAAGAACAGGCCTTTGCGCTGGTCGATCCATTTCTTTTTGTAGAAAAAGAAGGCATCGTTGGTACCGTCGGCCCCGGCGGCCAGGCGGCGTTGCTGGGGGCTGTTGCCCTGGCGGTCGATGTGGTCGAAGACGAGCATCAGCTGCTTGCGTCGGGTGCCCGTGCGCGAACTCAGGACATAGGCCAGGTTGAGGGTGAAGGGCGAATTGTCGCTGTATTCGAAGACCACGCGCTTGTGGGGTACGCCGCTTTTCATGTAGAATATAGGTGCCCCGAAGTAGACGGCATTCGTGTCGAGAGGATCGAAGGTGATGACATCGATGAGCTTGTAGTTTGTTTCGGGGTTGTGCTGGTTGAGGCCCAGAACGATGTAGTAGCTGACGGGCTGACGGAGCTTGCGGCCCGTGAGGCCGTGCTGGCTGCGCACGTAGCCCGAATAGGTCAGCACCCCGAAACTGCTGTTGCGGGGGTGGTAATAGAGGGCGCCGAACCAGCGGTCGGGTGTGCCGATGTCCGACGAAAGCCGCTCGTGGGGTTCGACCACGTCCTGCAGAAAATAGAGACGGGGCCGGGGGCTGGCCTGCCGCTGGATGATGCCAAAGTAGCGGGCATCGAGGGGGCGGCGCAGGCTGTCGAAGTGGTAGGCCGTCCAGGTGAAAATTCGGAACGACTGATCCTGGGGATAGAGCCGCGAGATGGTTTTGAGCTGCTCGAAAGGGTAGTGGTAGCTCTCGGGCCGCCGCAGCACGATGTCGAGGCGGCGCATGAGCAGCTGGTTGACCGAATCTTTGTGGGGGGTGCTCAGGTGGTGGAGCACTGTATGGGCCAGCTGCTGGAGCTCGGCTTCGATTTCGGCCAGAGGGGCTGTGGCGTCGCGGCGTTGATCATTGGGGCCATACTGGGCGCGGGTCGGCAGGGCCGCCAGCACCAAGCCCATCCAGACAGCCCACAAGCCGATTCCAGTCCCGACACCGCGGCGCATCGCGGCAAAAATAAAGATTTCATACCAAGGCATCTGCACCCGCAGGGGCAAGAACCGTTCCGATGATTCATTTCCAGCGCAGCGTCTCGACCATGTGCAGCAGCTCGTGCTTCATGTAGTCGATCACGGGCTTGAGCGAGTCGTTGTGCAGGGCCGTGTTGAAGTAGAACGAGGTTGTCAGGGCGTAGCGGGCCGAGTCCGAAAAGAAAAAGTCGGCCGAAGTCGGTACCTCGCCGTAGAGTTCATAGAACAGCCCCCGTCCGTGGGGGGTTTCGATGCGGCTCTCGTAGATGCTGCCCTTTTGCGTGTGCTTGTGCACCAGCTCGCGGAAGTCCTCCAACGTGTAATGATACGTGATGCCCCGGGCGGGGTCGAGCATCCGGGCCGTGATGTGCCAGCGGCAGTCGAAGCGCGGAAAATGGATGTTGAAGAAACAGGAGTCGATGCGCTGGTCTTCGAGCTGGCCAAAAGCCGGATACTCGAAGGTGAAGGGGCATTGGGGCCGGTCGAAGGTCTGGTAGCGGTGGGGGGGCAGTTCGATGCGCGGGTAAGCGTAAGGCCGCGGGCGGGGGTCGCCCACGCAGCCTGCCAGCAGCAGCAGCAGCAGCACGGCTGCCCGGAAGTCCAGGCGTTTCATCGGTTAGTTTTCTCCTCTTCGAGAATGGGCTGGGGTTCCACCTTGAACTTGACCCGTTTGATATGTGTGGCCGTTACGGCTTCGATCGTGAAGGCGAACTGGCGGTAGTGCAGCGTCGATCCCCGCTGCGGAAAACGTCCATGCAGCTCGAGGATCAGCCCCCCCAGGCTGTCGGTTTCGCCTTTCACCTCGTCGAAGGTATGCTCGTCCAGGCCCACGATGCGGCACACATCCAGCAGAGGCATCTTGCCATCGAAAACGAATTCCGTATCCGAGAGCTGCGAATAGGGCAGCTCCGAGCTGTCGCCGCTCTCGCCGATCTCGCCAAAAATTTCCTCGAGGATGTCCTCCAGCGTAACGATGCCCGCCGTGCCCCCGTATTCGTCTACTACGACGGCAAAGTGCAGTTTTTTCTCTTTGAATTCGTTGAACAGGTTATTGATCTTTTTGCCTTCGGGAACGAAGTAAGGCTCCCGCAGCAGGTGGGTCCAGCCCTCGGTGGTGTCGGGCGTACGCAGCAGGGGCAGCAGGTCTTTGATGTAGAGGATGCCGCGCACCTGGTCGAGGCTGCCCTCGTAGGCCGGGATGCGCGAATGGCCGTACTCGGCCACCAGCCGCAGCAGCTCCGGAGTCGGGGTGCGGATGTCGACGGCCTTTACATCGACGCGGGCCCGCATGATGGCCCGCACGCTGATGTTGCCTAGATTGACCAGGGCTTTGAGGATCTGTTTTTCCTCGCGGGGCGAAGCCGTGTCGGGGGTCAGGTCGATGGCCTTGCGCAGCTCCTCGTAGCTCACTTCGCGGCGGTCGTCGCTGGGCTGGTAGCGGATCAGGCGGCTGGTGCGGGCCAGCAGCCAGCTCAGCGGCTGGAAGAGTACATAGGCCCCGTAGAGGATGCCCGTATACCGGCGCAGGAAGCTCGCCCGCCGGTGCGTGGCCAGCACTTTGGGCGTGATCTCGCCCACAAACAGGATCAGAGCCGTAATGAGGGCCACGTCGACCAAAGCCCAGAGGCTGTTGTCGAGCGTTACCAGCCCCGATTCCCGCAGGTTGCCCAGCACCATGGCCGCCAGCAGAACAATCGCTACATTGACCAGGTTGTTTGAAATGAGCAGCGTGGCAATGAACTGTTGGGGGTTCTGACGGAAGCGCAGCAGGCAGCGGCCTAGAAAGCTGCGTTCGGAAGCCGGCAGCGGGTCGTCGGGCCGCGTCGAAAAAAAAGCCACTTCGTAGCCTGAAAAGACGGCTGAAAGCACCAGCAGCAGCGCGATGACCAGCAGCCAGGGCCAGTGCTCAGCCCCGAAGGCGGCCCACGTTGTTTCTCCCATCAGGCGGGCCGCAGGGTAAGGGTCGGCAGGTTCCAAAACAGAGACGTTCAGGTGGACGGGAACCGCAGGTAATCTGCGGTGCGCAGCCCGATGCAACTGCGCGGATGCCCCGTTCAAAGGCGTAAGTTACATCGGAAATGGGCTGCTGTCAACCGCCTGGCTGCTAAATGGAAATCGGTGGCCGGCCCGGGGAAACCGCGCCGGTTTTCATCGCGACCCCTCCGCTTGCCGGACCATCGCCCCCCCGCGTCTTCCGTCAGCGTACCACCCGCAGGCGGGCGTACTTGAGAATCAGCGTCTTGCGCCCTTTGTCCTTGAAATCGACCACCGCCCGCAGGCCCGCGCCCTTGCCCTCCAGTTCGACGATGAGACCTATACCGAACCGGTTGTGTTCTACCCGCTGCCCCACGGCAAAAGTTGCGGGGTCGTCGCCCTCGAAGGGTTCACGCTCGGGGACAGTAGGCAGCAGCTCGGGCTGGGCTGCCGCAGCCGGAGCGAGGGGGCGCAGGTGGCTGGTCCGGGCCGACTCGAAGCGCGGAGGCTGCTGGGCCCGGCGGCCCGTCGGTGTCTGGAAAAAACGCGGGTCGATCTCCTCGATGAAGCGGCTGGGGTCGGCCGTTACCGGTGTTCCGAAGCGCAGCCGCGTCCGCGCATACGAGAGCGTAAGAAACTGCCGCGCCCGCGTAACCGCCACATAAAACAGCCGCCGTTCCTCCTCCAGGTCGTGGCGGTCGTACATCGACAGGCTCGACGGGAAAAGCCCTTCCTCCAGCCCCGTAACAAAGACGGCGGGGAACTCCAGCCCCTTGGCCGCGTGAATCGTCATGAGGGTTACGTAGTCGTCGTTTTCCACCTTCTCGTCGAGGTCGGAATAGAGGGCGATCTGCGCCAGAAAAGACTCGAGGCCCGGGTCCTCGGTGGCCGGGTCGTCGACATATTCGCGGCTGGCGTTGATCAGTTCCTGTACGTTCTCCCAGCGCGAGCGGCCCTCTACGCTTTTTTCCTTGTGCAGATCCTGCAGGATGCCCGAGGCTTTGGCTGCATGGCTGACGACTTCGTAGGCATTCTCGCTGCGGGCCAGGCTGCAGAGCGTTTCGATGAGCTGCCCGAACTCCTCGACCGCCCCCGCCGAACGGCCCACCCCCAGGGCTTTGGCTTGCGTAACCACGTCCCAGAGCGCAAGGTTCTGCGTGCGGCTGATCTCGAGGATGCGCTCCACGCTCGTGGCCCCGATGCCCCGGATGGGGTAGTTGATCACCCGCTTGAGGGCCTCTTCGTCGTTGGGGTTGACCGCCAGCCGTAGGTAGGCTACTACGTCCTTGATCTCCTTGCGCCGGTAGAACGACAGCCCCCCGAAGACCTTGTACACGATGCCTGCCCGCCGCAAGGCATCCTCGAGCACCCGCGACTGGGCGTTGGTCCGGTAGAGGAAGGCAAAATCGCGGTTGAGCAGGCCCTGCGTGGCCTTGAGTTCGCGCAGCGTATCGACGCACTTCTCGGCTTCTTCGACTTCGGAGGTGCTGCGGTGCAGCACGATCAGGTCGCCTGCTCCGTTTTCGGTGAATACCCGCTTGGGGATCTGGTTGGCATTGTGGCGGATGACCTCGTTGGCCGCTTCGACGATCGTACCGGTCGAGCGGTAGTTCTGCTCGAGCTTGTAGACTTTGACGTCGGGAAAATCTTTGTTGAAATGGAGAATGTTATCGAGGTTGGCTCCGCGAAACGAGTAGATGCTCTGGGCATCGTCGCCTACCACGCAGATGTTTTCGTGCTGGCGGGCCAGCCGTTTGGTGATGACATACTGGGCGTAGTTCGTGTCCTGGTATTCATCCACGAGGATGAAGCGGTAGCGATGCTGGTAGCGGTAGAGCACTTCGGGGGCCGCGTCAAAGAGCTTGACCATGTTCACGAGCAGGTCGTCGAAGTCCATCGCATTGGCCTTGAGCAGGCGGTCCTGGTAGAGGGCATAGACTTGGGCCGTCAGCTGGCCGAACTCGTCGTGGGCATGCTGGGCGGCGTATTCCGCCGGTCCCACCAGGTAGTTCTTGCAGTTGCTGATGGCATGCTTGATGCTTTTGGGCTTGTATCGCTTTTCGTCCTTGCCCAGTTCTTTGACAATGCTGCGGATCAGGCTTACGGCATCCTCTTCGTCGTAGATGGTGAAAGCCGGCGTGAATCCGATTTTATCGGCCTCGCGGCGCAGCAGCCGCGCGAATACCGAGTGGAAAGTGCCCATGCTAATGTTGCGGGCCTCGGCCCCGATCAGGGCTTCGATGCGTTCGCGCATCTCGCGGGCTGCCTTGTTCGTAAAGGTCAGGGCCAGCAGGTCGAAGGCATCGCAGACCCCCTCACGAATCAGGTAGGCCAGTCGGTAGGTCAGCACACGCGTTTTGCCGCTGCCCGCGCCGGCGATAATCATGGCGGGGCCTTCGCGGTGCATCACGGCGGCACGCTGGGCGTCGTTGAGATCGGCCAGCAGGGCTTCGGTCGAAGCAAGGGGCATACGTAGTATCAGCTCAGCTTTTTTTCAAAGTTAACGAAAGCGGCCCTTGCCGCGTACGCATCGCGGCCTTTCCTGCAGGCAGCTCGGGGCATTCCCCATCTCCGATAATCCCGTTTCCTGCCCATTCGAATCGATTCAACCCAATCGCACGACAGTTCTGGTTATTTGTGATAAAATAATATCTAATTTTTTTAATAAAAAATAAAACAATTTTTATTTTTTATTTAATTGTAAATACGCTCTTTTTGTATCAGACAAAAGAATCGGCCACAGCCAGCGCACCTCGCCTGCACCTGCACCTGCTTTTTAGGGGCTGGATTTTGCACATTCCTCAACGGTTCATTTTCAAAAAATGGGTATCCCGAATCGGGGTCGGGTGCTCTTCGGCTGTGGGGCTTTGTGAGCGGCGTACCGGAATAAAAAACGACCCCCGCGGTCAGGCGGGGGTCGGGGCAATCATTCAATCAAACAGAACGCGGCGGCAGGATCAGTTGAGCAGCAGGCTTCGCGTGGCTGCGTTTAGGCCCTGCACAACGCGCAGCAGGTAGAGGCCCTGCGGCAGATCCGAAAGGTCGATCGCCTCGGTGGCCGGTGCGCGGTGCTGGCGCAGCACGCGTCCATCGGTACCCAGGACGGTAATTTCTACAGCTTCACCCGTCAGCCAGGGGGCTTTGAGCCACACCAGACCAGTGCTCGGGTTAGGGTAGAGGGTCAGGTCGCCAAAGCTCAGCAACTGGCCACGGCTCGCCGGGGCCGGTTCCTCGCTCAGGGTGATATCGGCTTCAGCAGTGGCAATCTCCGGCGAGAGCACTATCGTTAGGGGACGGTCGTGCAGGTTGATGGCCTCGGCTACGAGGCGGTACGTGCCGTAGGGCAGACCCTCGAGCGCATAGCTGCCATCGGCAGCCGTCTCCGTGAGGGCAACCGCTTCGCCGGTAACCGCATCGAGGGCTATCACCCAGGCACCCAGACCTACACTGCCTGTCTTGCCCGGTGCCGCCGCACGACCGGCAGCGCGTGCCGGACCGCCGGTGCGCAGGCGCGGCAGCAGTACCAGTTCATGGACGACCGTTAAATAAGCTTGCCGCGTATCGATGATCCGGGCGTTGCGCCAGCTCCGCGAGCGGTCGTAGTAGGTCGGGATGTGGCTGGCGCGGTGCTGCGAGCGCGGTGTCAGCTGACCCAGGGCGATGTATTGGCCCTTGGGCAGGTTCGTGAAGCACACCGTAGGCTCGCTGGTGTTGGCCGGTGGCCCCAGCAGCGTATCGACCGGCACCCAGCGGTTGTTGGCATTGAGGCGGTAGAGGATGATGGTGTACGAGTCGGCAGGGGTGCGGCCATCCGAAAGGCGGACGTTGAAGCAGATGCTGGTAAGTGTCGTATCGGCGGCAGGGTTGGGGGCACTCACCCACTGGCACCGGGTATCGGTGCAGCCATCGGGTGCCGTAACGGTGAGGCAGACCTCGTAGCGGCCCCCGCGGGCGTAGGTATGCGTCGGGTTGGTAGCGGTCGAGCGGTTGCCATCGCCGAAGCTCCAGACGTACTGCATGCGGGCGTTGGCCGGCTGCGAGCGGTTGACAAAGGCGAAGCCCGTGTTGCGCGGACGCACCTCGAACTCGGCCTTGCAGCGGGCCGGCTGCGGCTGCACCGTGATGGTTTGACACGTCGAATCGCTGCAGGTTGTGTTCGGATTCGATGAGCGGCTGACGACCGTCAGGCAGACGCGGTAGGCACCTGCGCGGGCGTAGGTATGGGTCGGGTTGGCCTCGTTCGAGCGGTTGCCGTCGCCAAAATCCCAGAAATACTGCAGGTTTTCGCCCCGGCTCTGGTCTACGAAGTTGAAGGCATTGCCTGCGTTGTTGGCGGGACGCAGGGTAAAGGCGGCTTTGCAGTGCTTGGGTTGCGGCGTCGTATCGGTTGCACTCACCCATTCGCATTTGGTGCTGGTGCAGCCTTCGGGCGTGGCAATAGTCAGGCAGACCTCGTAGCGGCCCGGGCGGGCGTAGGTGTGCGTCGGGTTCTCTTCGCTCGAGCCGTTGCCGTCGCCGAAGCTCCAGTTGTACCGCAGGTTCGCGTTGGATGGTTCCGAGCGGTTGACAAAGGCAAAGCTCAGGCCCTGCTCGCGAATCTCGAACTTGGCCTTGCAGCGGGCCGGCTGCGGCGGTACATTAACCACTTGGCAGGTGGTGTCGGCACAGGCGTTTGGCGTATTGGGCTGGCGGCTGACGACCGTCAGGCAGACGCGGTAGGCACCCGAGCGGGCGTAGGCATGCGTCGGGTTGGACTCGTTCGAGCGGTTGCCGTCGCCAAAATCCCAGAAATACTGCAGGTTTTCGCCCCGGCTCTGGTCTACGAAGCTGAAGCGGTCGACCACGTCGGTCGGGCGGATGGCGAACTCGGCCTTGCAGCGGGCCGGCTGCGGCGGCACATTAACTACCTGGCAGGTGGTGTCAGCGCAAGCGTTTGGCGTATTGGGCTGGCGGCTGACGACCGTCAGGCAGACGCGGTAGGCACCCGGGCGGGCGTAAGTATGCGTCGGGTTGGCTTCATTTGAGCGGTTGCCGTCGCCAAAATCCCAGAAATACTGCAGGTTTTCGCCCCGGCTCTGGTCTACGAAGCTGAAGGCATTGCCTGCGTTGTTGGCGGGACGGATGGCGAACTCGGCCTTGCAGCGGGCCGGATCGGGATTCGAGCGGCAGTACACAAAATGAACTGGCATGGGCGTGCGGCCGATAATGACCTCCTGGCGGATGCGATCGCCTTTGCAGTCGATGATCGTTACCCGGTAGCGGGCGGGTCGGTTGCAGCGGATTGCTGGCACTGTGTCGAGGGCCATACCTCGCGCATCAGTGCTGCGGGCACGGCTGTAGGGCAGCTCGCGGCCGCAGGTATCCGATTCGATCAGCACCCGGACATTAGCTGCCGGGCTGCCGTCGGCGTTCACCACTCGGACAGCCAATAAATCAACTTGCCGCTGCGCATGGGCCGTCAGGCTCGCCATCAACAACAGCAACAGACTCCACAGAGCAAGTGTGGGGTTTTGAGTTTTCATTCTCAAGTAGAAAAGCTTTAAGGTTGATTAAAGATTTAAAAAGTCGATTAAAGTAAAGTAAGGCTGGTCAAGGTATTACAAATTTAGGGCAATCCCAAGCGGGGATGCGGTTAATCCTAGATGATTCTTACGGGATCAATTCATTTATTTTTCTGCTCGGTGCTTTTGTTGTCCATTCAAAGAAGAAAGCCCTCAATTTTTGAGGGCTTTCTTACGCTTTGAGCTGTAAAATGCAGTACTATTGACGGATCAGATGTCCCCATTGGAAGCCCCTTTCAGTCGAGACCCGCACCGCATAGAGGCCCGCCGCCCAGCCCGAAACGTCCAGTTCAGCAGACAACCGACCAGACACGTCTCCACTCCAGACTACGCGGCCCCGCGCATCGAAAACGTCAATCCAACGGGCCGACCCGTCCAGATCGATGCGCATGCGGTCGGTCGCCGGGTTGGGGATCAGCTGCAGTGGCAGCATGTGGGCGGCGGCAGCAGACCTTCCCACCGTTTCGGACGAATACTCCAGCTGCCAGCCTGTGCCCCTGATCTTGCCATTGCTGTAAAATAGAATGGTGGCCGCCCCGCCGGTCGTCGTCAGCACCGGGGGCAGCTGCTGGCCCGAAAAAGCACCCAGCACCGGGGCCTCGAGGTTCGAGCCGTTGTAGACCCAGACCCAGTCCGAATCGGCCTCGGTCGAGAACTCCGTAAAGCGCAGGCTGATGCGCCGTGCGTTCGGCGGCTGAATGACCCAGCGGCAGTAGGTGTTGTTGCCGTAGTCGAAGGAACCGCTGCCGTCCTCGATGATACCCGCGGGTTCTTCCAGGCGGGTGATAAGGTTGCACCAGATGTGGTTGAAGGCCGAGCGCAGCTGGTAGTGCAGCGTCCAGCCGGCTGCCGTAGGGGCCGGTCCGCTTTCGAAGCGCACAAAGACCTGCCCCGAACTGGCGATCAATTTATCGGGCAGGCTCTTGCCACTGAAGCGGCCCAGAAGCGGGGCCTGGTCGTCGGGGCCGTCGTAGATCGAAATAAAATCACGGTCGGCCACCGTCTGCAGTTCCGTGAAATCGAGGTCGATCAAATCCTGAGGCTGCGCGTTGGCGGGCTGGATGCGCCACTCGCAGCGGCTGTTGGGGCGGTAGTCGAGGCTGGCACTGCCGTCGCCCAGGGTGCCTGCGTCGTCGGTCAGCTCCGTAAGGCCCGAACAGAAGGGTTCGGCCACCGGCCCGAGGGCGCGGTACTCAATCTCCCAGCCCTGCCCCGCCGTGGCCCCGTCGGTCGTGAAGCGCACCAGCACCTGGCTGCCGTTCAAGCTCAGGGTTTCGGGCACTTCCGAACCCGAAAACTCAAACTGCTGCAGGCTGTCCACGGCTTCGGGGCCGCTGTAGATGCGCAGCATATCGACCTCGGCCTCGGTATCGAGGCGCAGCAGCGTCAGTTCGATGGCCTCGGCCCCCGGCACGTCGATGAGCCAGCGGCAGTCGCGCCAGGGGCTGTAGGTACCTGCGCCGCTGCCGTCCTCGAACCGCCCCTCGGGCGTGCGAAAGGTCAGCTGGTCGCTGCAGGTAGGCACCTGCGGCGGTGCCAGAATGAAGAATACCGTGGTCCAGGCCGAGGTGTCGGCTGTGGCCCGCGCGTCGCAGCGCGAGCGGATGCGTGCCCAGTAGACCTGATCAGGCCCTTGAATCGTCAGGTTTTCGAAGCGGAAGGTCGTACCGGTGGTGGTGCCGGCGGGCTGGTAGCCGCGCCCCGGGCGGGCCAGTTCCACTTCGTAATCGGCGGCAAAGGGCGCGGCCACCCACTGCAGCGTAGCCCCGAAGAAATCGGCATCGGGCGTAACAACCGGTGCCCGTGGCGCATGGCAGGCGCAGTCCATGAGCGGCAGGCAGGCCGACTGCCGCACGTACTCACGGATGACGGCCCCGGGCAGGGGGCCGAAGCCTAGGTTGAGGTTCATGCCGATATCGGGCAGCAGGTGACAGTAGCTCATGACGGTGCCCTGAAAGGGCGGACGGGGCCGTTCGGGCTGGCCGCACCAGCGTGCGTCGGTCTCGACGGTGTAGCAGCCGTCGATCGCGCCGCCGGGCCACCAGCAGCTCTGGGTATGCCGGCAGTTGAGGTTGTGGCCCATTTCGTGGGCTACCACCGTAACAGTCCAGCTCGTGAAAGGCAATTCCAGGTACTCGAGGGTGATGTTGCTGAAGGCCAGGCGGATACCGGGCTCGGTGCACAGGGCATGAAAAAACGCCACCCCGCCCAGGCCCCGCTGCCCCGAGGCCAGCAGGTGCCCCAGGCTTACGGTGGGCCGCTGGCGCATGGGGTCGCGGGCACTGAAGGTACCCAGAACCTCGCCCGAATTGGTGAACTCGCGGTAGGGGTCGGGTTCGGTCCAGACTTCGATTTCGGCGATGCGGGTGCTGATCTCCTCGCGGTCGAAGAGCATGGCCACGACATTATACATCGATTCGACGTACTCCATGACTGCAACGATGTCGCCGTTGAAGTCCTCGAACATCTGGTAATCGCACTCAAAATATTTGGTCAGCAGGCGGCAGCGGTCGGCCATGGCTCGGTCGCCGTCGATTTTGATGGGGCGGTCGTCGTCGGTGCGGGTGGCGCAGCTGCGGTGGGGCCAAGGGCCGGTAAAATCTTTTTCACAAAAGAGGATGTAATCGGTACCCGCTTCACTGGGCTTGCCTACTGGCCCCAGGTTCCAGCTTCCCTCGGGGGTGAACAGCGTGATGGACAGGCGGTCGCTCAGGAAGGAGGCTGCCGCCTGCACCTCGGGCCGCCCGACGAGGCTGCCACGGTAGTGCAGGGCCGGACGGTGGGGGTGAATCCGGCCGGTGTGGTCAGTCAGGCGGAAATCTTCTGTCCGGACCTGGGCCTGAGCGAGCATCAGCTGGCCGATGGGCAGCGTGAGGCTCAGGGCAGCAGGGGCTTCGGTACGCAGCCGCTCCAGTTCGGGGCGGTCGAGGGTCAGGCGGTGGCTGTGGCGCAGCAGCGGATGAGTGGGCTGGTCGCCTCGGGATTGCAGTAAGGTGTAGTGGGGCAGCAGCTGGGCCGATGCCAGGCCCCAGCCGCCGAGCTGACTCGACCCAACCAGCAGCAAGAGATATATCAAGTTTCGCATGAAACGGTGCATTATATCGGCAATATAGATACAGGGGCCCTTTGCTCGATACCGCCAGAGCCAACTTTATGCGGTTACGAATCGGGCCCCAGACGTTCGATACGGGCCTGCCGGATCAGCTCGCGCAGGGCCTGGGTATCGATGGGCTTGGCCGGACGCAGTTTGACGTGCCGCAGCAGCTTGCCCGTACCTTTGAGCAGCCCTTGTGGATCGGCTAGCAAGGCCCCCCGAAAAAAGCCCAGGTTGACGCTGTCTTTCAGCGGGGCGATGTAGCAGATCATATCCTTGTCGGCGTGGCTCTGGCCGGTGCCATAGGAAATATTTTTCCAGCCAACAAAAACGACTTCTTCGGCCTGCTGCAGTTCAAGGCGTACCAGTTCACGGAGCTGGTGACAAAGAGCCTGCAGTTCGGGAGCTGCCGTGGAGATGAAGGCTTCTGGGGTCAGTCGATCCATACTGGAGATCATTTTCGTGAAATCTAAATTTTATCTTTCAAAAAATGTCCAGTTTAGGCCTGTTGGTTATGAATTCGATTTAATTTAGTTAAACTGTTCTCTGAAAACCAGTCCGGCCATCAGCTGCCTGATTGGCAAGTGCCTTAGCGGCAGGCTGGCTCGCTGCAGCCCAACCCGACCGATCCCATTGGCGATTCTGGGCGGCTGAAATGCGACTCTCAATCTACCTTCCAATCTGCCTTCGACCGATTTCGGACTCGGGCTTGTTCCACCAGCCGATTGCCTCTACTCAAGTCTTGACAAGAATTGAAAAACAACGATTCAATTAACACAATATATAGCTGCTATCCGTTTGCTGAAGTCAGGATTTGGGTTTGGGGAGCAAGATTTTTTGAGATGGAAAATTTATTTCCTGATTGATATCTGCAGGTATCGAACCGTGATGGTGCCCCGACCTGACTTTTTTGCATTATTTTTGAAAAAAGGACGTAGTATGGCAGAAGAGATACACATCGGCAAGCTCATCAAGCACCAGGTAAACCAGCGGCCCGACCTGACGATCCGCAGCTTTGCCGAACGCCTCGGCGTGCACGAGCAGACGGTCTATGACATCTACCGGCGGGCCGACATCCACACCGACCAGCTCAAGCGCATCGCCGAAATCCTCGAGCTGCCGATTACGTATTTCTTTTTCCCCGACGATCTGCCCGAGGCCGAGCGGCCGGCCCGTCCGGCCGAGCCGGTGGCCGAAGCCTCGCGCAACGGCCGCAGCCGCGAAGCCGAATCCGAAACCCAGCGGCCCCGCGAGACCCCGACCGCTGAAACCAACGGCAGCAGCCGCAGCCCAGTGCCCTGCGCCGAGCTGCGCCGCGAACTGGCGTGGGCGCACGAGAAAATTGCCCTGCTCGAAGCCCGCCTCCGCGACAAAGACGAGCTGATCGCCCTGCTGCGGGCCAGCCGCTGAGCTCCGACCAGCCGGATGCAGTGGGCCAGGCATCCCTGTGTAGATTTGGGCCGGGGAGGCTCGGGGCGCGGAAGCCCTAAGCCCCTCCACCCTATCTTTGCAGTTTGCCCATGAGCCGCAGCCTGGTCGTTATTCCCACCTACAACGAGCGCGACAACATCGAAGCGATGGTCGAGCGGGTGCTGGCTCTGCCCGACGGGCTGGACCTGCTGGTGGTCGACGACGGCTCGCCCGACGGCACGGCCGCGCTGGTGCGTCAGCTGCAGAACCAGGCGGGGGGGCGGCTTCACCTGAGCGAGCGCAGCGGCAAGCTGGGGCTGGGTACGGCCTACGTGCACGGCTTCCGCTGGGGCCTCGAGCGGGGCTACGACTTCCTTTTCGAAATGGATGCCGACTTCAGCCACAACCCCGACGACCTGCCCCGTCTGCTGGCTGCCTGTCGCGACGAGGGCTACGATCTGGCCATCGGCTCACGCTACATCACAGGGGTCAATGTGGTCAACTGGCCCATGAGCCGCGTCCTGCTCTCGTACTTTGCCAGCGCGTACGTGCGTCTGATTACGGGCATGAAGATTCGGGATGCAACGGCGGGCTTCAAATGCTATCGGCGGGCGGTGCTCGAAACGCTGCTGGCCGAGCCCATCCGCTTTGTAGGCTACGCCTTTCAGATCGAGATGAAGTTTCGGGCCTGGAAGTACGGCTTTCGTATCGTAGAGGTGCCCATCATTTTTACGGAGCGGGCCGCGGGCCAGTCCAAGATGAGCGGACGCATCGTGCGCGAGGCCATCTGGGGGGTGATTCAGCTCAAAGTCGGGTCCTGGTTCCGCAAGTGGCAGCGGCCCGCCATTCCGGAGCGATCAACCCAGGTTTAATTTACTGTGACGGAACGGGTATGCTTAATTTTCAGTTTGCTTTGTAATCGGATGCGTATGTGGTCATTTGAGCACATTTTTTCGTATTCCAGGAACTATTTTCTGTATTTTTAGCACCGAATCAATCCCACTCTGGCTGTCGGCCTGCCCGAAAAGGAGCAAGCCCTCCATGTCCGAGCTTCCTCCGATCTATGTTTATTCCGATCTTCTTTGTCCTGCATTGGTACCTGTCGCTGTTCATGCACAGCTTTTTTCTGCACCGGTACTCGGCCCACCAGATGTTCAAGCTGAGCAAATTCTGGGAACGCTTTTTCTACGTGCTGACCTACGTGCTGCAGGGGGCCTCGTTCCTCAACCCCCGGGCCTACGCCATTCTGCACCGGATGCACCATGAATACAGCGATACGGACAAAGACCCCCATTCGCCCGTGCAGCACCCCACAGTTTTTGGCATGATGTGGCACACGCGCAACGTCTACCTCAACATCAACGAGCGGCGTGTGGCGGTCGACCCCAAGTTTGAGGGCGGCTACCCCGAATGGCCCGCCTTCGACCGCATCGCTGAATCCTTGCCCTCGCGCCTCTTTTGGATCGCAGCCTATACCACCCTCTACGTCGTCTTCGTCGAACACTGGGCCTTTTACGCACTGCTGCCCATTCATTTCATCATGGGGCCAGCCCAAGGGGCTATCGTCAACTGGTGCGGCCATAAATACGGCTATCAAAACTTCGATAACCAGGACAACTCGCGCAATACCCTGGCCATCGACTTCCTGATGCTGGGCGAGCTTTTCCAGAACAATCACCACAAATTCCCCAACCGGCCCAACTTCGGTGCCCGCTGGTTCGAGTTCGATCCCACCTATCGCATCATGCTGCTGCTCGACAAACTGGGGCTGGCCAAACTCAAGAACAAACGCATGCCCGCTGCCCAGGTCGTCGAACGCCAGCGCACCGGCAACACAGCCTGAGCAAGCCAGCTGCCTCAATCCATTTCCCGCGTACCTTCAGGCCATGAAGCTCAAGCAACTGGTATTCAATCCATTACAGGAAAATACCTACGTCCTCTGGGATGCAAGCGGCGAGTGCCTCATCATCGATCCGGGCTGTTTTCATCGCGCTGAGCGCGAGGAGCTGGAAAGCTTCATTGAAGCGGAAGCACTCAAGCCCGTGGGCCTGGTGCTTACGCACGCCCATTTCGACCACGTCTTTGGCTGCCGCTGGGCAGCCGAACGCTGGGGGCTGACCCCCGAACTGCACCCCGACGAGCTGCCCGTACTGCGCATGGCCGTTGCCGTGGCCCAGGTATACGGCTTCCGCATGGAGGAACCCCCCCAGGCCGTGCAGCTGCGCAAGCCGGGGACTGCGCTGCGCTTCGGCGAAACGGAACTCGAGGTGCGCCACACGCCCGGACATTCGCCCGGCAGCCTGAGCCTCTATCATGCTGCCAGTGGTCAGGTGATCGTGGGCGACGTGCTCTTCCGCGGCAGCATCGGGCGCACCGACCTGCCCGGCGGCTCGATGGATACACTCGAACGCTCGATCCGCACGCAGCTCTATACCCTGCCCGAAAGCACTGCCGTCTGGTCGGGCCACGGCCCCCCGACGACTATCGCCCACGAGAAAGCCTACAATCCCTTCGTGCCGGCCTGATGACCGGATGGCTTTTTTGTATTTTTGGCCCGCGTCATGGCAAAAGAAATTTTTACCCTCGACGACGTGGCCCGTTGGGCGGCCCAAGGCGACCTGCCGCCCCTGATCGAGTGGGCAGTACCGGTGATGCTGGCCCTGGTCGCCCTGGAATATGTGCTGGGCCTGCGCGAGAAAAAGCAGCTCTACAACGGAAAAGACCTGCTCTCGTCCATCGGGGTGGGGGTGGGCTATCTGATTGTTACGGCTGCCACGCGGACGGCTACCTTTCTGGTGGTGCTCTGGGTCTACAACGCCGTACCCTGGTCCATTCCGCTGACCTGGTGGTCGGGGGTGCTCTGCTTCATCTGGCTGGACTTCTGGCGGTACTGGGCACACCGCTGGGCGCACGAGCAACGCTTCCTCTGGGGCACACACGTTACGCACCACTCGTCGCCGCACTACAACTTCGCCGTTTCGTTCCGCCTTTCGTGGGTCGATCAGATCAAACTCGTCTTTTTCCTGACCATTCCCCTGCTGGGCTTTCATCCCGTCGTCTTCTTTATCTCCCATCAAATCGCGGTGCTCTATCAGTTCTGGATTCATACCGAGCTGATTGGCAAGCTGCCCGCACCGATCGAATACATTTTTACGACCCCCTCGCACCACCGCGTCCATCACGCCATCAACCCGCAGTACATCGATAAAAACTACGGGTCTACGTTCATCATCTGGGATCGGATCTTCGGTACCTTCGAGCCCGAAGGCGAGCAGCCCGTCTATGGCATCACCGACCCGCCCAACACCTACAACCCCATTCACCTCTCGTTTCACGTCTTTTACGACATCTGGCGCGACCTGCGCAAAGCCCGGAACCTGCGCGAAGCCTGGCTGCTGGTCTTCGGGCCGCCCGGCATCGAAAAGAAAATTTTTGCTTCGGCTGCCGACTCATCCCCCACCTCCCGCCCATGAAGCTGAGCCGTGAATTCCGCATCTTTCTGTTCATCGCCGCGGCGGTAGCCATTCTCATTTTCGGCATCGGGGTGCTGCAGGGCCGCTCCATTTTTGCCCGCAGCTTCCAGGTACATGCCTACTACGCCGATGTCGACAACCTGACGGCCGGTTCCAAGGTCATGGTCAACGGTTTGCAGGTGGGGCAGGTGCTGAGCCTCGACTACGACGTCGACCAGCGGCAAGTCAAGGTCGTTTTCGATATTGTAAAGGACATCCGGGTGCCCGACGACAGCCAGGCCCTGATCGCCGACCTCGACTTCTTCGGCTCGAAGTGCATTAAGCTTGCCTTGGGCCGCTCGCCCCAAGCCGTCGAAAACGGAGGCCGCCTCATAGGCGGGCTTCAATCGGGCATGCTCGACAGACTGGGTGGCAAGGTCGACCCCCTGACGGCCCGCATCGATAGCGTGCTCGTCGATCTCCAGGTCATCGCCCGCGCCATCCGCCAGACGGTACAGGACTCGGCCAACCGCACCAACCGCATCGTGCGCAACGTCGAAGCCACCACCGCCGAGCTGAGTCAGCTCACCCGGCAGTTCGGTCAGACGGCCCGCCGCGTCGAAGCCCTTACCACCGAGCTGCACGGTCTGGTGGCGGGTGTGCGCCAGAGCGGCCAGGTCGAACGCATTCTGGGCAACACCGCCCGCCTCACCGACTCGCTGTCCGCCACCACCAGCCGCGCCAACCGCGTGCTCGACGCCGCCCGCACCTCGACCGAGGAACTCAAAACGATTCTCTACAAAGTCAATCAAGGTGAAGGTACCCTCAGTCAGGCCCTCAACAGCCGCCAGCTCTACGACAACCTCGACCGCACGACCCGCAACCTCGATTCGCTGGTCGTCGACCTCAAGAAACGACCCTGGCGGTACGTCAGCTTCTCGGTCTTTGGCCGCAGGCACCGCGACTGAAGCTGCCCCCGAGCTTCAGCCCCGCAGGCGCAGGTAGTCAGCGTAAGTACGGCCCGGTTCCGCCACGAAGGCTTCGCCCATTTCCAGCTCTTCGGTGCGCTCGAGCTTGAAGACGCGGAAATCCTCCCGCAGCTCGCACCAGGCCACCAGCTTGCTGCGCAGGCCCGATCCCTCGACGTGCAGGGGCCGCACCGTTCGTCGGGTCAGTGAGTTCTGGCTGTCGACGTACCGGAAGCTCAGCCGCCGCTGCTGCTCGATGGCCCGCTGGGCCAGCACCTCCGCTTCAAGCTCGTCATCGGCCAGCGTTTCGGGACAATGCAACCCAGGATCGAATTCCTGCAGGTAGGGCGGCAGGCCCGCCTCGATCTTGTCCAGAACATAGCCCGCTGCCACGGCCAGTTTGTCGTCGCCCTCCTCGATCAGGTTGAGCAGCGCAAGCTGCAGGGCATTCAGTTCCGGGAAGGTCAGTGCCAGGGGCGGCAGGTCGATGAGGCCGACCAGCTGCCACCCGCATTGCCCGTCGCCCACCACAGGTGCCCCCGCGCTTACCAGCTCGTCGAGCAGCTGGCCGATGGCCGCCTCCGTTTCGCCGAGGCGGTCTGCCAGTTCGGCTCGCTGCCAGCGGTGCCCCGTTCGCAGCAGATTCATCAACTCGAAACAGCGTTCGCCCAGGTTCATTAAACGGTATTTCAACTCAACGGGGTTTCCGCTTTGCAGGAAGCTGCAGCTCTTCGGCAGCAGTCGACTTTAGTTTCCATTTTTTCAAACCAAGCAGGTGGGCAATCCAATTTTGCCATTAAAAATAGAAATTAAATGCAAAAAGATACGATGCCTGGCATGGGCTGTTGGCCAGCTGCCCGAAACTAAATTTTGTGGGTGCGCCGCGCTGCTCGTTCTTTACCGGCCCAGAAACCACGCGGGCGATACGAGCAGCGAATCGAGCGCGAAGTGCTGCACGATCAGCAGCTCGTTTTCGCCTTCGACCCAGCCGAAGCGGGTGTTGAGGTCGTCCTGTCGGTTGTAGAGCACGAGGCGGCGCACATAGCCTTGCCGGTCGCGCACGGCGATCGAGGCATCGGGCGGGCGGCGGGCCAGCGAATCGCGCACCGTGGGGTACTCGCGATCGCCGAAGCCGCGGGCCGGCACCGAGCGGTACCGCTCCAGGTAGCGGCGCAGGCGGGCCGGATCGGCCTGCGGAAAGCCTGCCAGGGCCAGGTAGCCCGGCCGCTGGTCGATGGCAAACTGCCCCAGCGGTCCGGCGTTGACTTCGAGGCGGTAGATTTCGCGCGGGTTGAGGGCAAAGATGCGGTTGTCGCGCCAGTCGTTGACGAAGGTCGAAAAATAGGGCTTGAGGTAGGGCGACATGCCCGGCAGGTGAGCGATGACGGGGCTTTGGGCCCCCTGCACCAGCAGGTAGCTGCCCTGACCGACGGCGGCCTGCTCGCCGACAAAAAACGTGCGCGGTTCGGGGCCGTCGACCTCTACGCGGATGTGGCTTTCGTCCAGGTAGCCGAAGACCGTCGAGCGGGCGTTGGGGTGCAGGGGTTCGCGCACCTCGAGGCGGCGCAGGGCCGTGAGCAGCAGCTCGATTTTGTCGGGGCGGGCGGGGTACTGGCCGTTGACCGTCCAGCCGGCCGGGCCGCGTTCGAGTACCAGCCGGCTTTTTTCTTTTTTGTGGCTGAAGCGGATGAGGCGCACCTGCCGCACGGCGGCGGTGTCGTGCAGAGCCACTTGGGTATCGCGCGGGTCGAGGGTCGAGGGCCCGGGCCGGTTGAAGAGCCACCAGAGCACCAGCCCCAGCAGCAGGGCAGTCATCAGCAGGGTATTGCGGGTAACGGTGTTCATGGGCGGCGCAGCTTGAGGTTGCGGCGGCGGCGCAGCCAGGCCCGCACCAGCCCAAAGAGGGCAAAGAGCAGCACGGGGGCCGCCACGTTGAGTGCCCGCAGCCAGGCTTCGTTGCCCCGTACCTTGCGGGCATCGAGCGCGTGAATGGTCGTCTGCTTCATGCGCAGCTCGGCCAGCGCGGCATTGCCCATCAGGTACTCGATACTGTTGAGGATCAGGGCTTTGTTATCGTAGGGCATGTCGGGGCCGCCAAACTGCGGCGCGTGGTGCGGCAGCACCAGTGCCCCATCCGAGAGGATGATCATGCGGTTGGGGTAGACGGTGCGGGCCAGAAACCTGGCCGTTGGTTTGGCGGGCATGAGCGCGTCGGTGGGCACCTCGCGGTTGGCAAAAAGGGAGCGGAACTGCCCTTCGACTTCCAGACCCAGCATCAGCGAGCCTTTGCCCCGGTAGGCCTGCCGCGGCGGGGGCTGGGCAATGAGCCGTTCCAGCTCGATGAACGCGGGCGCGTCGATGGCCCGGCTGTAGGGCGAGGAAAAGATGATGGGCCGGTGCACTACGTCGGGCACGCTGACGGTATCGAGGCACGAGGCGTAGCGGTAGAGGCAGCCCCGCAGGTTGCGGGCCACAGGGTGATCGGCCAGGGCCACGGCCATGGGGAAAAATACCCACTTGCGCGGTACGATCATCTCGCGGTTGTCGAAGGTGGCGGTTACGGGCAGGGTACCCGCCACATCGTCCTGCACGAGGGCAGGACGCAACCGGAAGCCGTAGCGGTTGAACAGGTCGTCGAGGCGCAGCTCGCGCGTCTGGCTCAGGGTTGCGCCCGTGGCCCCGTAGAAATCCTGCTGGTTGACGCGCTGGTTGTCCATGATCCAGAGGATGCGTCCCCCGCGCATGACGAACTGGTCGATTTCGTATTTCTCGCGCTCGGTGAAAGCCGAATCGGGCTGCACGACCAGCAGCACGTCGATGCCCTCACCCTCGATGCCCCGCCGCAGCGAGTCGGGCAGCACGTACTTGCTCGAGGGGATGGCCTCGCCGCGGCTCTGGCGCAGGTTGACTTCGATGACGTTGTAGGTGCGCTGCAGCTCGCCCACCAGCTCGGTCATGGCTTCGGGTGGCGTCTCGCCGTGCCCGCTCAGCAGGCCCACGAGGCGTTTTTTGCCCCGCAGCAGCCGTTCGATATTGACCGTCAGCAGGTATTCGATCTGTTCTTCGGCCCGGGTGAAGTCGCAGCGCACGCCCTGGCCGGCAAACTGGCAGCTGCCCCCCAGCAGATTGACCACCTGCTCGCCGCCGCGGTAGGTCAGGACGGCGGCCGGAAAAATCCACTTGCGGGCTGTGCTGCCGTCTTCGGCTTTGAAGTCGATGGGCACGGGCCGCACGCCTTTGCGCACCAGCTCGCGTTGCAGCTCGCTGTTGTCGGTCGGGTTGTGGAACTGGAACTGCAGGCGGCTGCCCACGCGGGCCTTCATTTCGAGCAGAGTGGTGCGCACGGCATCGCTGTAGCGTTTGACGCGGGGCTGGAAGTCGCCTTCCAGGTACAGGTTGACGGTCAGGATGGCATCGAGCGAGTCGAGGACGCGCAGCGTGGGCGGCGAGAGGGTGTAGCGGCGGTCGGCTGTGAGGTCGAAGCGGGCGAAGCGCGTGCCCGATACCAGATTGACCGCCCCCACGAGGGCAGTCAGCACCAGGGCTTGAATAACATACGAGCTACGGGCTTTCATAAAGCAGGCGGGCAAATATGCAAAAAATGCCGTGCCGCTCTCTCAGGGAGTTGCTGTGGGGTCGAAGCCGTGGCGGCGGGTAGCGGCCCGCTGCTGTTCGCGGGCGATGAACGCGCGGGCCAGCTGGCGGGCGGCTTCGGGCAGGCTGCGACCCGCCAGAGCCGCAGTAAACTGAGCCTCGGGCAGGTCGAGGCGGTAGGCCAGCTGCACCAGTTCGGGCAGGCGGTGGGCTAGCCAGTCTTCGAGGATGAGGGCGAGGCGGTCTTCGAGGGCGGCCCAGTCGGCGGCGAGATCTGCATCGAGGCCCAGCACCGCCAGTCGGCGGGCGGCCAGTTCCATGCCTGAGTTTTGCATCGGCGTACAGGCGCAAAGATTGTACCGCACGGCTGGGGGCTGATTCAGCCCCAGCGAATTTTTGTGTTTTATTTTTTTAAAAAATCAAAAAGCGATCTAAAATAAATTTTTTTGGAATATTATTTTATATCTCTGTCGACTGGCAGCCTAATAGGATCAGGTTGCAGGCTGCTTTTGACCGAGGACTTGCCGAGGAAACTGTTTTTCAGACCGTCCGCTCACCCACGGCCTTGAGGATGGCCGCTACCAGGTCGTGAGACTGCACGGGCTTGGTCAGAAAGGCATCGACGCCCAGCTGGAGGAAGCGGTCGCGTTCCGGCCCGCGGGCATAGCCCGAAACCACCAGAATCGGCAGGCGGGGGTAGTCGGGGTTCTGGGCTTGCTGCTGGCGGATGTGCTCGACCGTTGCGATGCCGTCCATCACGGGCATGGCTCCATCGAGCAGCAGCACATCGTAGGTTTCGCGTTCGAGCTGGCGCAGTGCCTGCCGCCCGTTGAGCACCCAGTGCACCGTCCAGCCCAGGCCCCGCAGCAGCTCTTCGATGTAGTGGGCGTTGGCTTCGTCGTCTTCGGCCAGCAGCACCCGCAGCGGACGCTGGCTGGCTTGAGGGAGTGGTTCAGCGGTCAAAGGCTCAGTGCTGCTGCGGGTCGAGGGTGCTAGAGGAATCTGCAGGTCGATGCAGGTACCTACGCCAGGGGTGCTCTGTACGTCGATGCTTCCGCCCATGAGGTTGACCAGCTGATGGACAACGGACAGGCCCAAGCCCAGGCCCTGCACCTGCTTGGTCGTCGAGCTGTCGCCCTGTACGAAGGGTTCGTAGATGTGTTGCACCACATCGGGGGGCATGCCCTCGCCCGTATCTGTCAGTCTCAGATGCAGCATGAGCTGTCCTTCGGCGCAGAGTTCCTGCCAGACGCGGAGGCTTATGGTGCCGACCGTCGTAAACTTGAGGGCGTTATCGACGAGGCTGTCGATAATGCGCTGCAGGCGCACGCGGTCGCCCACCACCCACCGGCTCGCCAAAGGCGTGATGTGCGTTTCGAACGTCAGTCCCTTCTGGCTGGCGGTGAAGATGTAGAGTACGGCGCAGTCGTTGAGCAGCTGTTCGAGGTCGAAGTCGAGCAGCTGCAGGCGCAGCTGGCCCGAATCGAGCAGGTTGTAGTCGAGCAGGTTTTCGAGGCTGTCGCTCAGGCGGCGGGCCGCCCGTGCCAGCAGGTCGTACAGCGCATTGGGATGGCTAATGCCAGGTTGGCGCAACAGGCCCACAAAGCCCAGAATCGCATGCACGGGGTTGCGCAGCTCGTGGCTGATGTGGGCCAGAAAGCGCGATTTGACGGCATTGGCCAGCTCGGCCTCTTCCTTGGTCTTGATGAGCTGCTGCTCCATGGCTTTGCGCTCGTTGACCACGCGCATCTGCACTAAGGCTCCGGTGATCTCTCCATTGCTGTGCACGATTGGACTCAGGCGCAGCTCTAAGTAGATCATTTTCCCCTGCCATTCGGATGAAAGCTCCTCGGTGAAGCTCTCGCCGTTGAAGGCCCGCTGGTAGAGGCCGATCCAGTACTGCTGCACCCACTCGGGAAAGGGATCGAGCAGGCAGTCGCCCACCTGCTGGCGGGGAAAGCCGTTCGTTTCCAGGTAGCGGTTGAAGCCCTCGTTGATGGTCAGCAGGCGGTATTCGCGATCGACCGACCAGATGATATCGGGCGAGTTATCGAGCAGAGACTGCAGGTTGCTTTCCGACCGCTCGAGCCTCAGGCGGTCTTTTTCCTGTTCCGTTACGTCGATTGCGCTAAAGACCACTCCCCAAACCTCGCCCCCTTCGTCCTGCACGGGCTTCAGGTGGATGTCGTACGTCAGGGATCGGCCCTGCCGGTCGGTTACGGTTTTATAGACGCGTACCGATTCGCCAGCCAGGGCACGTTCGGTCAGCTTTCGGATTTCCTGTGTATCGAACCGGCTTTGGGCTTTGAAGAGCTGGTGGCCCACCCGGGGCTGGCGTCCGTCGATTTTGTAGGCATAGCGGCTGAAGATGTCGTTGAACGCCACAATCCGGCCCTCGCGGTCGATGAGCAGCAGCATGGCCGCCGACCCATCGAGCAGGGCCAGCAGGTTACGCTGGGCGATGGCCCGATCTTGCTCCATGAGGCCTAGTAGCTGGGACTGCTGCTGCTGAACGCGTTGCGCGTGGTCGGCCCGCGCGGCAGCCCACCGATGGGCTTCACGCTCGGCGACGAACGCCAGCGAGAGTGTCAGAAGCAAAGTCAGCTGCGCTCCCAGTGTCAGAGCGGCTTGCTGGGGCTTGCTCAGCTCCAGAGGCCCGAAGAAGGTGTGCGGGTAGAAGTAGAGTACCGTCGCCAGAGTCAGGCCGACGAGGCTTTGCAAAGCCCAGACCCGGTAGTTGATCTGTTCGGTGAAAATCAGGGCCGTAGTGCTCGAAAAGGCAACCCAGAGGTGTAACGTGCTTTGTGGGCCTGCCACATCGGCAAATAAGCTCGACGAGGCCCACAAAAAAAACAGGTTGACCCACTGCGTGAGGCTTTGGGCTGCCGGCCGTCGGTTGAGCCGCCGCAGGAAAAGGAGGTAAACGAGCATCAGGCCGCCCGAGACGCTTAGCAGCACCCACTGCCCGAGAGCCATCCAAACCCCCATCCACGCGAAGCCCAGCACAGCGAGCAGCCCCATCAGCACATTCCGCATTACCACCAGTCGCCGTTGGGTCGGATTGCTAGCCGTGGCCATCCCCCAGCGGCGAAAGCCTTCCCAGCTGTGCTGAAGCCAGCCCATGTGGCGATGTTTTTCTCTCATCTCTTGTCTTGCTGCTCGATACCCGCGTAGTGCCTAATGTCTAGCTAGTGGTATACATATAACAAGTAGTCTACATATAACTATGTGTCAGTGTACGTACAATCTACGTACAATCTACGTTAATGTTTCTTGAGAGCGGTAAAAGGTTAATAAATATGATTATCAGCTAAACTAAGACGGGCGAATCCGGCTTTCAGTCAAAGCCATTCTCTATGCAATAACCTTAGATGGTCGACAGATTGGCGGCTGGAACTGCTCAAGCGTATTTTTAATTATCTGTAAAGACAGGAATCCGGCATCCGAAAGCTCTCGGATCATATGAGATACTTAATACGAAATACTTAAAAAAGCAACGGTTGATACGATTTGTCAGTTTGGTACTGCAAAATATCAGTAATCAATCAATCGCAAAATTAAGATAAATCCCGAACGGCACTTAATGTCGCCGCTTTTTTTCTTAAGATAGCGAAATCGGCTTGCCGATTCCAGGGCTTTTCATTTCGTATGCGGATCTGCGTACTGGTGCACCCATCACAGCGTTTACCGGTCTGGCAGCCCCTGCCTATCTTTGGGGGGCATGGCCCCTCTTGCCGCATCCCCGCTCGAAAGTCTGGCGGCCTGTCTTCGCCGTCTGGGCCTGCGCGTGCAGCAACAGTCCGATGGAAGCCTGCGCCTGCCGCCCGACTGGCCTACCCAACCGGAGCTGCGCATCGAAGCCGGTCCCCTTACCGACTGGAGCGGGTTGGGGCTGCTCCGCTGGGACGGTTGCCGCCTTACCCCCGAAGCCACACCCGCCCCGCTGCCCGCCGCGGCCCTCATTCTGGCCCATCACCTCGAAGCTTTGCGCCAAACCGGCCAGCCTCCCGCCCCTGCCAGCAGCCCCGCCGACCTGGCTCTTGAGCTGTTCGATCTGGGAACCGTTTTTTCCGAGGTCTTCGATGAGCTGCTGGCTTTTCTTTTTCTTTTGGGGGAAAGAGAGAAAAAAAAAGCGGCCAACAACCTGACCAACGACCGCGAAGCCTTCCAGGCCCTCGATACGGCGGCACGGCGGCATGGGCTACCGGACGAAGGACTAGCTCTGGCTGGCTGGTTGGTGGTGGCGGGTTTTTTTCGGCGTTCGCGGGCCGACCAGCGCGAGGTGCTCGAACGGGTGGCCACCGCCCGTCGCGCCGAGGCTTGCCCGCCTGCTTTGGAAGCCTGGCTGGATGCTGCGTGGCTGCTGGCTCGGGACCTGGCCGCCGGCGGCAGCATCGCTCTGCACAGCTCCCAGCCCGAACTCTGGCAGGTTCGGCGGGCGTTTCTGGCTCTGGAGCTGCAGGTGGCCGCTGAACCTGCAGCCGCCATGCTGCACCTCTTAGACTGCCGCGGGGCTGCTCAACCCCTTCCGCTCACTCGTTTGCCGGTTCCGGCCGAAGGCTGGCTGCTGGCCCTGCTG
>CALDDN010000065.1 GCA_937936615.1 uncultured Bacteroidia bacterium | reverse complement strand
TCGGGGTGGGTGTGGGCAATCCAGCAGGGCAGCTGGCGGGTGGGGGGCTGGGTTTCGTCGGAGTAGGAGAACTTGCCGGGTTTGGGGTCGCCGTACTGGGGTTCGAGGCGGCTGTAGTCGATGGTTCGGCCGTCGAGGCGGGGGGGGGTACCGGTTTTCATGCGGCCGGTTTCGAAGCCCAGTCCGGCGAGCTGTTCGGTCAGGCCGTGGGCGGCGCGTTCGCCCGAGCGGCCGCCGGCGAGCTGCAGGCGGCCCGTGTGCATCAGGCCGTTGAGGAAGGTGCCGTTGGTGAGTACGACGCTGCGGCCGCGGAATTCGTTGCCCAGGTTGGTACGCACGCCCTGGATGCGGCCCTGCCGGACGATGAGAGCTATAACGCTTTCCTGGCGGAACCAGAGGTTGGGCTGGCGTTCGAGGCGGAGCCGCCAGGCTTCGGCGAAGCGCAGGCGGTCGCTCTGGGCGCGGGGGCTCCACATGGCCGGTCCTTTGGATCGGTTGAGCATGCGGAACTGGACCATGGTCTGGTCGGTGATGAGGGCCGAGAAGCCGCCGAGTGCGTCGATTTCGCGGACGATCTGGCCTTTGGCGATGCCGCCCATGGCGGGGTTGCAGGACATCTGGGCGATGGTCTGCAGGTTCATGGTGATGAGCAGCGTCGAGGCACCGAGGCGGGCGGCGGCGGCGGCGGCCTCGCAGCCTGCATGCCCGGCCCCGACGACGATCACATCGAAAATCTCGTCGGTCATGGCAATGGTTTTAGCGGAAGGTAAACAGCCCACGGGGTGGGAGTGTTCCACGTGGAACAAAGTTCGGGCCAGCGGCGGGATGGTACAAGTAGAAGTGTTCCACGTGGAACACTAGCGCAGGCTCAGGGCGTGGTCTTCGGCCTGGCGCATGCGGGCGGTCTGCTCGTCGGTCTGGTCGTCGAAGCCCAGCAGGTGCAGCAGGCCGTGTGCCAGCACGCGATGCAGCTCGTCGTCGAAGGGTACCCCGTAGTGGGGGGCGTTATCGCGGATGCGGTCGATGCTGATGTAGAGTTCGCCAAAGAGGCCCCGTGCGCCCGGTTCGCTGTAGTCAAAGGTCAGGATGTCGGTCTCGTAGTCGTGGCCCAGGAACTGGCGGTTCATCTCGCGGAGGCGGGCGTCATCGACAAAAACGACGGTCAGTTCATCGATGGCTCGATGGTGATGCTGGGCGGTGGCGACAAGCCAGGCGGCGACTTGTTCGGCTTGGGGCAGCGTCCAGTCGGCGATGCCGTCATAAAAAAAGCCGACGGGCAGGTCGTCGGCTTGGTTGGGGTCGTTCAGTTCGATCAAAGTCGGTCAGATATTGAAGGTCAGCTCGACGAGGGTGCCGTTTTCCTTGAAGGTGGCTTTGTCGGCGAGCTGGCGCATGAAGAAGATACCGCGGCCCGTTTCCTGAAGCCGGTTTTCGGGAAGGGTGGGGTCGGGCAGGCTTTGAGGATCGAAACCTTGGCCCTCGTCGCGAATGGATACCGTCAGCAGAAAGGGATTGAGCAGCTGGGCACGCACCGTTACGTTTTTGTTGGGGTCGAGCTTGTTGCCGTGCTTGATGGCATTGTTCACGGCTTCGGTTACGGTTACGAGGATGTTGCCGTATACGTCTTCTTTCACCTGGAAATCTTCCTGGAGCTGCTCGATAAAATCCTCGACCAAGGAGACGTTATCCAGTTGGCTTGAGATGACCAGTTGACGCTCCTTCATGGACTGCTGAACAGAAGCTGTGGCGTTCATAGGGCTAAGGTACGGATAAAATTGGAATTAATGAATTACCGGCGTTCATCTAATAGCTTGTAGTACTCCTCGATCAGGTTCTGGTAGAGGGGTGCGTACTGGTATTTGTCTTTGGAGTAGTTCTCCTTGCGGATGCGCTCGCGCAGCTGGTCGGGGGGCAGCTCGGCGGGCGAGACGCGGGGCCGTTCGGTGGCGGTGGTGGCCTTGCGTTTGTTGTCGTATTCGCGCTCGCGCATGGCCTTGTCGAAATCGAGCATGCGGTCGAGGATGCGCTGCTGGCGTTGCATCAGTTCGGCGTTGAGGGTCAGGCGGTCGCGCAGCTCGGTTTCGGTCATTTTCATGTCTTCGGTAATCTTGTCGGTCGATCCGAGGCCTTTTTCGCCCTGCTCGCTCATTTTCTGGAACATTTCCTGTATTTTTTTGCGGATGGCTTCCTGCTGGGCGGCCATTTCGCGGAGCTTGTCGGGGTTCTGGTTGCCCTGCTTGAGCAGGTCGGAGAGGCTCTTGTTGAGCTGCTGCTGCTGGTCTTTAAGCTGCTGCATGCCGGGCATGGACCCCGGGTTTTTGGGCATTTTGCAGCCTTTGCCCATGCCTTGGGCCATCTGCATGGCCTGCTGCATCGAGTTGAGCGATTCGAGGAGCATGTTGGCCAGGTTGTTGACGTGGGTCATGACCTGGTGTTGCTCGCCGGTGGCGGGGGCGGTTTTGTTGTCGCTCAGGTAGTCGACGGTGCGTTTGAGGCCGAGCTGGATTTTCTTCAGCTCGTCGGTTACGAACTGTTCGATTTCGATGGCCCGCTTGGCCAGGGCCCGCAGGCTGTCGTCGATCATCTGCATGTCGTCGCGGACTTTGGCCTGGCGGCGGGTCAGGGCTTTGAGCTGGGGATCGCCCGGGCGCAGGGCGGCCATGCGGTCGCGCACGTCTTCCTGCTCGAAGGAGAGGCGCAGCAGGTTTTCGAGCAGGTTGCGCAGGTCTTCGTAGTTCTCGGCCTGCTGCTGCTGCTCGTTGTCGCGCTGCATCTGTTCGAGCTGTTCCATCATCTGCTGCATTTTTTGCTGGGCCTGTTTCTGCTGCTGGGCGGCCTGTTTTTTCTGCTGCTGCCCGATTTTCTGTTCGGCCTGCTTCATGTCCTGCTCGGTGTCCTGACGCTGCTCTTCCAGTTCCTGCATCTGCTGGCTGTCGGGGGTCTGGGTTTCCTCTTTGAGGTCTTTGAGGTCTTTGAGGTCCTGAGCCAGGTCTTTCATTTTTTGATTCAGCTCTTTCTGCTTTTCCTGAATCTGCTGGAATTCTTCCTTGCTTTTCGCGTCCTGCAGGCGTTCCTGCAGCATTTCCTGCTGGTCTTTCAGGTTATCTAGTTTCTGGATCAGTTCCTGCGTTTTCTGGTCGACTTTGAGCTGCTGGAAGAGTTCGAGGGTGCGCTCGAGGTCTTTCTGCAGGGACTCGTTGTCGAGCTTGAACTGCTCCATTTTCTGCTTGAGTTCCTGGTTGCTCATTTCGTCGAGGCGTTTCTGCAGTTCCTCGAGAAACTTTTTCATTTCGGGGGTGGCCATTTCCTGGAGCAGCTTTTCGAGCTTCTGCATCTTCTGCAGGGTTTCCTCGGTCAGGAGCTGGTTCTGGTCGGCGTTTTCGATCTGTTGATCGAGCAGCTGCTGGGCCTCGTCGAGCTGCTTCATCAGCTCCTGCTGCTTTTTGATCAGTTCTTTGACTTCTTTTTTGTCCTCGTAATTGAGGTTCTTTTTTTCCAGTAATTTCTTTTCGATCTGCTCGAAATTCTTTTGCATTTCCGCCGCATCGCTCAAGGCATTTTCGAGCTGCTTTTCCAGTTCCTGACCGGTCTCGTTAAGCTCGGCATAAAGCGTTTCGGTCGACTGGTAAACGATCTTGTGGGCCATCGAAACGGAGGCCTTCGGGCCGCTGATGGCGTCGTTGTCCCAGACCTTGACGTAGTATTCGATTTCGTCACCCGAGGCGGCATCGTAGCGGATGAAATCGACGCGCTGCTCGATCGTCTGCAGGTTGCGGGCAAAGAGCACGGGCAGGGGCACCACCCGGTAGTCCTTGCTTACCTTGCCCGGTACGGTCGATTTGGTGAAGCGGTAGTGCAGCTCGGCGCGGGTGAAGCCGAAGTCGTCGCTCAGTTCGGCCCGCAGGTTGATGATGCCCGAAGGCGGCAGGGTCGATTCGTAGGCGGGCGATTCGATGACGACGGATGGATACTTGTCTTCCTGCACCTGGATGCGGTAGCGCACCGTGTCCTGGTTGAGCACGCCCTGCGCCGAGGTCAGGTGAATGGCGTAATCGGCATTGGCCAGCAGCTGGCGGGCAAAGACGGCCCCCGTGTCGTTGACGGGAATAGCCAGGGCCGTATCGGACAGGTGGAAAGCGGCTTTGGCTACCGGCCCTTTGAACCGGAAATGCCAGCGGGCCAGCGTACCCCGCAGGGCCGAGAGGTCGCCCACGTTGGTGGCTAAGGTCTCGGCAGGCAACCGAGTGTAGGCAGGGGGCATGAGCACCACATAGAACGAGTTGAGGGCCGGCCGCTGAAGTACTTCCACGCCAAAGGTGCTGGTACCGTACCGTTCGTTGCCGATGTAGTATTCGAAGTCGCGGCGCACGTTGCGGAAACTGAACTCGTACTGGGTGGTGCTTTTCTTCTGGAGGCTGTAGCGTTGGAAGCCGCCCGAGCGGCCCTCGCGCCGGTAGAGGAACAGCTCGGCGGGCAGCTCGCGTCCGCCCACGCGGATGTCGATCGTGTGGTCCTGGCCTTCGATGAGCTGGGCGACGTGGTTGGGTATCTGAATCTCGAAGGGCGGCGGCGGCTGGAAATGCTCGTCGAAGTTGAGCAGCCGGTAGCTGCCCTTCGTCAGCAGGTCCTTATTGAAGACCAGCAGGAACAGGGCCACCAAAGCCGGAATGGCCAGGTAGCGGGCCAGCCGCCAGTTGGGCCGGAAGCTCACGGCCCGCGGGAAAGGCACAGGCCGCAGCTGCTCGGTGCGCTGCTCGATGGCGGCGGCCAGCAAGGCGTTCGACTCGGGCCCCATCTGGCGGTATTGCAGCAGGTTGAGCAGCTTGTCGTCCACGTCGGCAAAGTGCCTGCCGATCAGGCGGGCCGCCTCGGCATCGCTGAGCGTGCGGCCTACCCGCAGGTACTGCAGCAGCGGCCAGACCACCCCCACCGCCAGCACCGCCCCGCAGGCTGCCGCCAGCACCGATACCAGCACCGTGCGTGCTGTCGGCGAGAGCCACAAAGCCCCCTCCGTCAAGGCAAAAGCAAGGAAAAGCGAAGCCCCCAGCAGCACCAGCACCAGGCTGCCCCGCATCAGGCGGAACAGGTAATACCGGCGGCGAAACTGCTCCAGCTTCCGGAGAATAATATCAAATTGAGTCATGGACATCGAAACCAAGGGCGCGGCAGACATTCCCTTCCCAACGACGCAAGCCCGTCCGTTGGTCTGTTGTCCACCGCTTATGCACAATCAAAACAAATTTACGCAGAAAACGGTCGGCAGGTTAGTCTGAACCGATCAATGCAGTTTAAGTGCAGTTTAAGTGCGGTTCGAGTTGCGTACGGGACTCGGACACCCTTGAAGCTCAAGCCGTTTCGTGATCCATCGCCGTTCCAGGAACCAACTTCCCAAAAGTATTTTCGATGCATTAAATTTGTTTTGAATCAGTTTGATCGCTTAGAGAAACGTGAAAAAGATTGCCCTTGCAGCTCGCCGACTGCGCCGCCACCCCTTCGTTACGATTGCCGCCGGACTTCTGCTCGTGCTTGGGGGGCCGAGTCCATCGGTGCTGGGTCAGAACCGGCTCACCTTCCTGCCCAGTGCCACCGACCCTGCAATCCGTCTCAAGAATCGACCCCACGTCAGCCTGCTGCCCGAAGGCAATGCGCAGGGGCGTTTGTTGCTCTTCCTGCCCGGCACCCGGGGCGAACCCGGTAATTACATCGCTGTACTGAATGCCGCGTCGACTTTCGGTCTCCACGTACTGGGCCTGTGCTATGAAAACAGCCTGAGCGTAAACTACGACCTGTGCGGAAGCACCCAGTCGGAAACCTGCCATTACGATGCCCGCTACGAAAATTTAACGGGTGAAGACCGAAACCCGACACTGAACATCGGCCCGGCAGATGCCCTGCTCAACCGCCTGCGCAAAGCCCTGGTCTACCTGCAGACCAATCAGCCCGAGGGCAACTGGAACCAGTTCGTAAACCCCCAGACGGGCGAACCGGACTGGGAGCGCATCGTAGTAGCGGGCCACAGTCAGGGCGGAGGGATGAGCCTCTTTATTGCCAGACACTACCCCGTGGCACGGGCCGTCAGCTTTGCCGGGATCGACTGGATGGGCACCAAACGCAAACCCGCCCCCTGGGCCAGCGACAGCCTGTGGGCAACCCCATCCGACCGCCTCTACGGCTTCACCCATACCGACGATGACGTTTACAACAACCAGCCCGCTTTTTGGCAAGCCATCGGTGCCCGTGGCCCCATCGTCGATGTCGACACCTGCCGGGATCGATACTACTACAGCTCGCATACCCTGATCACCCGCCTGCCTCCCCGAGCCTTCGGCGGCGACTCGGCCAACTACCACGGCTCGGTCGTTATCGGAGCTTTTTCACCCGTCGATTCAACGGGCCGCTACGTTTACGAGCCGGTCTGGCACTACCTGCTTGCCGGTGCCTCGGCCACGCATCGTCGACCCCGCAGCCAAGCCGCAACCCCCTTGCGCCCCTGGCCCAATCCCAGCTCCGAAGTCTTTGCAGTGGAGTTGCCCGCAGGCCCATGCCGCGTGAGCGTACACGATATGCAAGGACGGCCAGTCTGGTCGGGCAGCAGCAGCGGCACTAGCGTGCGGATCGCCCTCACCGACCGGCCTGCTGGCCTCTACTGGCTGCGCGTCGAAAGTTCCGATCAAGTCGGGTCGGCTCCCCTGCTGCTTCAGCGGTAAGGCCAATCCGCACCAGCGACCATACTCGACTCAGCCCTCAAGCTGACCCCATCCAACGAGATGCAGGGCCTGCTACAGGGCCGCCCGCTGCCTCCAACCGGTACCCCCCCCTGCGGCTGGCTCCCCTGCCCCGCTAGCAACTTGCCGGCACCAACTGCCTGCCAGCCATGCCCTTACGCCTCATCCTCGACGGCCAGCCCCTGCCCCCCGACCAGCACAGCCCCCTCGACCGCGCCGAGCTGACCCGCCGCCGCCGCGACTCCAGCGGCCAGCCCGCCACCAGCTTTGCCGCCGCCGTCAGCTTCTTTGGTCCCGCCTACGACCGCCTGCGGGCCGAACTCATCGAGGCCCCCGATGCCCGCTTCCGCTGCCTGCCCGTCGAAATCGCGGACGATTGCTGCGCCCTCGTCCTTTTTCGGGGCCGCATCTGCGCCGATGCCCTCGACTGGTGCGCCGAAAACTGCACGATCGCCGCCACCCTCACGGCCCACGACCCCGAAAGCCAGGCCCTCGACTGCCTGCGCCGCACCCCCATCTCCGACGACCGCGCCGGCTTCCGCAGCCAGGTGCATCCTTTTGTGCGGCACTGCATCGAGCTGCGGCCCGCCCTGCTCCAGGATTTGATCCTGATTTTCGCGCTGCTGCTCAACCTGGCGGCCGCCATCTTTCTGCCCCTGGTGCTGCTGCTCGAAGCCGTGGCCACCGCCCTGCAGGCGGTGGTGGGTGCGGTCAACGCCCTGTGCGGCAACTGCCTCGCCGCCTTCAGCCAGACCATCGACGTGAGCATCCTCGACGAATACAACCAGTTCATCGACCGGCTCAACGATCTGGTTATCGGCTGCGGGCGCGGCCACATCAGCCCTTACGTCCGCAGCTACCTCGACAACGTCTGTGCGGCCTGCGGGCTGACGGTCGATAGCGCATCGCTCTTCCACGACCCGGCCTCGCCCTACCGCGACGCGGTCTACTTCCACGCGCCAGCCCACAAAGGCCACCACGATTACCTCGACAGCACCGGCAACCCCATCGGCGCGACGGTGGGCACCTACTGGCGGCTCAACGGCCCCAACCTCAGCGGGCTGGAGCTGCTCGAGCAGCTGGCGGGGGTCTTCAACGCCCGCTGGTGGATCGCGGGCAGCGTCCTGCACTTCGAAGCCCCTGCCAGTCCACCCCCCGTGGTGCTCGACTGGGCCGCCCTGCCCGCCGAGCGGCGCATCAGCCTCTGCTTCCACTGGCAGGCCGACCCGCCCCCCGCCTGGGCCCGCTTTGCCTACGCCCTCGATGCCGTGGACTGGGTGGGCAACGAGGCCCGCGACCGCTGGAATGCCTGGGTGGACTTCACCCAGCCCTGGGGACCGCCTAGCCTGCGCGGCGAACGAACGGTCAATTTCCCCTTTGGTACGGCCCGTTTTCGCGACGACGGCCTCGACCGCGACGTGCTTTCGGACTACAAGCCGGTGCCTTTCATCGGGCCACGGATTTCGAGCGACTACGACGAGCTGCTGCTGCTGCCCGTCGGGGTGGCTTTTCAACCCAAGCTCCTGATCCACAACGCGGCTACAGCCCCCGATCAGGCCCGCATCCGCTGGCAGCCCATGCCCGGGGGGCGGGCCTATTCGGCCGACTGCTGGCTGCGGCCCGACGCCCCCGACGGCCTTTACACCCGTTTCTGGGCGGCCGGCGACCCGCGTACCACCGCCGAGCGGGGCCTCGAATTTGAGCTGAGTTTTGAACCGACCTGCGCCGAGCTGGCGGCTCTGGCACCTGATGGGGGCGTGCAGCTGCCCGCGGGCCTGGGCCGCATCGAACAGCTGGTCTATGGCCCAGGCCGCGTTAGGCTCAGGGGCCGCATCTGAATCCGTTTCCGGCGTTTTTGCCCGCCAATCAGTTGGGGCACCGACTCCTCAGATCGGGCATTGTGTTGCATTGAATTCGTAAAATACCTATGACAAGTATTTAGGACTTACTAATTATATTTATTTTAATTAATTTTTGATTTTACAAATTTTAAATCAAAAAAAACCAGTGTGCTAGGGCTCGCGGAAGTGCGCGAAGACGACCTTTGCTTTGGCCGCTCCCACGAGCTGGGTCAGGGTTTCGAGGTCGGCTTCGCGCACTTTTTTGACGCTGCGCAACTCGGCCAGCAGCTTGCGGGCCGTGGCTGCGCCCACGCCCTTGATTTGGGTCAGCTCGGTCTGGAGCGACTGGCGCGAGCGTTTGCGGCGGTGGTAGTTGATGGCCGTCTGGTGGGCTTCGTTGCGCAGGTGCTGGATGAGCTTGAGCGTCGGGCTGCGCTTGTCGATGTAGAGGGGATCGGGGTCGTGGGGGTAGTAGATTTCCTCGAGCCGCTTGGCGATGCTGATGAGGGCCACCTGCTTGTCGATGCCCAGATCGGTCAAGGCCCGCAGGGCGGCCCCCAGCTGGCCCTTGCCGCCGTCGATGACCACAAGCTGGGGCAGGGGCTGCCCGTCGCGCACCAGGCCGCCGTACCGCCGGCTGACGGCTTCGTACATTGAGGCGAAGTCGTCGATGCCCTCGACGGTCTGCACCGGAAAAACACGGTAGTCGCGGCGGCTGGGCTTGCCCTCTTTGAAGACGACGACCGACGAGACCTGGGCCGCCCCCTGAAAATGGGAATTGTCGAAGCATTCGATGTGGCGGGGCACTTCCACGAGGCGCAGGTCGGTCTGGGCCTGCTTGAGCAGGGCTTCGGCGGCCGATTCCTTGCGCTGGAGCCGCGAGACGTTGAGTTTCTCTTCGAGCACGGCCTCGCAGTTTTTTTCGGATAGGCGCATGACCTGCTGCAGGTCGCCTCGCTTGGGAACGCTGAACTGGATGCGCGAATCGATCTCGAGTTCGGGCACCTCGAAATTGACGATCACCCGGGTGTTGAACTCGGGGTCGTCGGCCAGCAGGCGCGAGAGCACGGCCTCGAAGACTTCGACTTCGGTTTCGCCGGCTTTGCGCCAGACATCGAAGGCCTGGGTGCGGACGATGGTACCGTTCAGGATTTTGAAGTAATTGACGACCGTCAGGTTGTCGCGGCTCAGGGCGGTGAGCACTTCGACATCGCCGATCTGGTCGGAGACGACGATGTTTTTCTGGCGGAACTTGCGCAGGGCGTTGAGCCGCTGCTTCAGTTCGTGGGCTTCTTCGAAGCGCAGGGCGGCGGCGGCGGCCTGCATGCGGGTTTCGAGGTCGGCCATGACCCCCTTGAGGTTGCCCCGCAGCATCTGATGGATTTCGGCGATGTCGGCTTCGTAGTCGGCCCGGGACTGGCGGCCCACGCAGGGGGCCTTGCACTTGCCGATCTGGAATTCGAGGCAGGGGCGGAACTTGCCCGCGGCGATGTTGGCCTCGCTCAGGTGGTAGGTGCAGGTGCGCAGCTTGTAGTGGGCGCGGATGAAGTCAAGCAAGGCCCGCATGGCTCCGCCGGCGGGATAGGGCCCATAATAGGCCGAGCCGTCCTTCTCGCGCTTGCGCGTCATGAAGACACGGGGGAAAGGCTCGTTGCGGACGGTGATGTAGGGGTAGGTCTTGCCGTCGCGCAGGGCGATGTTGTAGGGGGGCTGGTGTTCCTTGATGAGGTTATTTTCGAGCAGGAGCGCGTCCATCTCGGTGTTGGTGATCACGAACTCGATGTCGGCGATCTTGCGTACGAGCAGGCGGGTCTTGTAGTCGAGCGAGTCGGTACGGGTGAAGTAGCTGTTGACGCGCTTGCGCAGGCTGCGGGCCTTGCCCACGTAGAGGATGCGTCCGTTTTCGTCGCGGTATTTGTAGCAGCCGGGCAGGTCGGGCAGGCTGCGGCGGATGTCGGCCAGGTGTTCGGCGATGCGTTCGCTGCGACTCATGGCGGGGCGTTGGGGGCTTGAAGTTCGGGAAAAATACAATCGGGCCAGCGGCTGAGGTAGCAGATTTTTTCGGGCTTATCGTTTCAAGGCAGCCCCTCGGTCTTGTCGAATCGGCCACGGCAGCCCCCCAACACACCCGGTCCGGCACCCACAGAATTCAGGAAAGTCGAATCGAAATCAATAATTTACTGGAGCAACTAAATATGGATTATTTTTCAAATAAAGCCAAAAGTATTTTTGATAAAGACTAAAAAGGAACAGATAACAGCCTGCCCAACAGGGTGCATGCAGGCGATGAGGTTTTGCGGGGCTGGAAGCGCGACCGGCTGGCATCGCTGCCATGCAGGTTCTGCCGGGGGCAGTAGCGGCGAACAAAAAAATAATACCATTCGCTGCCCTGTCGCGCAGTCGGGATGCATTGCTGAATGCCGCATTCGACTATCTTGCAAGGGATGAAGCATTTGCCAATCAAACGGTGGAACCGGCTGTTGCTGGGCCTGCTCCTGCTGCTGGCGGGCTGCCTCGAAACCGAGGGTTACTACGTCGAAAAAGTAGCCGACGGCGATACCCTGACGCTCATCGACCCGCAGCAGCGCAAAATCCGCGTGCGGCTCTACGGCATCGACGCCCCCGAAAGCAAACAGGCCCATGGGCCTGAGGCCACAGCCTATGCCCGCCAGCTGGCCCAGGGCCAGTACGTACAGCTCATCGAAAAAAGCAAAGACCGCTACGGGCGGGTGGTAGGCGAAATCATCCTGCCCGACGGACGCAACCTCAACCACGAAATGATACGGGCGGGCTGGGCCTGGCACTACACGCAGTACTCGAAGGACCCCCAGCTGGCCGCCCTCGAAAGCGAGGCCCGGCTGGCCCGTCGGGGCCTCTGGGCCGCCAAACGCCCGCAGGCCCCCTGGCTCTACCGCAAAAATCAGCGCGAAAAACACGAGTAACAAGCCCGGGGGCAGCAGGCCTTTTTGTGCGCGAATTAGTATTTACTTTGCAGCCTAAACCTTGTTGAAGAGCAAGATCATGACGTCTTCGTTTCAGCTACTGCGCGACGACCTGGCGGTTTCCGACGTTTCAGTCATCAACCTCTCGGCGGGAATTCCGCCGACCGACCTGCTGCGGCTCTGTGCCGACCACGCCAGTCGGGAACTTGACTGCCTGCCTCTGCGAGCCTTCGCCCGACTGCTCGAGCCTATGGGGGCAGCCTGGGCCGACTACGGACTGGTCGACGAAGAAGAAACCGACGAAGAAGAAACCGAATCCGAGGAAGAGTGGGACGAGGAGGAAGACTGGGATGAAGAAGATGTGGAGTGGGAAGATGATGAATTCGAGGACGAAGACTGGGATGAAGAGGACGACGAGGACGACGAGGAGGATTGGGACGAAGACGACGAGGACAGCGAGGAGGCAGAGTGAAAGCCGCTGAGCCGGCCTACCAGCCGGGTCGCTTCGAGCTGCGCGTGCTGGGTACCAGCTCGGCCGTGGCTGCTTTTGGCCGCCACCTCAGTGCCCAGGTACTCACCTTCAACCAGCGGCATTTCCTCATCGACTGCGGCGAGGGTACGCAATTCCAGCTCATGCGCTACCGCTACCGGTTCCGGCGGCTCGATGCCATCTTCATCTCGCACCTGCACGGCGACCATGTTCTGGGGCTGGCAGGGCTGCTCTGTACCATCAGCCAGCACAGCCGCAGCAGTCCCCTGCCCGTCTACGGGCCGGCAGGGCTGGGCGAGCTGGTGCATTCCATCCTGCGGCTGACCCACGCCACGCTGCAGTTTCCGCTGGAACTGTGCGAGCTGCAGCCCGAATCGGCTCACCGGGTGATCCACCGGGTAACGGGTCTGGAAGTGGTGGCCCTGCCGCTGGAACACCGCGTGCCCTGCTTCGGTTACCTGTTTCGCGAGCTGCCGCGCAGCCCCACCTTTCTGGTGGAAAAAGCCCGCCTGCACCAGCTGCCCGTCGAATGCTACCACCTGCTGAAACTGGGCACTGATGTACGCCTGCCCGACGGACGGAGCGTGCAAGCCGCCGACTACCTGGGACCCGCCCCGCCCTCGTACAGCTATGCCTATTGTTCCGACACGCGCTACCACCCGCCCCTGGCCGACTGGGTGCGGGGCGTGTCGCTGCTCTACCACGAGGCAACCTTTGTCGAAGCCCTGAACTGGCAGGCCGAGCAGACTGCCCACAGCACCGCCCGCCAGGCGGCTGCCCTCGCTGCCGCTGCCGAAGCTGACCAGCTGTTGCTGGGGCACTTTTCGGCCCGCTACGGCGACCTGAGCCAGCACCTGGCCGAAGCCCGTGCCGTCTTCGAACACAGCCACATCACCGACGAGGGCCGCCTCTACCCCATTCCCTTCGACCCTGAAGCCTCCCTGATCTTCGACTCGCCCCCATGAGCAAGGAACAGCTGCTCTTTCTGGTACTGACGGCCTTTTTTGTGGCCAACGCCCTGATTGCCGAATTCATCGGGGTGAAGCTTTTTTCGCTGGAGGGCAGTCTGGGCCTGCCCCCCCTCGAGCTGCGGCTCTTCGGCTCCGATGCCTTGGGTTTCAACCTCTCGGCGGGGGTGCTGCTCTGGCCGGTGGTCTTTGTCATGACCGATGTGATCAACGAGTACTACGGACGGACGGGGGTGCGCATCGCCTCCTACCTGACGGCAGGGCTGATTCTCTACGCTTTCCTGATGGTCTATGGGGCCATTGCCCTGCAGCCGGCGGCTTTCTGGCAGCGCGACACTGCTACGGGCCTCGACCGCCAGTTGGCCTTCGGATCAGTCTTCGGCCAGGGCCTCTGGATCATTGCCGGCTCGCTGGTAGCCTTTCTGGTGGGCCAGTTTGTCGATGTCTTTACCTTTCAGTCGATCAAACGGCTGACGGGGAGCCGCCGCATCTGGCTGCGGGCCACCGGCTCGACCCTTGTCTCGCAGCTCATCGACAGCTACGTGGTGCTTTTCATCGCTTTTTATGTGCCCGCCGGTTCCGACTGGGGTCTGGCGCGGGTGCTGGCCGTGGGCACGGTCAACTACAGCTACAAGGTGGTGGCCGCGCTGGCTCTGACCCCTGTACTCTATGGGGTACATGCCCTCATCGACCGCTACCTGGGTACCGAGCGGGCCGAGGCCCTGATGCACAAAGCCCTGCTGCGCTAGGGCACGGGCGGCTGTCCCTATCTTCGTGCATGCAATCGCCCCGCCAAACCGAGTGGCTCCTGCTTCTGAGTTGTGTGCTCATCTGGGGCAGCTCGTTTATCTTGATGAAAAAGGCTCTGGTGGTCTTCGCGCCCGACGAGGTGGCGGCCCTGCGGCTGGCCTCGGCGGGTCTGTGTCTGCTGCCTTTTGCTGCGCAGGCCCTGCGTCAGCGCAGCGACTGGCCCTGGTCGGGCATTGCCCTCTCGGGACTGACGGGCAATTTCGTGCCGGCTTTTCTGTTCGCGCTGGCCCTGACGCGCGTCGAAAGCGGCACCTCGGGCGTGCTCAACTCGCTGACCCCGCTCTGGGTGCTGGCTCTGGGGGTGGCGTTCTTCGGGCGGAAAGCCCGCTGGGCGCAGGTGCTGGGAGTGGTACTGGGCTGGGCTGGCGCGGCCCTGCTGCTGACGCTGCGTCCCTCGGGCAGCACCCCCACCGGCAACCAGCTGGGCTACGGTCTGCTGATCGTCGGGGCAACGGCTCTCTATGGCTTCAACACCAATTATGTCAAGACGCGGCTCAACCACCTGCCCGCACTGCCTTTTACGGCTCTGGCACTGGGGCTGTGGGCGGTTCCCGCCGGAATCTACCTGCTGACCGTTCCGCTGCGCGGACGGCTGGAGCAGGTAGGCGGGGCCGAAGCCCTGACGGCAGCCCTGACGCTGGGCTGCGTAGGGACGGCTTTTGCGCTGGTGCTGTTCTTTACGCTGCTGCGGCGGGCCGATGCCCTCTTTGCCGCTTCGGTAACCTACCTGATGCCGGTGGTGGCTCTGGGATGGGCCGTGGCCGACGGCGAGCAGCTGGGCTGGATGCACGGGCTGGGCCTGCTGCTGATCCTGGGCGGGGTGTGGCTGGCCAACCGTCCGCGGTAGTCAAGGGGCCTGTTCTTCAGGTGCGGCAGGGCCTCGGCAGCGGCTACCAGGTGATCCGCGTGTTGGGCAGCAGGGCCTGGATGGCGGCCCGGCGTTCCACGGGGATGGGGTTGACCCTCAGATCGAGTCGTTGCAGGCCCGTCAGGTTGCCGATGATCGCGGGCAGGTCGGTCAGCTGGTTGTTGGACAGATTCAGAGAAGTCAAGTTGGTCAGGTTGCCGATGCTGTCGGGCAGGTCGGTCAGCTGGTTGTTGGACAGATACAGAGAAGTCAAGTTGGTCAGGTTGCCGATGCTGTCGGGCAGGTTGGTCA
>CALDDN010000064.1 GCA_937936615.1 uncultured Bacteroidia bacterium | reverse complement strand
GCGGTGCTGTCGAAAAAAATCAGCTCGCGGAGCTACCCCGACATCCTGCGTGAGCTGCTCTGGTCGGTCAAATCGCACCGCTACGTCAGCGACGAAAAGCTGCAAAGCAAACTCAAGACGGAATCTGTATACGGTGGAGGCAAGAAGTCGTTCCTTTCCCGGCTGGTACTCAACCGCATCGAGGACCACCTGACGGGCCGCGAACCCGGTACCGCGAACTACAAGGTGGTGCGCATCCTGCCCGAAAATCTGGAAGGCGACTGGTTCAACGAGCTGACCCCCGACGAGCGCGAGCAGGCTCGCGACAGCGTCGACCTGATCGGCAACCTGGCCCTCATTCATCTACCCAGCTTCAACGAAAGACACAATTACGCCCACAAACGCAACCTGCTGAACCAATCGGGTATCGAACTCAATGCCGAATTCCATACAATCGAGCAATGGAATCTGCAGGTCATCAAACGCCGCTGCCAGACGCTGGCCGAATGGGTGATGGCCGTCTGGCCCCAGCTGGGCACGGGCGGCGGGGCCAGCGTAACCGCCGAGTACGACCCCACGGGCAAGAAACCGCTCGCTTTTACGTTAATCGGACAGCGATACCCCCTCAAAGAACAGACCTGGAAAGAACTGTTGGTGCGGGTGGTGGAAGAATGCACCGACCTGACGGAACTGACCGTGCAACAGCTGCTGGAGGAAGCCCGAATCAAATTCAGCCGTACCGATACCTCCTTCAGAAGTTGCTCAGAAATCAAGCGCACAGGCATCTACGTCGATACCAGTTCCAGTTACAATGCCCAGCATATTCTCAAGCACATCGAGCGGCTGCTCGGCATCCTCAACCTCGATTTTGAAACCGACTTCAGTTACGAAGCCGTTGGCCGGTGAAGGCCTACCTTTGTAACCTAATGCACCGCCTACTGCTTGCGCTACTGCTGGCCGCGCTGGCCTTTGCCGCCTGCGAGCGGCCCGAACGCTTCGTCGAAAGTGGTTCCGTCGACCTCTGGCCGACCGATACCGTCAAGTTCGACACCATTTTTACGACCCTGCCCTCACCCACCCAGCGGGTCTACCTTTACAATACAACGGGCCGCGCCCTGCGCATCCGCCGCGTGGCCCTACGGGGCCTCGAAAGCTCGCCTTTCCGGCTGACGCTCGACGGGGTGGCCGGACAGGAACACCGTGGCATCGAGCTGGCCCGCGGCGACAGCCTCATCGCCTTCCTGACGGCCCGCACCGGCACCCGCACCGGCGACCACGACCTGGCCGATGACTTCGTCGTCGAAACGGAAAACGGCACCACGACCCGCCCCGTGGTGGCGCACGTGCTCGATGCCTACGTGCTGCAAAGCCCCAGCCCCGAGCTGGTGCGCCTTTTGGGCTGCGACACGACCTTCACCCCCGACAAGCCCATCGTCGTCGACGGGCCGATTGGCGTGGCCGAGGGCTGCACCCTGACCATCGAGGCGGGCACGCGGCTCTATTTCACGTCCTTGCGCTCCAACCGCTTCGGCTTCTACACCTCGCTGCTGCAGGTCGAAGGCACGCTGCGCGTCAATGAAACGGGCGGCGATACGGTCGTTTTTTCCAACGCCCGCCTGACGAAAGCCTACCGCTCGGCGGCGGGTCAGTGGGGGGGGATATTCTTCACGCGCACCAGCCAGGGCAGCGTGGTGCGCCGCGCCCTGATCGAAAATGCCTCGATTGGCCTGCGGGTCGATTCGATTGTGGGCGGCGGCGGCACCGAACCGCGCCTGACGGTCTTCGATACCGAAATTCGGAACATGGCCAATTTCGCCCTTCTGGCGGTGGGGGCGGCCGATTTCGACGTGCAGGCACCCGGGCCGCCGAGCCTGCGGGCCTGGAACGTGCTGGCCTACAACACGGGCCAGAGCGTGCTAGGGCTGGCCTATGGCGGCCACTGCGAGTTCTACCACTGCACCTTTTTCAATCCCCGCAGCATCGGCGGGGGCCGCAGCGAGCCGTGCCTGGGTGTCAATAACTTTCTGCGGGGCGAGGGTGGCCGGGTGCAGACCTACCCCACACGGCTGGTGCTGGTCAACAGCATCGTATGGGGCACGGGCCGCGAGGAACTGGGCCTGAGCCTGGCGGCGGGACCGCCTCTGGCCGCCAACCTGAGCCACAACATCCTACGCACCGAGCGGGCGGCGGCCGACCTGCCCCCGGGCACGGGCAACCGCCTCAATGCCGACCCGCTGCTGCGCAACCCCCGCAACCGCGACTTCGGGCTTGCGGACGAAAGCGCGGCCCGGGGCCTGGGCCTGCCCCTGGACCAGCTGCCCCGCCTGCCGGGGCTGGAGCGCGACTTTGCCGGCCAGCCCCGCAGCAATCCGCCCGATGCCGGAGCTTTTCAACACCGGCCCTGAACCGCCGGTCGCCGTCTGGGCCTTGGGCCTGCACATTTTTTAGTACTTTCACCCCCGAAAGGTATTAATTTGACTTTTGGGAGTCGATCACGATGTCGAGTTACGAGTACGGAGAAGAAAAAAAGGGCGGCAAGGGGCGCATCGCGCTCATCGTGCTGGGCCTGCTGTGGCTCATCTTTTCGGGTCTGACGATTTATTTCTACAGCGAGACCAGCCGGCTTGAAACGGAAAACACCAAGATCGAAGCCAAGAAAAAAGAACTGGAGCATGAGATCGAACAGCTCGATGCCCAGCTGACGGCCAAAGACAACGAGCTGCTCAACAAGGAAGCGACGGTCAAGGATTTGACCGCCCGCCTCGATCAGGCCAAGGCCCGCCTCAACGAGCTGGAAGGCATGCGGGCCTATGAGCGCAACAAAGCCAACGAAATCCGCGAAAAACTCAAGGAATACGAGAACCGCATCCTCTCGATGACCGAGGAGAAGCAGCAGTTCGAAACGCGGATCCAGATCGTGCAGGTGCAGTCCGACAGCCTGCTGCGGCGCGTGAGCGAGCTTCAGCGCGAAACCCAACGCCAGCAGGCCGAGCTGGACAAGCAAAAAAGCGAGATCGACCGCCTCAACACCACGCTCAAAAGCATCTACAAAGCCCTGGACTTCAAGTTTACCGATTCCAAAAACGAAACGGACCTGGTCTTGAAGAAAGGAAAAGTACGTAAAGGCTTGAAGGTCAGTTTCCAGATCACGGACTACGACAACCGACCCGTGAGCCAGCTGCCGCCCGACGTGCAGCTCGACATCCAGGGCATCGACAAGAAAAACAGCGGCTACCGCAAGAGCTTCAGTGTCGACCAGCTGAGCGGCGGGCGGGCCAGCGTCGATTTCGAGAACGAAGAGTTTGCCGCGGGTGTCTACCACCTGCAGGCCAAGCATCAGGGCCGCCTCATGGGCGATGCCAGCTTCATGGTCAAATAGGCGGCGCACTACCGGTGCCCGAATCGAAGGCCAACGTATTGGGGCGCAAACATCGTATCGGGCTTTTTGCGAAAGCGGCAAGTCGTGTGTAACTTTGCCGCCTATCTCTATTTATTCACATTTTAACCCTTCAATGGCTGAAGAGCACAAGGTAATCGCATCCCACATGAGCGCATATGAAGAAGATCAACTGAACCCATCGGGGAGCCCGCTCGAGGGCTTGGGCCAATCGACGACCCCGACCCCCAATCTGGCGGCCCTCTTCCTGGAGGACGAATACACCGACCAGGACAAGGAGCGCATGATGCGGGCCTACGAAGCAACCCTGATGGACGTATCGGAACACCGCATCGTGCGCGGAACGATTACCGCCGTCGACGACCGCGAGGTAGTCATCAACATCGGCTTCAAATCCGAGGGCATCGTGCCCATCTCCGAATTCAAGGATATCGAAGACCTCAAACCGGGCGACGAAGTCGAAGTCTACCTCGAAACGATCGAAAACAAAAACGGCCAGATGGTGCTCTCGCGCCGCCAAGCCAACTCGATGCGCACCTGGGAGCGCATCAACGGAGCCCTCGATGAAGATATCATCATGGAGGGCATCGTCAAACGCCGCACCAAAGGCGGCTTTGTCGTCGATCTCGAAGGCATCGAAGCCTTTTTGCCCGGCTCCCAGATCGACGTCAAACCCATTCGCGACTACGACTACTACGTGGGCCAGCGCATGGAATTCAAAGTGGTCAAAATCAACCACGCCCAGAAAAACGTCGTCATCTCGCACAAAGCCCTTATCGAAAAAGACCTCGAAGCCCAGAAGGCCGAGATCATCAACAACCTCGAGCGCGGTCAGGTACTCGAAGGCGAAGTCAAAAACATCACCAACTTTGGCGTATTCATCGACCTGGGCGGCGTCGATGGGCTGCTGCACATCACCGACATCTCCTGGGGCCGCATCAACTCGCCTGAAGAAGTGCTCAGCCTCGGCCAGCGCATCAACGTGGTCGTCCTCGACTTCGACGACGAGAAAAAGCGCATCAGCCTGGGCCTCAAGCAGCTGACCCCCCACCCCTGGGACAGCCTCACCGCCGGCCTCGATGTCAATTCCCGCGTCAAGGGTCGCGTCGTAACCATTGCCGACTACGGTATCTTCATCGAAATTACCCCGGGCGTCGAAGGCCTGATCCACGTCTCCGAAATGTCGTGGTCGACCCACCCCAAGAACCCCAACGAACTCTTTTACATCGGTCAGGAAGTCGAAGCCGTGGTGCTGACCCTCGACCGCGAGGAGCGCAAAATGTCCCTCGGCATCAAGCAGCTGACCGAGGACCCCTGGCTGCATGCCGCCTCCAAATACACCGTGGGCAGCATCCACACCGGCATAGTACGCAACCTGACCAACTACGGCCTCTTTGTCGAACTCGAGGAAGGCATCGACGGCTTCATCCACGTACAGGACCTCTCGTGGAATAAAAAGATCAACCAGCCCAGCGAGTTCGTCCAGAAAGACCAGAAGCTCGAAACGGTGGTGCTCGAAATCGACCTCGAAACCCGCAAAATCCGCCTGGGCCACAAGCAGCTGACCGAAGACCCCTGGGAAACCCTCGAATCGGTCTTCCCCGAAGGCTCGCTGCACACCGCCACCATTACCAAGCTCAGCGACAAGAGTACCGGCGGCGGAGCCGTTGTCGAACTTGAGTACGGCGTCGAAGGCTTTATTCCCGCCAAGCACCTCAAAGCCGAAGACGGTACCACCGAATTCAAGGAAGGCGATACCCTGCAGTGCAAGGTCATCGAATTCAGCAAGGAAAACCGGCGCATCGTACTCTCGCACAGCCGCGTCTGGCAGGACCTCAAAAAAGCCGAGGACAAAAAGAAAGGCTCCGCCGCCAAGGCCGCAGCCCTTACCGATGCCCTCGACGAAACCGGCGGCGACTACACCCTGCCCGAAGTTCAGAAAAGTACTTTCGCCGAGATCGCTGGTCTGGCCGACTTGCGTTCCAAGTTCAGTACCGATGAACCCGAAACGACAGCCGAAGTAACCGAAGCGGCAGCCGAAACCCTTGCCCAGCCAGCCGAAACCATTGAGGCTGCTGCTGAAGCAGTAACCGAAGCGGCAGCCGAAACCCTTGAGGCCTCCACCGAAGCGGTTGCCGAGGCCGCAGCCGAAGCTACTGAGGCAGTAGCCGAAGCCGAAGCCATTGAAACGGTCGAAGAAGAAAAACACGAAATCTAAAGCGGACAACAGAGTCTGCCAGCCTCTCCTTTCTTTCAGGCCCTGCACACCTCCAGCGTGCAGGGCCTGTTTTTTGGGGTTCAGCCGTGCCTAACTTCGCGGCGTGATTCGCCTGACCACCTGCCTGCTGGGCCTGCTGGGCCTGCTGGCCGCCTGTCGATCCGACGAGCAGCTGCCCGACATGCGTCTCGAGGTGCGCCGCCTCGACCGCCTGCAGCAGCTGCTGGGCCGACAGCCCGACCCCACCGCCTGCTACCGCCTCTACCTCGACAGCCTGGCCGCCGAACGCAAGTTCCTCGCCGGCTGGATGCTTGGTACCACCACCGCCTACTTCGACAGCATCGATGCCCAGCGTATCGATACCTCGCTGGGGACAGACCTCTGCCAGTGGACGCGCGACCCCAATACGCAGCAGCTCCTCGACTCGGTGCGGGCGGTCTGGCCCGATTCGGTCGATCTAGTGGCCCGCCTGCGGCCCGCCTTCCAACGGCTGCGCCTGTACTTTGCCGATACCCCCGAACCCCGCATCCGAACCTTGGCCTGGGGTTACGACCGCAACCGCCCGTGGGAGCATCAATTTCTAGGCGACCGCTTCTACCTCGACAGCGCATGGGTGGGTATCGGCCTCGACTACTTCAGCGGGCCACGCTTTCCGTACCTGCATCCGCAGATGCCCCAGTATGTGCGCAGCCGCTGCCGGCCCGAACTCTTGCCCGCCGCGCTGGTCGAGGCACTCATTCGCCGCCGCCAGCCCCCGCTGACCGATGCCCAGATGCCTGCCCTGCTCGACCGCATGGTTCATGCAGGCATCCGGCTTTACGCCGTGCAGCGCATCCTGCCCGCACTGCCCGACAGCCTGCTGCTGGGCTGGACGACGGCTCACACGGCAACCGTCCAGCGCGAGGAAGCCGCCCTCTACGCCCGCCTCGTGCCCCTGCTCTTCGATCAGAACCCCCGTGCCTACGACTGGGCCACCCGCGAGGGGCCTTTCACCCAACGCCTGGGACAAGACTACCCTGCCCGCATTGGCGAGTACATCGGCCTGCAGATTGTGCGCCGCTACGCCGAAGCCTACCCGACGCTCACCCTGGCCGATTTGCTGCGCATCACCGATGCCCGCAAACTCTTCGAGCTTTCAGGCTATAAGCCCCGCTAGACAAGAACCGGTCGATTGCGAGAGGCCGCTCAAGCTCAGCCCACCTCCAGCCCGATGCACAGGATGTCGTCGGTCTGGGGCGTGGTGCCGCGCCAGGCCAGGTACTCGCGTTCGAGGAGGGCCGTATGCTCGGGCAGGGGCCGGCCGGCCTGGGCTTCGAGAATTTCCTGAAAGCGGCGGCTGCCAAACTTGCGGTGATCCTCGCCGCCGAACTGGTCGGTAAATCCGTCCGAAAAGAGGTAGAGGCGGTCGCCCGTTTCGAGGTGCAGGGTCTGGCTGGTGAAGTTCCGGTCTTCGGGGCTTTCGCCGTGGAGGCTGCCGCCTATGGGCTGGCGGTCGGTCTTGAACTCGCTGAGCTGGCGGTCGCGCAGCAGCAGCAGGGGCCGGTTGGCTCCCGCGAAGGCAAGCTCACCGTTCCGGCGGTCGAAGCGGCAGAGGATCAGGTCCATGCCGTCGTGCAGCTCGGGCTGGTCTTTGGTGTGCTGGCCCTGCTTGAGGGCGGCAAACACGCGGCGGTGTAGCTGGTTGAGGATGGTATCGGGCTCGAGGAAACGGTGCTCGCGCACCAGCTGGTTGAGAAACGAATAGCCCAGCACACTCATGAAGGCCCCGGGTACGCCGTGGCCCGTGCAGTCGACGGCGGCCACAAAGAAATAATCCTGCACCTCGGTCCACCAGTAGAAGTCGCCGCAGACGATGTCTTTGGGCTGGTAGAAAATGAAATGCTGGGGGAAATACTGGCTCAGCTGCTCGGTATCGGGCAGAATGGCCAGCTGGATGCGGCGGGCGTAGTTGATGCTGTCGGTGATACTTTCGTTTTTTTCCTCGATGATGCGGGTGCGCTCGCGCACTTTTTCCTCGAGGCTTTCGTAGAGCAGCACATTGTCCAGCGGGGCGGGCAGCTGCTGGACCAGCGCATTGAGGAAGGCCAGACGTTCCTCGGTGTAGTGCACGGGAGCCTGTCGATTTTCAAGATAGAGCACACCCAGCAGGCGGTCCTGCTTGATGAGGGGGGCACAGTAGAAGGTGCCAAAGCTTTCCCAGTCGGTTCCGGCGGCCTGTCCGTTGGCGGTAGCCAGGTTGTAGACCAGCTCGGTGCGGCGGGCGGTGCAGCGTTCGAGGGCCTGCTGCGGCAGGCCGGCCGCGCTGCGGTCGATGCGGCGGGCGACCGCTTCGCTGGTGTGGGCCAGCTCGTAGGTCAGTTCCTGCTCCGGGGCCATCACGTGGAGCACGACCCGCGTCGAGTGGGTATCGCGCAGCAGCTGGGCCAGCAGCCGCGATGCCCAGCGGTCGAGCTGCACCTCCTCGGTTACGAGGGTGGCGTAGCGGTTGAGGTCGCGGATGACCTGCAGGCTGGCATCGAGCTTGTCCTCGGTGAAGTAGCTGGCGATGGCTTGCTGCACCGTCAGCAGCAGGTCCTCCTCGTCCCAAGGTTTGGCGATGAAGCGGTAGAGGTTGGCGCGGTTGACCACGTTGCCCACCGCCTCGGCCGAGGCCTGGCCCGTGAGCAGGATTTTGCGGGCACGCGGGTGCAGCTCGTTGACGCGGATCAGGAACTCGTCGCCCTTCATGCCGGGCATGAGCTGGTCGGATATGATGACCGCCACCTCGAAGCCCCCAGCCAGCAGCTCGTCGAGCAGCTCGAGGCCATCCTCGGCCGAGTCGGCGATTTCGATCCGGGCCTCCCCTTTGAGGCCGCGGTTCAGTTCATTCTTCAGGCTGTCGAGCAGCGGCCGCTCGTCGTCGATGCACAGGATATAGGGTTTTCCTTTCATGCTCAGTTCATACATTTTATTTTTCCATCAGGTATCCCATCGTGTAGAGCAGGCTTTAAGCAGGCACTTGATGCCGACCGGCTAAATTAATTAGGCACCGAGAGCATAACATGGCTCAATGTCAAAAAATGCACCGGTTCTCCAAAAACAGAACGGGCCACCCGTAGGCGGCCCGCTCCCTTGTTGATCCCAAAAAACGTAAAGCGGCTTAAGGCTGTACGAGCAGGCGCAGCGCGGTGCGCTCGCCCGTCGGCAGCTCGATGGTCAGGGAGTAGCAGCCCGCCGGCAGCTGGGGTACGTCGATGCGCTTATCCACGGGGGTACTGCGGTGCAGCTGGCGGCCCGTCAGGTCGTGCCAGACAACCGAGGCCGCGGGCCGGTCGACGAAGACCCTTCCCCCTGCGGACGCGGGGTTGGGCCAGAGCTGCACGTCCGGGCCGTTGAGCACCGGACTGCGGCCAACATTGCCCAGCTGCTGCTGGGTGAACTCGTAAACCCCGTCGGCACTGCCGCCGAAAGCCGTAAAGACGACCTTCCAGACGCTGTTGGGGGCATTCTGCACGAAGTAGGCGCGGTTGGCTATGACGGTGAAGCGGTTCGAGGCCATGTCGAATCGTTTCCAGTCGTAGCCGATTTCGTTGATGTCGGGGTTCCAGGGCAGGTTGGTTGTGTCGCGGAAGGTGGCCACGTCGATGCTGTCTTTCTGTGCCGTTAGGAGGCTGGGGTGCGTGAGCACACCCGTTACACCGTAGGGGATGCGCGGCCCAGGGCCTGCGGCCACCAGATCGGTATACTGCGTGAAAAGCAGGTGCCAGCGGCGGCGGTCGGGTTCACGGTCGAGGATGTCGCCCGTTTCGAGGTTGAGGTAGGCAAAGAGCCTGTCGGGATAGGCTCCCGTATCGAGGGTCAGGTCGCGGGTTTGCGTGCCGTCGAGGCGGGCCATGCGAATCTGGTAGCGGCGGTTGGCCCGCTCGCGAATCCAGAGCTTATAGAAGGTGCCCCCCACCGATTTGATCACAAAGAGCCGGTTGCCGCCGATGACGTGGGTAGCCAGGTTGTAGACGCCCCAGCCCAGGTCGTTGGGGTCGTTGGTGGCGGGGCGGTTGAGGGCACCGGTCTGCCAGGTGGTCGGGTCGTTGTAGAGGGCTGTTGCGGGCGTGAGGCGGCCCGTGGTGTCGAGGCGTTCCCAGTCGGCGGCGGGGTCGGTGCTGTAGAGCCAGGCTGCCGTACCGGCTCCCGAATTGATGCGCACGGCCGAGGGCACGGCAATTTCGAAGGCCAAGTCCCAGTTCGCCCGCGGCACCCGGGCCAGCTCGCCCTCGGTGAAGGAATAGTATACGTCGGTGGCATAGCCGGCACCCGTTTCGATGCGGACGTTGGTCTGGGCGGCGGTTCGGCTGGCTGCGCCTGTCCAGAGGGCTGCTGCCAGCACAAGGTGCAGTATCAACTGTTTCATCATGGCACAAATATAATTGAATTTAGTCTAAATAAATAAAAAATTTCCACTGTTTAAAATCAATTTAAAATAAAATTCTGTATTAAATTTTTAAATTAAACTAAAAAAATTAAAATTAAATAAAAATTTATATTTATGTATTTTATTCAACAAATAAGCCTGATTAATTTCACCTCTTGGCTGACTGCGCCGACTGCGATTCGGTGGCCGGTCCGAGCTGTGCTCAACAGAACCCCCTTTGTGCCTCTGATTGGGCCGCCGAACCGCAAGCCCGGCTGACCGATCCGAACGGGCAGACATCCCGCGCCGAATCCTCATCCATCGAGGGCATCTCTTCGGGAAGAAGAAATTTTGATTACTTGCCAGCCTTTTTCAATCTCGGTAGTCGGCTGGCCACCAGATCAAGAGCTTTCCGATGTCGGCAACCTCATTTCGGATTCGTGAAGTCGCCTGTGTGTTGGCACTGCTGGCAGCAGCCTACTGGCCCCTGTTCTACAAACTGGATGCTCAACCCCTGCACCCGTGGGACGAGGCGTTCACGGCCGTGCAGGCCCTCGAGATGCAGACCTCGGATAACTGGCTGGTGCCCACCTTCGAGCACCGCCCCGACCTGCTCAACACCAAACCTCCGCTCATGACCTGGCTCTCGGCCTTGTGCATGGCGGTGCTGGGGCCTTCCGAACTGGCCGTCCGTCTGCCGTCCGCTCTGGCGGGTCTGGCCACGGTGCTGCTGCTCTATGGCATCGGCACCTGGGGCCTGGGCAACCGGCTGCTGGGGCTGGCTGCCGCCGGTATTCTGCTGACCTCGCCCGCTTACACCGGATACCACATCACCCGCAGCGGCGACACCGATGCGCTGCTCACGCTCTGGACGACCCTCGCCTGCTGGGCCTGCTACCGCTGGAGCCTGCGGCCCACGGCGTGGGCACCTTTGCTTACGCTGGCGGCCGCTTTTGTACTCATGATCTACACCAAAAGCGTGCAGGGGCTGCTCATAGTCCCCGGGCTGGTGGTGTTTCTGCTCATCGGTGCGGGCGGGGCAGGCAGGCTGCGCCCCCTGCTCAGCGGGCGGGTGGTGCCGGTGGCAGCGGGCGCACTGGCCCTCTGCCTCGGCTACTACCTGCTGCGCGAAGTCTACGAAAGCGGCTACATCGCCCGCGTGGCCCGTGCCGAGCTGTTCAACCGGTTTACCGATGCCTACGATCGCCACTCCGGCCCGTTGAGCTACTACCTCGAACTGGGTGCCCGCGAGCGGTATGTCCCGTGGTTCTGGCTGCTGCCTCTGGCTTTGGGTGCTTTGGTTTTGCGGCGGCGCAGCGACCTGCCGACCGTGGGCTGGCACGCCTTTCCTGCTCTGGGCTATCTGCTGCTCATTTCGGTGGCCAGGACCAAGGCCGAATGGTACGATGCACCCCTCTATCCGCTGCTGGCACTGGGGGTGGTGGCACTGGTCGTCGAACCGGCCCTGCAGCAGCTGAGTACCCGCCGCGAACCGGTCGCCCTGGTCCTGCTGGGGCTGGTGCTGCTGCTGCCCTACCGCGCCAGCATTCAGCGGGTCGAGCATGCCGAGCGGCCTCTGGAATGGTACGCCGTGCATTATGCTACGTACCTCGAACGCCTGCAGCGCGAACGCCCGCAGATTCGGCGGCTCTGGGTGCCGGTTCAGGAATTTAATCCCAGCCTCTACTTCCACCGCGAACGCCTGCTGCGTGATGTCCGCCCCCCGCTCGAGCTGGTGGTCGTCGGTGCCCGCCTCGACCAACCGCCACCCGACCTGAAAGCGGGCCAGTGGGTGTTGACCTGCGAGCCGGCTCTGGTGCCGTGGCTGGCCCGATCCTACCGCATGGAAATCGAACACGAGTGGCAGAGCAACATCGCCAACGTGCATCCTTTCCAGACGTGGCGCATCGTGCAGCGGCTCGATTCTGTCGCAGACACGCTGTCCTGCCGCTGATGCTTCATGCTCGATCGAAAGGATGTTGCCCGAAAGGGCTTTTATTCAAATATCAAATTATAATATTTAAACTTATTTTATAAATAAATTATTCTGGTCAATTGAAATTCTAGTGCGCTTGGTTTTGGAGCCTTGATCAGGAAAGCAAGTTCCTATGGCCGGTTAGCCGTGGGATCGCGATTCAGTTTCCGGGCCGGGCCAGCAGCTCGCCGACCAGAAAGCGCGATTCGCTCGGGGCGGGCTGGCTGAGCAGCAGCAGCTCGTCGAGTTCGCCCGCTGCCCAGCGATCTACGAAGGCATCGTACCACCGGCTGGCCGGATGCCCCGACTGCCCCCCCGGGTAGATGCCATAGCCGCGTACATAAGGTCCCAGCGAAACGACCATTCGCCACGAGGGGCCGTGCGTAACGTCCATGGCGTTAATCTGGTCGCGGCCGCCGCCCACGTTAAGGTCGAAGCGTCCGAAGCTGCGCAGGCTCGCGCTGCGGGTCAGGTGAGGGATGTACGAGCCTTTGAATCGGCCCCAGGCCCATTGGCTGCTGTCGGCCGAGAAGCGGCGCAGCGAGTCGCGGGCCTGGACCAGGGCGCGGGCCAGCACTTGGGGCAGCCGTTCGCGTTGGGGGGTGCTGCGGTCGTCGTACCAGCGGCTGGCTGTATCCTGTCGGATGAGCAGGGCCGTTCGCACGGCATCGGGCCGCGGATAGAGGGGCGGGGGGAAGTCGTCGTCCCAGATGCCCGTTTCGATGAAATGCCACCAGAGGTGGAAGCGCGTGGCGGCGGTGCTGGTGGCTGCGTTGCGCTGGTTCCAGCCTTCGAGCTGCGCCAGCCAGCCCCGCAGTTCCGGTTCCAGGGGTTCGCGGCGGGTGTGCTTGAGCAGGGCGGGCAACACGGACCGGGCCAGCAGGTTCTGCTCATCGAGCTGCAGGCGGCGCAGGCTGTCGACGGTTGCACTGTGCAGCGAGTCGAGGCGGCGGTTGATGCGGCGGCCCCGCTCAAAAGACGCATAGAATCCGGGCCAGGGGTAGGGGTAGGTCGAATCGACGGGGTACTGGTTGGCCGAGCTGACGAAGCCGCGGGGCGGGTTTTTGACGTGGGGCAGGTGTTCGCGCGGGATGTAGCCCTGCCAGTCGGCGCGGGGGTCGCTGCCGTCGAGCAGGTAGCGGCTTTGCTCGGGCCAGCGCAGGGGCACGCGGCCCGTGCAGTGCAGGGCGATGGTCTTGCGGGTGTCGGCGTAGACGAAGTTCTGGGCCGGGCAGTCGTAGAGCTGCAGGGCTGCCTGAAATTCGTCGTAGTTCTGGGCGCGGTTGAGCCGGTAAAAGGCCAGCAGTTCGTTCGAGGGTTCGTGAGCCATCCAGCGCAGGGCGTGGCCCACGGGTACGAAGCTGCGCTGGCCTTCCTCTGCGCTCTCGTAGACGACGGGGCCGTGGTGGGTGTAGCGCACGGTGTCGAAGATGGTTTCGGCCCCGCGCACGTGCAGCGTCTCGACGACGGTGCGTACGGGCCGCTGTTCGCTGCCCCAGAGGTATTCGCTGCGACCGGCATCGGTGTAGTGGATGCGGTACCAGTCGAGTACGTCGACTCCGTGGTTGGTAACGCCCCAGGCCAGCTGCGGCGTATAGCCGATGATGACCCCGGGCGCACCGGGCAGCGACACGCCGTAGACGTTGATGCCCGGGGCCACGAGCTGCACCTCGAACCAGATGGAAGGCAGCGTCAGGCCCAGGTGGGGGTCGTTGGCCAGCAGGGGGTAGCCCGTGGCCGAGCGGTCGGCTCCCACGGCCCAGTTGTTGCTGCCATTGCCCGCATCGGGTTTGTTCTGCCAGAGGGAGTCGCAGGCCAGAAAGCTGCTGTCCGAGACCAGCAGGCGGAAGGGGGCCTTGGGCAGGGGCAAGCCTTTGAAGTTCCAGGGCGTGCCGGCGGGGATGACGGGGTCGGTCAGGGGGGGGATGTTGGGGAAGAGGTCGTCGGCCACGGCCCGCCCGTAGCGGCCGTAGACGCGGGTCAGTTCGGCATCCTGCGTGCGGCCCGTCAGGTCCCAGGCCATGTACTTGAGCAGCAGGGCCGTCTGCAGGGGCGTCCAGGGTTCGGGCGCGTAGTCCAGCAGTTTGTATTCGAAGGGGTAGTTGGCCGGTTTCAGTTCGTCGATCCAGGCGTTGATGCCCGCGCAGTAGGCCGCGAGCACGGCACTGGAGGCGCTGTCGCTTTCCATGTGGCGGAGGGCGGTTTCGGCGGCGGTCCGCATGCCGATGCGGCGGTTGAAGCGGTCGAGGGGCAGCAGTTTGGGGCCGAGCACCTCGGCCAGGCGGCCGCCGGCGGCCCGCACCTGTGTTTCCATCTGCCAGAGCCGCAGCCGGGCCGTGATGTAGCCCTGCAGGAAATAGAGGTCGTGGTCGTTGCTGGCAAAGAGGTGGGGCACCAGCCGTTCGTCGAATTGGATGCGGCCTTCGGCCCGCAGGGCGGGGTGGCGCAGCACCTGACTGCCCGTCGGGTCGTGGGGGTCGCAGTTCTGCCAGAAGCCCACAAAGGGATTGAGGAAGCGGCCCAGCGGCGGGGCACCCGCCAGCAGTGCATCCTTCGTATCGAGGGCGTAGACCAAGGCCGCCAGCCCAGCGGCCAGTAATAGAACCAGCAGTTTGCGCAACATGGAAAGCTCGTGAAGTCGGCCTACCGGTTGCCCGAAAGGGCGTAGCTTTGCTTCGACTTCGTGCCGCTAAGTTACGTCAAAAGCCCCCGTCCCCCTTCGTTTTATTTATGCGTCTATATAAGCCCGAATCCTTCAATCTGCGCGTCTATGGTCTCTGGATTACCGATGCGTACGAGGTACTGCTCTGCGAAGAAAAGATTGGTGCACGTACCTACATCAAGTTTCCGGGCGGTGGCCTCGAGTTTGGCGAGGGAATCCTCGATTGCCTCAAGCGCGAGTGGCGCGAGGAAACAGGTATGACCCTCGAGCGGCTGAGCCACTACTATACCACCGATTTTTTTCAGCCCTCGGCTTTCAACCCGCGCCAGCAGGTGCTCAGTTTCTATTACCGCGTGTGGCCGCATCCGGGCCAGCAGCCGGCGATCAACTCCAAAGAAACCACGCTCAGACGTTTCATTTTGCAGCCTTTGGGCGAATCCTTCAACGTCGATCTGCCGATCGACCGGGTGGTGGCCCAGATGCTGACCGAGGACTTTAAGGCGGGGCGGCTCTGAGGCTGGGCCTTTGGTCCGGTGTTTTGGCATTTGGCCAGCTGGCACCGGCAATTTGGGTTTCTTATCGGATTTCCTTGTAAATTCGCCCCCAGACCCGTGTTGTGCCCCGTGCATAAGTCGGGAGCTGTGGGCAAGTTGTCTGCAGCCGATTTGTAAAGATTACTGCTAACGATTAAGTAGCCTACCTGCACGCCAATCCTGTCGATCTATGAGAAAGACATTCACTCGCTGGCTTCCTTTGCTGTTGCTGCTGGTCTGGTACTCCGGTGCCAATGCCCAGACAGTCCGTCGGGAAACTCTCAACGCCCATTACCTGACCTGCATCCAACAGGGGGCTTTCCTCGAAGGCTCGGATGACGGAGAGGGCATCCTCTCGGGTACCTGGGGGCCTGCCGATAACCTGATTGCCCCAGACCCCGCGCGCATTTACGCCCGCGAGCACGGCATGCTCTTTACGGCACCTACCGGCGGCACCGTCCGCCTCGAGCAGGTGCATATCTGGTTTGGCGAGAATACCGAGGTGGTCGGTGCGCCCGATGTGTTCAACCTGCGCGTCTACCGCCTGACGGGCACCACCTTCACCCTGCTGCGGGCCGTGCCCTTCCGGCTCGATACGCTCATCGATGTGCCCTTCAATCCCGCCGACGAGCGCAACCCCATCGACCGCGGCACCATCACCATTCCGGGTGGACTGGAAGTCAACGCAGGTGAGACCTTATTTATAGCTATCGAAGTCAACCGCGCCGATACCGACGACATTATTTCGCTGATCTCCCTCAATGACCCCAACGGTTCGCCCGGCTGCGGTCAGCCGCAACGCTGGCACGTCATCGTCTACGACGCGGCAACCGATAGCCCCTGGCAACCCGGCCCCCTGCCTTTGACGTTCAACGAGTTCATCGGCGACCCCACGGGTGAGGTTGGCTTCACCAACTTCGTCATCGGGCCGGTGTTCTCGATCACCGAAACACAGACGGCCTGCGACCTCAACCTGACCATCACCCCGCGCAACGCCACCTGCCCCGCTGCCAACGACGGCGGCTTCACCCTCGTGGTGGGCGGCGAACCCCTCGGCCCCTATACCTACCGCTGGCTCAATGCCGCTGGTCAGACAGTCTCGACTCAACAAAATCCGACCGGCCTGCCGCCGGGTACCTATACAATAATTGTCCAGGTAAGGGCTGACCCTACGTGTGAGGAAACCGGAACGGGTGTCATCGGCATCGAGCCGCTGCCTGCCCTGACCATCACCCCCGCCGGCGACTACACCCTCGATGGCCGCCAGCTGAGCGTGCCCAACCGCCCAGGCTATACCTATCAATGGTTCCGCAACGGCGAACCGATTGCCGGTGCCACCCAGAACACGTTTACGCCTACGCAACCCGGAGCCTACTACGTGGAAGGCCGCCTCGGCCCGAACCCCGCCTGCGTGGTTCAGTCGAACACAATCCGCGCCCGCGAGCAGGTGCAGGGCGGAACGGTCTGCGCCGGCGACTGCGTCGATCTCGAATCGCCGGTTGCGGGTACGAGCTACCAGTGGTCGCCCGTTACGGGTTTGGATAATCCGCGCAGCGCAACGCCCCGCGCCTGCCCGCGCCGTACGACAACGTATCTGGTTCGCGTAACCAACGCCCAGGGCGAGGTTACGGTCGAGCAGGTTACCGTTACGGTGGTGCCGCCGCCCAATGCCTCGGTTACGGCCAGCGGCCCGACGACGTTCTGCGGCAGCGACGGGGTAACGCTCAGTGCCCAGCCGGGACTGGCGGAGTACCTGTGGCGTCGCAACGGCGTGGTGGTGGGCAATGCCCGCACGCTCGATGTAACCGAAAGCGGCATCTATACGGTCGAAGTGGCCAACGGCGGCTGCTCGCGCCTTTCGGAACCGACGCTGGTCAACGCCATTGCGGCACCCGCCTTCGTGATCGATGGCTACCCCTTCACCTGCCCCAGCGGCAACACGACCCTGCAGGTGGTCGGCGGCGAGCCGGATGCCCAGTTTACGTGGCGCCCGACAACGGGCCTGGTGATCAGCGGCAATGGCCGCATTGCCGTGGCTTCGCCCAACGCCACGCGCACCTACACCGTTTCATACGAAAGCCTGAACGGCTGCACGGTCTCGCAGGAAATCACCGTTACGGTATCGAACCCGATCCGCTCCTCGATCGAAGGGGCTGAGGATCAGTACTGCACGGGCCAGAACCTGATCGATACGCTGACGGTTGGCCCGCCCTCGGGTGGCAACCTGACCATCGTGCCGGGCACCAACCCGCCGCCCCGCTCGCTGGGCCGTGGCCAGTGGGAACTCAACCTGAGCAACGCCGCTCTGGGCAACTACACGCTGACCTGGTCGGGCCGCTTCAACGGCTGCGACTTCACCACGACGCGCACCATCCGCGTGGTGCCGGGTGCCAATGCCGCGTTCAACAACCTGAACGAGGCCTACTGCAACACCCGCAACACGGCGGTCAATTTCACGGTAACGCCCACGGGCGGTGCCCTGTCGGTAACGCCCGACATGCCGGGCTTCACGCCCAACCCCAACGGCGGCAGCTTCACACCCCAGAACACGGGTGTGGGAGTGTTTGAATTCCGCTACACGGGTGCCGCTGCCAACGGCTGCGGCTACGACATCCGCCGCACGGTAACGATCTTCCAGAACGGCACGCCGCCCACCATTACGGGCCTGCCGGTGGTGATCTGCCGCTCGCGCGATCCCTTCCCCATCAGTGCGCTGCCTGGCGGCGGCACCTTCGCTCCCAGCCCGTACCTGACGAACGTGCAGGCGGGCCGCGCAACCTTCAACCCCAATGCCCGCCCCTTCATCGGCAACGATACGACTATCACGCTGCGCTACACGGGCACGGCTGATGGCTGCACCTTCGGCGGCGACGTTACGGTAACCATCACCAACGACGTACCGGTATTGATCGACGCAGGTACCGGACGCGAAGTTGATACCTTGGCCTGCAGCAGCGATCAGGCTATCGTATTCACGCCTTCGCCTTCGGGTGGTTTCATGAGCGGCCCCGCGGTCGGCTTCTTTGGGCCTGATCAGAATGGACGCTACACCTTCGCGCCAGGCGTTGCCGGGCCGGGTACCTACCGTTTCGTCTACAGCGGCGTAATCAACGACTGCCAGTTCACGCGCCAGTTTACGATCCGCGTAACCGATCCGCCGCGCGAGGTGGCGATCTTCGGCCTGAGCCAACGCTACTGCACGAACGAGCCTTCGACGCAGCTCATCGGCGTTCCGGCGGGCGGTACCTACCGCAGCTCGCTGGGCCTCGTACAGGGTGGCGGTTCGACGGGCTTCATCTACAACCCCAGCCTCTATAGGGGTACGCTGCCCTCGGTTCTCGATACGGTAACGTACTCGGGCCGCATCGGGGGCTGCGAATACGAAATCCAGCGGTTTGTAACGATCATCCGCGGCCAGCGGGTGGAAATCACGGGCCTGCCCGATTCGATCTGCACGAGCACGCCGGCCTTTACGTTCACGGTAACGCCGGCAGGCGGCCAGTGGAGCGACGACGCTTTCCGCTTCATCGAGCGCATCGGCGAAACGACCTACCGCATCAATCCGCAAAGTCCGCTCTTTGTCGACGGCCAGATTCTGAGCTTCTCGTACAGCGGCTTTGGCATTGCCGGCTGCCGCTTCGACACGACCTTCCGCCTGGTGTTCTCGGCCCCGCCGCCCGTGGTCGACATTCTGGGCATTCCGGGCATTGTCTGCAACATCAGCGAGCCTTTCGAGGTTACGGGCGTACCGGCCTTGGGTCAGTTCTCGGGTGTGGGCGTAACGCCGACGGGCAATGCCCGTGCGCTGGTTGATCCCCGCGTGCCGGGAGCCGGAACGATCACCTTTAGCGGCAGCCGCGGCGGCTGCGAATACAGCCTAACGCGTACCTTCCCGATCATCATCGCGCCTGAAATTGCGATTCGGGGCATTGGCGACAGTGTCTGCTCCCGTACGGCTTCGATCGAAATTCGGGGCATTCCGGCGGGCCGCGGCTCGTTCAGCGCACCGGCGGGCCAGAATCCGGCTTTCCTCGAAGTTCAGGCGGGCAGCGACCGCGCCATCGTCCGCCCCAGTGCCGTCCCCGAGGGTGTGTATACCATCATCTGGGCCGGTACCACGGCCGAGGGCTGCGACTTCCGCATCGAACGCCGCATCACCGTTACCGATACGCTGGAAGGCGGCTCGATTGGTGTATCGATTATCGGCCTGCCCGATACGGTCTGCATCAACGTGCGTCAGGTGCTGCTGCGCGTCACGCGGCCCACGCCTCCGGGTCAGTGGAGTGGCCCGGGCGTTGTAACGGGCTTTGGTGCTCCCTACTTTGATCCTGAACTGGCCGGTCTGGGTACCCATACGGTGCTCTATGACGGCAATACGGAAGACGGCTGCTACTTCTTTGCCCGCAAAAACGTAACGGTTACCCTTGACCAGACTACGGCCAGCATCATCGGCCTGCCCGCGCGGGTCTGCCAGAACGCCGAACCCATCACCCTGAGCGGTACGCCGGCAGGTGGAGCCTTCAGTGGCGGCCCGATCGTACAGAACCGCCTGGTACCCAACGCCGATCCGGTGAACTTCCCGCCCGGTGTCTACACGATCACCTATTCGGGCGAAGCAGCCGGCTGCTCCTTCAGCACCACGCAGGAAGTCGAGATTCTGTCGGCTCCGGCTGCAGTCATCGTTCCGACTGACCCCGACGACCCCACCAACCCGAACCCGACAGCCCTCTGCGGTACGGCCTCGCGGGTCCTGCTGACGGCCGAACCCAACGAACCGCCCACGCAGTACCGCTACGAGTGGTTGCGCAACAACAACCCGTTGAACCTGGCCCCGGGTACGATCGCCTACGAAACCGGCGAATCGGGAATCTACAGCGTGATGGTCGAAGACCTGAATACGGGCTGCAAAGACCAGGCACAAAACGTGTTCGTATCGGTAACGACCTCGACGCTGGTCTGGAACCGCGACCCGAGCGAAACTTTCGTCGTCAGTCCGACAGGCTGCGAGGATGACGGTCTGATTTCGGTCAACATTCAGGAACGCTTCCCGGGTGAGCGCATCGAATACTACATCAACGGTGCCGGCCCTTACTCGAGCGGCTTCAGCTTCATCGAATTCAGCAAGAGCATCGACCCCAATAACCCCGATTACGCGATCAGACCGGGGGTTTACATCATCCGCGCCCGCGACGCGGCCGGCTGTTCGATTGCCGACACCCTCGTAGTCGAAGGCAATGGCGGCGACTGCTGTCCGCGCCTGATCGAGCCATCTGTTGGCAACGTGGAGGTAGTCAACCGGTCGGCTACTGTCGGCTGGCAGGCTCCTGCCGAGAGCATCGGTGTGGAATATCAGTTGACCAACGCCCTGGGGGTCTGGGGCGAGGTGCTGCGTACCACGGCCACGCAGTTTGCCTTGACCGATCTGGTCGAAGGCACAACGTACTGCGTGCGCCTGCGTTCGATCTGCGAGGAAGATGCGGCTACAGGCATTGCGTTCCAGTTCTCGGTCGCCGATACACTGTGCTTCCGGTTCATCGCCCCAGGTACCTGCCCGCCGGTTTCGGATTTGAATTTCCGCAACATCACAGCTACCTCTGCCGAAGCGAGCTGGACTGCCCAGCCCGATGCCGTGGCCTATGAAGTCGAGGTCTACGAAGAAGGCGGCCCGATGACCCCTGTCTTCACGGCACGCACGACACAGGCCCGCTTGCAAATCACGGGGCTGCGTCCCAACCGCAACTACCAGGTGGATGTGCGCAGCGACTGTGGTGCTGGTAACCGGAGCGGTGAAACCTCGGAGTTCTTCTCGACCGTCAGCACCTGCAACACCATCAGCGGGCTGACCATCTCGAACATTGGCCAGCGCAACGCTAGCCTGTCCTGGGAACCGGCACCGGGTGCCACCTCGTACGAGGTACGGATCACCCTCAGCGATGGTACGGGCGAGGAGCTTTTCGCCACTACGACGACCGAGTTCTTCCTCAACGGCCTGAGATGTGGCCAGAACTACATCGCCGAAGTGCGCAGCGTCTGTTCGGAGGAACTCAAGTCGGCTTTCGTAGCGGATTTTTTCAATACCAATCCCTGCTGCTCGGCACCCGTATCGGTTACGGCGAGCAACATCACGGCGACGACCGCTCGCCTGAGCTGGGACGTTGAGCCGAGTGCTACCCGCTATGAGGTCAAGCTGACACCTCTTGACCCGCCCGCCGAGCCTATTATCCGAGTTACCAGCGCAACCGAAATTGTAATCACAGGTCTGAGCTTCGCGACTTCGTATGTCGTCGAAGTGGCTTCGATCTGTGGCACTGACGAATTCGCCGGTACGCCCCAACCCCAGACGCAGTTCACGACCAGAACGGAATGCGATTCACCCCAGGACCTGGAGGCCGCCGACCGTGGCATCTCGCCCACGACGGCTGAGCTGATCTGGCGCGAGGTGGAAGGTGCACTGGAATACCTGCTCGAATACCGCGTACAAGACCAGAACTGGACGCAGGTGCGCACCACGATGACGCGCTTTCGGATCACGGGTCTGACTCCCGAAACCAATTACCAGGCCCGTGTATCGACGGTCTGCGCACCCGGGGTGCTGAGCACGCCCTCGACGGTGCTGGCCTTCTCGACGTCCGGTCCGTGCACGACCCCGCAAAACCTGCGGGTGGTCAATCCGCTGGCGGCATCGGCTACCCTCGAATGGGATCGCGTGGCTTCGGCTTTCAGCTACTCGGTGCGCTTCCGCATTACCGGTACCACCACCTGGTCGACCCGCGAAGCCCTTGGCTCGCCCTACAACCTGACGGGCCTGCGCCCCGAGACGGAGTACGAAGTGCAGGTGCGCAGCCTCTGCGGCCCCGCCGACATCAGCGGCTGGTCCAGCTCGCAGTTCTTCTTTACGGCTGCAGGTATTGCCTGCGAAATTCCGGCGGGTCTGCGTATCGAAAGCACGCAGGCTACTTCGGTGCGCGTGAGCTGGACGGCGGCACCCAATGCCTCGGGCTACACCGTGCAGTGGGCCATCGACGAAGCCACCCCGCGCTGGAACTCGCAGCTGACCCCCTTCACGGCCTTCACGATCACGGGCCTGACCCGCGAAACCGCCTACCTGATCCGCGTCAACAGCCTGTGCGGCAGCATCGCCTCCGATTTCTCCGAGCCGGTGCGCACCACGACCCTGGCCGGACGCATGGGTCTGGCGGCTGGCGAGGCCGCCCTCGACCTGAGCGTCTACCCCAACCCGAACCGCGGCCGCTTCACGCTGCGTTGTGAAGCCCAGGAATCGGGCGACCTGACGCTGCGCCTGACCGACCTGACGGGCCGCCAGCTGCTGTCGCAAACCCAGTCCTTCGCCGAGGGGCTGAACGAGTATCCGATTGAAGTCGATGGCCTGGCCGCCGGCGTGTACTTCCTGCAGATTGAAACGGCAGGCAGCCGCCGCAGCATCAAAGTCGTCGTCCAGTAGTAGCTTAAAGAAGCCGATCGGTAGCGATACCTAGATAGACCGCTCCGATCGCCTGACGCATTCAAGGCATGCCGTTCCGCCCACGGCAGGAAGCCGTCCCTTCGGGGGCGGCTTTTTATTTTAGGACTTATACGCTACCGGCGGTCGCCTGTCGAAAGATTAGCTCGCATCGGTAGGATGGTGTGATTAATTTGCGACTTGTCGTGAATGCTTATTGCTTGTTTCGCATGAAAGTCTGGATGCTGGTCGTTGTCCTGGGCTTGCTGGCCGTCGATGTGGGGGCGCAGCCCAACCCCGTTACGGTGCGCAGTTCTTATAATTTTTTCAGTCGGGGGGTCAAAAAATTGGAGACGGCGGACTACGCCGGTGCCGAAAAGGACTTCGACAAAGCCATCGAACTGAATGCCGAGCTGATCGATGCCTACTTCAAGCGGGGGATGGCCCGTTACCACCTGCTCATGTACCGCGAGGCGGTGCCCGATTTCACCAGAACACTGGAGCACAACAGCAGCGATGCCGAGGCATTTCTTTATCGCGGTATCTGCTACCTGAAATTGAAGGAATACGGTACGGCCCTCGAAGACCTGAACCGCTCGCTGCAGATCAATCCCAACAACCGGCGCACGATCTATTACCGGGGCGTGGTCTTCTACCACCGCAGCAACTACCTCGAAGCCAT
>CALDDN010000063.1 GCA_937936615.1 uncultured Bacteroidia bacterium | reverse complement strand
TCATGTTCCGGCTCAACCGCCTGCTGGCGCAGTGGATGAACAGCCAGCCACAATACGACTGCTTTATCGAAGAGCAGCACCACCGTTTCAAAGCCGACGCCCCCAGCGGGACGGCCATCCGACTGGCCCAGGATGTGCTCGAAACGCTAGACCGCAAGGCGGCAGCGGTGGATATTTCGGCCCTCAACGAGCGTCCGCCCTTGCCCGATGAGCTGTGCATCGCCTCGGTACGGGCGGGCGACCTCAAAGGTATTCACAGCGTTACCTACCTTTCGGAACTGGACAAGATCGAAATTCGCCACGAAGCTTACAGCCGCGACGGCTTCGCTTTAGGTGCGGTCATTGCCGCCGAATGGGTACAGGGGCGTCTGGGCTTTCATGATTTCACGCAGGTGATCTGAGTAAATTGAGTCAAACCATGACGCAGCGTCCCCGCTGGACGGACCGCCTTCGTGATCCGGTCTTATGGCGGCCCCTGCTGGGCCTTATCCTGCTGGTGGTGCTCATGCTCTACTTTCGGGTGCTGACGCTCTATGCGGTGGTGGCTCTGGTGGTTACGTCGATCGGGCGACCGCTGCACAATCGCCTGATCCGGCTGCGCTGGCGGCGGCTTCAGCTTGGTTCTTCGCTGGCGGCTTTGCTGACGCTGCTCATTTTTTACCTGGCACTTGGACTTTTGGGCAGCCTCTTTATTCCGCTGTTGCTGACCGAAATCGAGGTGCTCTCGCAGATGGATACTGCCCGCCTCGTCGAGCAGTTTCGGGAGCCGCTCGAGGCTTTCGGCGAGCGGCTGCGCCGCTACGGTATCGAGGTCGACCTCATCCAGTCGAGCCGCACGTGGCTGCGCGAGAGTGCCGAGCATTTGTTTGGAAACATTCAGTTATCCGATTTTCTGACTTTTTTTTCAACAATCGGAGATGTGCTGGCTCTGCTTTTTTCGGTGTCTTTCGTCTCTTTTTTTCTGCTGCGCGACCGCGATCTGCTGCCCGATGTCATCGATCTGCTTACCCCTAAGGCCGCCGAAATCCGCATCAAGCGTATACTGGTAGGGGTGCGGCCCCTGCTGCGCCGCTATTTTCTGGGGATAGCCCTTCAAATTGCCCTCATTTCGACGGGCTATTTCATCGGATTCTGGGCTATTGGCTTGAAACATGCCTTTCTGATTGCTTTTCTGGCTGGTCTTTTCAATGTCATTCCTTATCTGGGGCCGCTGATTGGCGGGGCTTTGGCCTTGATCATGGCTCTGTCGACCAACATCGCAGGTGCCGGAACGCCCCTGTGGGCCGTGGGTGCCGTCTACGTGGGTGTTCAATTGATCGATAACATTTTATTGCAGCCCATAATTTTTTCGAGTAGTGTCAAGGCCCACCCGTTAGAAATTTTCTTTGTCATCCTGATGGGCGCGCGGGTAGGGGGGGTGTTGGGAATGATCCTGGCAGTGCCGACCTACACCGTGCTGCGGATTGTAGCCCGTGAGTTCTATGCGCATCATCCGATCGTCAATCGTCTGACGCGGCATCTGTAGCCTTCGGGGCTTGGGCAGTACGATGAACCTTTGCCTTGTTGCTGGGTTGCGGGTTCTCCGAAAACTTGGGTGCGGCGGTATTGAGGTGGGCTACAAGAAGCTAACGCCGCCCCAGCAGATGCAGGACGGCGTTACCTTAACAAACACAAAAAAGCTATGAAGCAGAACAGGCAGGCCAGAGGGGGGACGGCAGGGGCCGCTCGCGCGTTCGGGCCGGTCGAAAGCACTGTCATTCAATTTTGTGCAACAAACGTGCCAGTTTTATTCCAATTTTGCATCAATGATTGTTTTTTTTGATTCAGTTGTCAAGGCTGCGGCCCTGCTGCTGCTGGGCATGGCTGCAGCCATCGCTCAGGATACTACCCGCACGCCCGCCCAGGCCCGTGCCGCGTGGGAAGCTTTGGCCCGCGCTCACCCCGACCACTGCCGCTGCTGGGATGCCGGTTCCACCGATTGCGGCCTGCCGCTGCAGGTCTGTGCCCTCGGGCGGCCCGTCGAACCTCTGGGCCGCCGTCGCTTTCCTGTATTTCTTGTACTCAATGCCATACACCCGGGCGAACCTGCCGGCGTCGATGCCTCGATTGCCTGGGCCGACCGGCTGCTGCGTACCCGCGATCGGCTGCTCGACTCGCTGGCTCTGGTGGTGGTGCCTTTCTATAATATAGATGGCGGCTTGGTGCGGGGCTGCTGCTCGCGGGCCAGCCAGCTGGGGCCACCCGAGGTGGGGTTTCGGGGCAATGCCCGTAACCTGGACCTCAACCGCGATTTCATCAAAGCCGATGCCCGCAACACCCAAACCTTTCACCGGCTGTTCCAGCAGATCGATCCCGACCTCTTTGCCGATACCCATACTACCAATGGGGCTGATTATCTCTACCCCATGACCCTCATTGTTACGCAGCCCGACAAACTGGGCGAGCCGCTGGCGGGCTGGCTGCGCCGCCAGTACCTGCCCCGTCTTTACAGCGCGATGAATGCCAGCGATACGCCCATGTGTCCCTATGTCCATACTCGGGGGCCGACACCCGAAACCGGTCTGATCGATTTTCTGGAAACGCCCCGCTATTCGACCGGCTACGCTGCGCTTTTTCAGGCAGTGGGCTTTGTCACGGAGGCGCACATGCTCAAACCTTTTGCGGTGCGGGTGCGGGCCACCGAGCGGCTGCTCGACCATCTGGCCCGGCTGGGGGTCGTGCAGGGCGACTCTTTGCTCGCGTTGCGGCGGCAGGCTCGTGAACGGGTGCGTCAGCAGCTGGTTTTTCCGCTGCGCTGGCAGCTCGACACCACCCGCTGGCAGGAAATCGAGTTTCGGGGCTACACCCTCCGCGAGAAACCCAGCCTCGTGAGCGGACTGCCCCGCCGCTACTACGATCGCAGCCAGCCTTGGACGGCTCCCGTGCGCTATTTCGACCGCTACATCGGGATCGACAGCGTGAGCAAGCCCCTGGCCTACGTCATTCCCCAGGCCTGGCACGAGGTCATCGACCGGCTGCGGCTCTCGGGAGTGAGGCTCCGGTATCTGGATGCCGATGTGGCCCTGCCGGTCGAATCGTATTACATCGACTACTGCACCGCCCCCCGTGAACCCTACGAGGGGCACTATCTGCACGACAGTGTGCGGGTGCGCAAGGTCGAACAGCTAGTCGATTTCCGGCGTGGCGATTGCGTGGTGGAGCTGGGTACGGACAAGGACCGTTTTGTGGTCGAGACGCTCGAACCTCAGGCTCCCGACAGCTATTTTGCCTGGAATTTTTTCGATGCCGTGCTCATGCAGAAGGAAGGATTTTCGGATTACGTCTTCGAGGATACGGCGGCCGAACTGCTGGAGCACGACCCGCGCTTGCGTGCGGCCCTCGACTCGGCGCGTCGGGCCGATCCGGCACTGGCCGGAAGTGCGTTCCGGCAGCTGCTTTTCATTTACCACCGATCGCCGTACTACGAGGTCAGCCACCGCCGCTATCCGGTCTATCGGCTGCGCGAGTGGGTCTCCTTTCCGCTTTACGAGGATGTGCGGCTTGAGGACTGACGGCTTTTGTGTAGCTTGCTGCATCAGAAAGTAAGTCCATGAGTTTGCTTGCAGGAAAGACAGCCCTCGTAACGGGCGGCACGCGCGGCATTGGCCGGGCCATCGTCGATCATTTTGTGGCCGAAGGAGCCTTAGTCTTTTTTACCTACGCCGGCTCGGCGGACAAGGCGGCCGAAATCGAAGTCCTGCACGGGGGGCAGGCCCGCAGTTTTCAGGCCGATGCCGCGTCGTTCGACCGTGCCCACGAAGTCGTGGAAGCCATCGTCGAAGCCGCGGGCGCATTGCACATCGTGGTAAACAACGCGGGCATCACACGTGATAACCTGCTGCTGCGCATGACCGAAGCCCAGTGGGACGAGGTGCTGGCAGCCAATCTCAAAAGCGTATTCAACTACACCAAAGCGGCCACCAAGGTCATGATGAGGCAGCGGGCGGGGGCCTTTGTCAACATCAGTTCGGTGGTAGGCCTAGGAGGGAATGCAGGTCAAGCGAATTACGCTGCCTCGAAGGCGGGTATCATCGGGTTTACCAAATCGGTGGCCCGTGAATTAGGCTCGCGCAACATCCGCGCCAATGTCGTAGCCCCGGGCTTCATTGCTACGGAGATGACCGCGGCCCTGCCCGAAGCCGAGCTGCAGAAGTGGCTGCAGGACGTGCCCTTGGGTCGTGCCGGCACCGGTGCCGATGTCGCCCAGGCCTGTGCGTTTCTGGCCTCGGATCGGGCCAGTTACATCACCGGTCAGGTGCTGCTTGTCGATGGCGGCATGGGCTGAGCTTTTCATCCGAAGGGGGGGCAAGGTCTTTTTCTTTCATCGAATAAAAGATATCTTTTAACGAAAAAGTTGCGGTAAGGGTTCAAGATTAAGTAGCTTTGTTAGGTTGAATTAGGTAATCACTCCTGCAAAAGTTAAATAAATTGCAGGCAGGTGGAACTAAATCAAGATTACTTAAAGCAGCTTAATAAAGACTCTATACTGCCAGATGCTGACCGCGATTACCTTTGTCCTGTTCGGCTTCGGGGGTGCTGCCGAAGCCGCGCCCTTTGCTGCAACGCAGGCCATGCTCGATGCGGCGCATCCCAACGGCCTGCTCAATACAGCCAGTTTTTGCGGAGCCCAAGCCAAATGCAGCGACTGCGATTCGCGTGCCCGTTCCAATTATGTTTTCAATGAATGACCTGACCTCATTCTATTTTCTGCTTTTTCACTAAAGCCAATCCTTTGTCCTGAATTCAAATTGGGCTGATCCCTAAAACGCCTGCTTGTTCTCTCTTCAACCATGATTTAAAGTCTATATCCACGCGATTATGCGAACATTTGCCTACACCTTGCTCACTTTCTTCGCCTACGGAACCCTGATCTCCTGCGGCGGAGGAAGTGGCGGCGGAGATGAAACCCCCACTCCTACGCCGCCCAAAGAAATCATCCTGACCCAGGAGATGCTCGATGCGGCTACAGTAACACGGGCCGTCAAATCGGGCGTACACCGGCAGATGCGCCCCGACCTCACCGGCTCGGACCCCGTGCCGATCAACCCCCGCCTCTGGACCGGTGAAGTCATCCAGAACATGAACCCCAGCGACTACCTGCGTACCGTTACCTCATCGCCGGGCAGTGCTTCGCTTAATCCGGGTACGGTCTGGGTAACGCACGTCTACACCAAGCAGCCCAACGGCAGCCAAGGCGATCTCATCAACGTAGGAGTGATGGTCAAACACCCCACTGGCTACTTCCCCCAAGGAGGCGACTGGGAGTACATCCTCATCGACCCCAACAGCGTAACTGCCCAGCGGCCCAACGGCCTGGTCAGCGCGGCCACCTTCCGCGGCAAAGAAACCGACTGCGCCGCCTGCCACTCGCGGGCCGGCAAAAACTTCATCTTCTCGAACTGATAGCTTGCCTTCCGGCCAGGCTCTCAGCCTGCAGCCGAACCCGATTCGTGCTTCCGATGACCGATTGGCCTGCCGCGCAGGCCAGTTTGCATTGTATACAGGCTATGAAGCGACGAGGTCTTCAGGCCGCCTGGCCTTTGAGCCAAGCTTCGCGGCTGAACTTGATGGGGCTGAACACATGTAGCAGCAGCGTACGGGCGTAGCGGTTATTGATGGGCAGGGTCAGCAGAACAAAGGCCAGATAAGCTCCAATGAACGTCCAGACCGGCGGCCAGTAGGTGAAGTAAATCACCAGCCCCACCAGAAACCAGCCCGTAGTAAAGGCGTAGCTGATGTACATCGCCCCCCAGAAGAAACCCGGTTCAATCTCGAATTCCTGCCCGCAATGGGGGCAGTTTTTGTGCATGGCCAGAAAACGGCCCTTCAGGTCGTAGGGGCCGTAGAGGTACATTTGGCCGGTGCGGCAGCGGGGGCAGCGGTGATTGACGATAGCCGCGAAGGCGCCGGGGGGCTTGGTTTGAGGCATGGTTTTTTTTACTGGAATATATCAATAAAAGTATACATCAAGAATGATTCGGACAAAAAGTGGCTGATCGAAGTTCCCGAGCCGCATAAAGCGAAGCGTGCTGGTCGCAAGCATGAATTAGAAATCGGCCAGTGTATATATTATATTATATTATATATTTCTTCTTATTCAAAAGTTACTCTAAACGATAATTTGAAAAAGTTTTGATAAACAGCAAATAGATGATAGCTCAAAACTACTTCCACTATTGTCAACGGTCTGCTCATCTTTGAGTGGAGTGCCGGAAACAAAGGCCCAGCAGACCGGCCCCGAAGGGATTCACGTTTGCGGGGCCGCCGGCGACCAGCTTTCGGGCTGCTGCCGCCAGCGTTCGATGGCAGCTCGCTGGGCGGAATTCCACTCTCCTGTTCCTTCGAGCACCAGCAGCAGGTCGTCGAGTGTGGCCAGCGACCGGGTGCGTATCCCCGCTGCCGAAAAACGATCCCGTGTCGTCGCGAAGCCATAAGTAAAGACGCTGAGCAGCCCTAGCACATGGGCACCTGCGCCCTGCAGGGCCTCGACCGCCGCCAGACTGCTGCCGCCCGTCGAAATCAAATCCTCGATCACCAGCACCGCCTGCCCGCCATGTACCACCCCTTCGATCTGCTGGCCCATACCGTGGGCCTTGGGCTGGGAGCGTACATAGCAAAAGGGCAGACCCAGGTGGTCGGCCAGGATGGCACCCAGTGGAATGCCCGCCGTAGCCACGGCTGCGATGGCCTCGCAGGCAGCGAATTCGGCGCGGGCTGCTTGGGTCAGGGCTTGACCCACCGACCGCCGCACCAGCGGAAATGAAAGCAACCGCCGGTTGTCGCAGTAGACGGGAGCCAGCCAGCCCGAGGCCCACCGAAACGGCGGATCGAGCGACAGGCGTACCGAGCCGGTTTCGTGCAGATATTGCGCCACCGAGGCACCCACATCGCGTAAACTCATGTTCTGGAACGCTTTCGACTTTGAGGCCGATAAAATACACATTTACCAGCAGGAATCGCGGCTGACCCTGGTTCTGGGTACACCCGCCCTGCTGCTCGAAGCCGGTCTTGCCGACGAGGTGGCCCGCTTGCATCGCCGCAGCCCCACAGGCCTCTATATCGAGCTGTTTTTCGACGGACTGGACAGCCGACGCGCCTTTCTACAGGCTTATGCCGCCGGTTTCGAGCTGGTTCTGGCCGCTGGCGGGCGAGTCTGGAACGATTCAGGCCAGCTCCTGCTCATCCACCGGCGGGGCCGCTGGGACCTGCCCAAGGGCAAAGTCGAAACCGGTGAGGCTCTGGCCGAGGCTGCCCGGCGCGAGGTAGAGGAAGAAACCGGCATCCGCGGTCTCGAGCGGCTCGGCCCGCTGCCCTCGACGCTGCACATCTACGCTGAACAGGGCCGCTGGGTGCTCAAGCACTCCGTCTGGTTCGATTTCATCGCCCCTGCCGCGCAGCACTTCCGGCCCCAAATCGAGGAGGATATCCACGCAGTCGGCTGGTATGGCCCCGCCGAGCGGGAAGTGTACCGGGCCGACCTCTGGCCTGCTCTGCGTGAACTGGTGTTCAATTGCCCCCCGCCCGCAAATCTTCGATGAGGGCTATAGGCAGCAGCCCCTCGAGGGTGCCGCCGTAGCGAATGATTTCCCAGACGAGGGTCGAGGAAATGTGGGCCGTGCGCGGGCTGCTGATCAGGTAACAGGTTTCGATTTCGGGTTCCAGGTGCTTGTTCAGGTGGTCGATGTTACGTTCGTACTCCAGGTCGAGGGCGTTACGCAGGCCACGCAGCAACGCGATGGCGCCTTGCTGGCGGGCAAAGTGTACGGTCAGGCTCTCGTAGGGCACGATGCGCACGCGCTCGCCCAGATGCGCGAAGGTAGCCCCCAGCCAGCCCAGCCGCCGTTCGAGAGGGTACCGCGCCTGCTTGCTGCTGTTGACCCCTAGGGCCAGCACCACCTCGTCGAAGAGGCGCAGGCCCCGCTCGACTAGTTCGACATGGCCAAGGGTAGGCGGGTCGAAGCTGCCCGGAAAGAGGATGGTTCGTTTCATGGATTTCAGGCCATCAGCAATGTGTTACAATAGTCTGGTGGAAATCAAAAAAGGGATTATCAATCCGACTCCTCCAATAGCACGTCGAGCAGTTCCACCCGGCCCAATTGCCAGCGTTCCAGCAGCCGATTGGCCAGCCGGTCGGTATTCAGCCCGGGCCAGGCCAGCAGATTGAGCGTCCGTTCCTGGACTCGCCCTTCGGGTTCGAGGCTTCGCTTCAGGTCGAGGGCTGCCAGCCAGCTGCGCGGGTGCTGCCGCAAGGCGCGTCGGTCGAGGCGGCGCACCAGCTGCCGCAGGTAACGGTGCTGGCGCAGGGCCTGCCCGCGGGCACCTGCCAGATGTTCGGGGGCCTGCGCGGCCAGCCAGTCTTCGAGTTCGCGCCAGACACTCTGCAGGCGGTCGGGCCAGCCTTCGGGCAGGGCTTCGGGGCGCAGGCGGCGGGCAAAATGTTCGGTCAGCTGGTTTTCGGACCAGGCCACCGCTTCGCGGGGCAGACCCAGGGCCAGCCGTCGCCGTTCCTGGGCCGGTGTCCAGAGCCGCGCCTGCAGGCGTGGAACCAGCACCGGCATGGGCAGTGGCCCGAAGGCCTGTCGCAGCTGCATCCAGTAGGCGATTTCTCCCCAGCCACCTATGTATGCAAGGTTGGGCAGCAGGGTCTCTTGATAGAGGGGGCGCAAGGCGGCATTGGGGCTGAAGGCTTCGGGCTTATCGGCGAGGGCTGCTTCCAGCTCGGCGGCCGACCAGCGGCGGCTGCCCTCGGCGGTGCGGAAGCCAGCCGGGGTGTCGGCTTCGATGCGCTCGCGCAGCTCGTTTTCGATCCAGAAGAGGTTGATGGGGCGTGGCTGGAGCTGGGCGGCAAAGCCTGCCTGACGCAGAGCCTCGGTCTGTGTCATCACCGGCCCGTAGATGCCTTGACCGGACAGCTCGGCGGCCCAGAGCGGGGCTGCGGCGGCTTTGAGGCGGCGGTCGTCGGCATCGAGGACGATCAGCCCCCGATCGCCCAGCAGGGCATCGAGGGTCAGGCGGTAGGCTGTTGCCCAGGTACGTCCGGGTTGCCAAGGGGTGCGGGTGGGGCCGGTTCGGTCGGTGAGGTGGTCGATGGCGGGGCCGAGCACGTGCCGGCCTACCGGCCCAGAGCCCAGGTCGGGGTAGCGCAGGCACGTCAGGAAGTCGATCCAGGTATGGTCGAGTTCGTCGCGGTCGTGGTCTTCGCTCGCCACCCAGAATACTGGTATTACGGGCCGGTTCAGTGCCGCTTCGGCCTGCTGGGCCAGAGCGACAGTGGTCAGGGCTTTATAGAAGTTGTAGAGCGGGCCGCCGAAGAGTGCAGGCTGCTGACCGGTTGTTACGGTCAGGGTATCGGCCTGAGCCAGGCGGTCGAGGTTGCGGGCAGTGGCCGCTCGGGCGGGCAGATCGGCATACTGCGTCCTCAGGACTTGAACCAGCGTTGCCCGCGGTGTGGGGCAGCGGTCGCGTGCCTCGGCGATGGCCCGCCAGTCGGGCTGATGCCACGGGTGCGCATAAAAGGGGCGCAGGGCGGGATGTTGGGTCGCGTAGGCGGAGGCCAGCTGCATGGGGCGATGCTCGGTGTTGCAAGGTAGGCAAAAAGCGGTGGCGATTCGGGTCGAGCCGGTATGTGGCACCTGCCGGTTGAATCAAAGTAAATCTGCGGTTCCGGGCCTAAGTATTGGGCCTGATTTTGATCTGTCAAATGGTTTGAAATGAATGAATCTGAAAGCTGTTGCCTGGAGACGGCTGGTGGCTCGAGTTGGGGATTCCCTCTGAGATAATTTTACTTCATGTCTTGACTTTTTTTGATTGTCTGTCAGGGACAGTGCAATACGAATCGGGTTCGGGGCGTGTTCTGTGCGAAGGCTGCTGACGACAGCCGTCCGGTTCTGCCTTGTCAGAACGTATCAATAAAAGTAAAAGCCGCATCACATTTTACCTAACTTCGGGTTCCGATTCGACGAAATCACCGCTATGCGCTACGTACTTTTCGGCCCCACGGGGCTGCGTGTTTCTGAGCTGTGCCTCGGCACCATGACTTTTGGCGAGGAATGGGGCTGGGGCAGTCCGCCCGACCAGTGCCGCGCCATTTTCGATGCCTTCCTCGATGCGGGGGGCAATTTCATCGATACAGCCAATTACTATACTGCAGGCTCCTCGGAGACCATTCTGGGTGATCTGATCGCTGCCCAGCGCGACAGCCTTGTTATTGCGACCAAATACACCCTGGCCATGAAGCCGGGCGATCTCAACTCGGGGGGCAACCACCGTAAGAACCTCATGCAGTCGGTCGAGGGCAGCCTGCGTCGTCTGCGCACCGAGGCCATCGACCTGCTCTGGCTGCATGCCTGGGACTATACCACGCCCGTCGAGGAAGTGATGCGGGCTTTGGACGACTTGGTACGTATGGGCAAGGTGTTTTATGTAGGGGTTTCGGATACGCCGGCCTGGATTGTTTCGCGGGCCAATCTGCTGGCCGAACTGCGGGGCTGGTCGCCCTTTGTAGGCCTGCAGGTGGAATACAGCCTGCTGGAGCGCACGCCTGAACGCGAACTTCTGCCCATGGCCCGCGCTTTGGGGCTGGCCATTACGCCGTGGTCGCCTTTGGGCGGAGGGCTGCTTACGGGCAAGTACCGCCATACGAGTGCCGAGGCACAACGCCGCCTCAAGCCCGATAACCGCCGCATGACCGAGCGCAACTTCGCTATCGTGGAGGAAGTCTGCCGCGTGGCCGAGGAAATCGGCTGTACGCCCGGGCAGGTGGCTTTGCGCTGGGTGCTGCATCAGCCCGGGCGTCCGATTCCCATTCTGGGTGCCCGCACCCCGGAGCAGCTGCGCGAGAACCTCGAAAGCCTGCAGGTCAACCTCAGTGGTGAACACCTCGACCGCCTCGACCGCATCAGTGCCATCAGCCTGGGTTTCCCGCACGAGTTTCTGGCTTCGGATGGGGTCAACGAAATTCTGTTTGGCGGGTTGCGTGATCGCCTCGAGGGTCTGCGCAAGCCTTGAAAAAGCTTCGCTCGCGGCCCGGCGGTGTTGAGATCCGCCACAGCAAGGCCACAAACATTTCAATCTGTTCAACTGTCTGAGCGCAGCCACCAGCCCGCAAAGAGGCGCAGACTGTATTGATTGGCGGCCAAGGTCAGGCGTTGTTGCTGGTACTGCACGTTGTCGTAACGAAAGAGCAGGCCCATGAAAAAGCGCTCGCTGTAATAGCCCAGCGTGTTCTGAAACTGCAGGCGAGTGCCGACGCGCTCGGTCAGGTTGCTGCGCCCGCCCTCGGTTTCGAGCCAGCCCGTCTGCAGGGTAGGCCCTACAAAGAGCAGGGGGGTGCAGAAAAAACGCCACACCCGAAAAGCCCGACCGTAACCGGGTGCCAGACCGATGCTGGCCAGGCGGCCGCCCCAAACGGCCTGATGGGGCAGGGGTTCGGGCAGGGTGCCATGGGGGACAAGGGTTGAATCGGCGCCGGGCCTGAAGAGGTTGGCTCCTGCCAGCAGCAGAAAACTGCCCGCTCCACGCATCTGCTGTTCCATCTGCTGGCTGGCTGCCCGCAGCGAGAACCGCCGCGAGTTGAAAACCCAGATGCCATTGAAGTTGACGAAGCGCAGCAGCAGGTCCTGCCGCTGAGGATTAGGCTGCTCATTCGTCCAGTTCGGGTTGATGGCGCGGGGGTTGTTGACAAAGAGTCCTTGGTAGCGAACGTAGGTCAGATCAGCGGCCCAGTGGCGGCTAAAAAGAAAGAGCTGGGCATCGAAGTGGCGCGTACGCCCAAACCGTTCGAGGTCGCGCGAGGTACCGGGCACCCCCACCGACAGGCCCAGGCCAATGCGCCGGTAGGCCACAAAGGCCCCCAGCTGCGAGGGTCGGTTGGGCCGGTAGTCGATTGAATTGCTCAGGCCATCGACCGACCAGCGCAGCCCCAGCGATACGAATTTGGACTGCACGAAGGGCCGGATCATCCAGCGTTCGTGCGGGATGCGAATATAGAGGCTGTCGACGCGCGAGCGGGTAACCGAGTCCAGGTGCGTGAGCAGGCGGGGCAGCAGCTGGCCGTGCAGCGGTTCAGCAAACACCAGTCCGGCCAACCCGACCAGGAACCGAAGGCCGCGCCTCATTTTTTCTAATTTTGCACGATTAGTCACGCCAGACACGACGTATGCAGTACCTGTTCATTCTAGTAGTTTTGCTCACAGTTTTTACAGGCCCGATAGCAGGACAAGTTCCTGAGGGCCAGGAAATTCTGCTGCGTTTCAAAGACAAACGTAAAACTACGGTAACGAAGTCGGCGTTCGAGTACGTCTATCAAAAAAATAATGGCGGTTACGACTCCGCACGCACCCACAAGCCCGAACAATACCGCGATTACCTCAACCTGTACGTCAATTTCAAACGCAAGGTCATCCAGGCTCGTGAACTGGGCCTCGATACGACCCGCGCGTTTCAGGCCGAATTGGCTACCTACCTCAAGCAGCTGGCCCAGCCCTATCTGGTGAAAAAGGATGTGATGGATGCGCTGGTGCGCGAGGCTTACGAACACTGGCGACAGGCCGTCTCGGTAAGTCATATTTTAATCCGGATTCCCGAAGAGCCTACGCCCGCCGACACGTTGCGGGCTTTTCAGCGGGCGATGCAGCTGCGCGATTCCTTGCGTAACGGGGCCGATTTTGCGACCTTGGCCCTGCGCCACTCCGAAGACCCCAGTGCCAAAGATAACAACGGCTTTCTGGGTTTCTTCAGCGCGTTTGACTTCGTCTATCCCTTCGAGAAATCGGCCTACCAGACCCCGGTGGGTCAGGTTTCTGCCCCCGTGCGCACCCAGTATGGCTATCATTTGATCAAGGTTCACGAGCGCATCACCGCCCCGGGCAACCGCGAAGCGGCGCATATCCTCATCCGGTTTGGCCCCAACTACGAGGCCAAGGACTCGATCGAAGCCCGACGCCGCATCGAAGACCTCTACGAACGCATCCAGAAAGGTGCCGACTTTGGCTCGCTGGCCATGGAGTATTCCGACGACCCCAACAGCAAGTCCAAACGCGGAGACCTGGGTTCGCGCTACCTGCCCGTACCCTACATGCAGGAACTCAAATACCGCCTCAAAAACGGGGAAGTAAGCAAACCCTTCCGGTCGGCGTTTGGGTATCACATCATGAAAGTCAAAGTTGAAGATGAAAACAAGACTTTCGAAGAGCTGCAGAAGTCGCTGCGCAACCGCGTTACCCGCGACAAGCGGGCCAGCATCGCCGAGGAGGAACTCATCGCCCAGCTCAAGAACCAGTACAACTACGAGATGGTGGGCGGCAATGTCCAGAAACTGATCGACAACGTGGGCGAAGCCTATCTGGGCGGCGACTACACGGGCAGCGACCTGGGCAAAACCATTCGCGAGCTGACACTGGTACGCTTTGCCGATCGCAGCCTGACAGCAGCCGAGTTTCTGGCCGAACTGCCGCGCTTCCGCCGCCGCACCACCACTACCGGTACCGATGTGGGATCGGTGCTGCGCGAAGACCTCGAAGCGTGGAGCCGCGCCCGCCTGCTCGAATACGAGGAGAGCCAGCTCGAACGCAAATACCCCGAGTTTGCCCACCTCAAGCAGGAATACACCGAAGGCATCCTGCTTTTCAGCCTGACTGAACGCAAGGTCTGGCGCAAGGCTGTCGAGGATACTTTGGGCCTGAGGAAGTTCTACGAAAAAAATAAATCGAAGTACACCGCCGGCGAACGGGTGGTATTGACCGAATACCGCTCGACGGTCCAGGAGAGCATGCAGAAACTCGATTCGCTGCTGCAGGCCGGTGCCAGCAAAGCGGCGGTCGATTCGGCCTTGGCCCAGGACCTGTTCATGGTGCGCCGTTCAACCGTAACCCTGGCCAAGGATCACAAGCGGGCCGCCCCTTTCTATGCACTGAAAGTGGGCGAGCGTACCCCGCTGACCGAGGAAAACAAGTCCTTTGTCATCTACGAGGTCGAACGTTTTCGTCCGGCGGGCATCAAGGATTTTGAAGAGGCGCGTTCCGAAGTAATCACCGATTACCAAGCCGATCTGGAAAAACGCTGGCTCGAGGAGCTGGCCAAGAAGTATAAGTACAAGCTGGATGAGAACGTCTTTGCACGCCTCTTCCGATCCTGAATGGCAGATCGGCTGGGTTCTGGTGGTGCTGTGGGTGCTTTCGGCGGGCTTTGCGTGCGGTACCCGTAGCGAAGATGACCGGGTGGTGGCCGAATTTCGTTCCGAAAAACTGACGCTGGGCCAATTGCGGGCTTATATCCCGCCCAATTTGAATCCGGATGACAGTGCCCGCATCGCCCAACTCTACATCCAGCAGTGGCAGACCGAACAGGTGCTCGCCGAGGCAGCCCGCGACCAGGTGCCCAATCTGGAGGAACGGATCGCCGACCGCGTTGCCGATGCCCGCCGCAAAATCATGATCGACGAGCTGCGCAGCTACCTCGTGCGCGACGAAACCGAAGCCCTCATCACCCCCCAGCTCATCGAAAGTTATTACAAGGAGCACATCGAAGAGTTCATCGCGCCAACTTTCCTGTTTCAATTCCGGTATGTGGTTTCGCCGAGCAAGGACCTGGAGCTGCTGCGCCAGCGCATCGTTTCGGATCAGGGCCAGGATCAGCAGTTTTTGTTGCAGTGGTCGCAGCAGCATGCTACTGAATTCCGCCTCGACGACCAGTACGTCGAAGGGCCGGTGCTCATGGCGCTGCAAACGCGCTTCAGGCAGGACCTGAGCCGTATCGAACCCAAATCGGACCCCGTTTTTTATGAGGCCGAAAGCCCTCAGGGGCCGATTTACCTGCTCTTTTACATGCGCGATGTCATCAAGCCGGGCAAATATATACCCCTCGTGCAGGTAAGCGATCACATCCGCCGGACTCTGGTTATCAAGCGGCAAAACGAACGGATTGCCGCCTTCGAGGCGCGGGCCTTGTATCAGGCGCGGGCCAAGGGCATCCTGCGCTGAATTGTGTATCTTTGTTCATGGATCAGAGGCTCACACAGGTAATCTGGTTCCTGCTGCTCGTGAGCTGCGGCCCGCAGCCACCCCGCGTGGCCGAAGCTCCGACCGAGGAGCATCCCGCGGCCGCAATCGTCCGCAAGTACCAGCCCGTCCGCCTGACAGCCGACCTCAAACGCCTGACCGATCGGGAACGAGCCATGCTGCCGCTCTTGATCCGCGCCGCCCAGCAGATGGACAGCATCTTCTGGCTTCAGAGCTGGGGCCCCCCCGACTCGCTGCTCGCCGCCCACGCCCACGACACAAGCCTTCTGCAGGCTCTACGCATCAACTACGGCCCCTACGACCGCCTCGACGGTAACCGACCTTTTCTCGAGCGCGTACCTCCCAAGCCCGCTGGTGCCAATTTTTATCCTGCCGGTCTCACAGCTGAGGCCTTCGAAGCCGCCAATCTGCCCGACAAACGTTCGCCTTACACTCGGCTCATCCGCGGGGCCAATGGCCAGCTCCAGACGCAGCCCTACCACCAGGCCTATGCTCCGTATCAACAGACTGCAGCCCGCCTGCTGCGCATGGCCGCCAGCCTGGCCGAAACTGATGACCTGAAAACCTATCTGCTCGAACGGGCTAAAGCCCTCGAAACAGATCAATACCAGACCAGCGACCGCGCCTGGCTCGACATGAAGCAGAACCGGCTCGATATCATCATCGGTCCCATCGAAACGTACGAAGACCGGTTTCTGGGGCTGAAAGCGGCCCACGAGGCCTACGTCCTGATCAAAGACCTGGAGTGGAGTCGCCGCCTGACCCGTTACAACGCCTTGCTGCCTGCGCTGCAGCGCGACCTGCCTACCGACCCCAAGTACAAGGCTGAAAGTCCGGGCACCGATTCCGACCTGGGTGCATACGACGTCATCTACTACGCGGGCGACTGCAACGCCGGCTCCAAAACCATAGCCGTTAACCTGCCCAACGACGAGCAGCTCCAGCTCGAGAAGGGCACCCGTCGCCTCCAGCTCAAAAACGCCATGCGGGCCAAGTACGACCACATCATGCTGCCCATTACCCAGGAGCTGATCGCTGCCGATCAGCGCAACCACCTGAGCTTCGATGCCTTTTTTGCCAATACCATGTTTCATGAGGTGGCTCACGGTCTGGGCATCAAGCACACGGTCAACGGACGGGGTACAGTCAAGGAAGCCCTGCGCGAGACGGCTTCGCCCATCGAAGAGGCTAAAGCCGATATTCTGGGCCTCTACATGGTAACCAAACTTCACGAGCGGGGCGAGCTGCGCGGGTTTTCGCTCCTCGACCATTACATAACTTTTGCGGCTTCCATTTTTCGGTCGGTGCGCTTCGGTGCCACCAGTGCCCACGGCGTGGCCAACATGCTGTGCTTCAACTACTTTCTAGATCAGGGTGCCCTGGTGCGCGACCCCGACACCGGAACCTACCGCATCGATTTCGAGACCATGAAAAAAACGGTGGCCATTCTTTCGGATAAAATCCTGCGCCTGCAGGGCGAAGGCGACTACGCCGCCGCCAAAGCCTGGATCGACTCCCAGGGCAAGATCAGCCCGCAGCTTCAGGCTGACCTCGACCGGCTCAACCGCCGCCAGATACCTGTCGATGTGGTCTTCGAACAGGGAATCGGTGTACTGGGCCTCAACCCCTGACCAAGTTCACAGAGCCCCACTTTCCCAATACAAGCCCGACCGGCAACAGAACAAAGCTACTTCGATCGGTACCCAATCGGTATTGGTACACAGCCTGATTGCTCGCAAGTTAAACTTCAAGGTTTTGGATTAACAAACGCATATCGCCAATTTAATCTGAGGCTGTTTGAATAATTTTGCTGAATATCTAATATGAACAAATTTATGAATCTACACTAGAACAAAAAGTGTAATTTGGGCACTCGTAGACCTGACTCAAGCACTTACCTGTCTTCAAGTCGACTTCTGATGTTCATTTTCAAATTACTATTCGTCGTGCTGGCTCCGCTGCTGCTCGTTCCGATAGAGGCGGCCGCTCAGGTCAAATGGAAGGTCGAGACGCTGCCCGACCCCAAAGCATCGGGTAGCGGATACGTGGCCGACCCCGATGGCATTCTGACCGACGCCGATCGCGAGGCCATCGACCGCCGATTGGCTCGCATCGAAAGTCAGACGGGTATTCAGGTGGCCGTCGTAATTGTGAGTTCCATTGGGGAGGAGGTTCCCAAAACTTTTGCGACACAGTTGTACAACCGATGGGGGGTTGGCCCGCGCGACAGCCGAGGTCTGCTCATTCTGACCGTTATCGATCAGCGGCGTACCGAAACCGAGACCGGCTATGGCCTCGAGGCAGCTCTGCCCGATGCCCGTCTGGCCCGCCTGCAGGAAGCCCACCTTGTGCCCCGTTTCCGTGCAGGGGAATTCGGCGCAGGGCTTTGGGACTACCTGACGGCCCTCGAACCGTTTTTTTATGACGCCGAGGCCGCTGCCGAAGTCGAGGCTCAGGCCGCAAAGCGCGGCAACTGGCCCTGGCTGCTGGCAGGTATCGGGCTGCTGTTCATACTCGTTCTGATCATTGGACCGACCCAAAGCCAGCTCAACCCCCCCGAGGATGGCTCGCCCCACTACCCCCCCGCCACCCTCAAGCGCAATTTCCTGATGCTCAACCTGCGCTTCTGGGGGCCGGCACTCCTGCTGATTAACTGGGTATCCGGCAGTCTATTCTTTGATGCATTTGCTTTCTGGCCGTTTATTACGATTTCATGGCTCAACCTGGCTTTTTTGTTGATCTACGTGCGTACTCAGAATAATAGTCTGGCCTTGTCGAGCTGGGCCGACCCCTATCACCGCTATCAGCACCTCAAAAAAGTAAACACCTGGCTGGGCCTTCAGGCAATCCTGTTTTTCCCCCTGATGTTGCCGCTGTGGTTGCTCTACCGGTGGCGGCTCCGCAAGCTTCGGTACGAACCCCGCGTCAGCCAGCAGACGGGCCGCCCCCTGCGTCTGCTCTCGGAAGCCGAAGAGGATGCCTGGCTCAACCGCGGCAAGCAGATGGAAGAGGAGCTGCACACTGTCGATCACGATGTGTGGCTCGACGACGAAACGGGTGAGGCTTTGGTCTTGCCCTACAAGCGACTTCAGTTTACTTATTCTTCCTGTCCGAGTTGCGGTTACATAACTTACCGGCAAACGCGCAATGAAACCTTGATTTCCCCTACTTACACCAGCGAGGGGCAAGGGGCCAAATATTTCGAATGTAAAAACTGTGGCTATGAAAATACAGTCTACTACACCATACCAAAAAGGACGCAGTCTGAATCGAGTTTATCAAGCAACTCATCATGGAGTAGCAGCGATAGCCATTCGTCGTGGGGTGGTGGTTCATCTGGTGGCGGTGGAGCTGGGTCTTCGTGGTAATTTTACGGTTCAAGTTCCAGAATTAAACAATCATCCATTCCCTTTTCAGCTCCACGAGCTTCTTTGCGCATTCCACTGGATGTGAGACGGAAGGCTCATTGATGCGTGCATCGACAAGCTCGAGGCCTGCCTTCTTTCGTTTGTTGATTTTAATGCTTGAATAGGTCAGTTCATATACCCGTTCGGGTTTGACCTGAATAACCGGGCCATGTTTATCAACTTTATGATTGGATATAAAATGTAATAAATTTTTCCAATCATTCACCGAAAATTTATATTCAATCGAAACCACTGGAAAAAACTGGTTTTGTTCTGGAATTCCAAGGGTCAGGATAGCACAGCGTTCTGTTATCGAAACCAACTGAACATAAATCAGAACCGCATGCAGGCTGCGGTCAGGCAGGGGTATATGAAGCCAAGGATAATGCGCATCATTGTAGGTGGACTGTTTATGTTTGAGAATAATTCCACGGGTCAGACGATTGGCCTGAGTTTGAAGCAAGTGGGAAAGCGATTCTCGGCTGCGGACTTCCTGCCCCGTAACCAGGTAGCAGGACTCTGGTAAAATCTGCTGATTTCCAAATCGGCTCAGCAATATTTTTCGTTGACACAGGGGCAGTCTCACGTATCGATTGTTTTCCAGTTCCAGTAAATCATATATGATCAGCTTGTAGTTAATCGATTTGTTCCCTTGTAGCAGGCTGGAAATAATTTTCGGTTCGTCTATCAGTTCCTTGTTTCGGTAGACTTCAAGGATGCCTTCCACTTCGCTGCCCAAGGGCAGGAGTTCAGCCAGTTCTGCCAAAGGCTTGATCTGCTGATATGGCAGCGGCATGCGCCGCATGAAGCAAGTAATCGAATCGAAGCGATCTTTTTTTATCAGGATTCGTTTTCCTGTTAAACAGCTCTCATAAAAGTAATCGCTAAGTAATAGTTGGTCAAGCTTATCCGGTTGGATTGACTCCACCACCGCAAAAGAACCCGTTGTTTCGGTAATGCCACTCTTATTCCTGGCCAGCAGGGGTTGAATTTCATGCGGTTTCCAGTCCTCGAAAAGCCACTCAATCGATCGGACAGATGAAATTCGAAATACATGCTGCAAGGCTGCGGTCAATTCTGCCTCCAAGCCTGAAAAAATTGCCCGACCGGTCAATATCTGGAATAAAATACGTAGGCCCGATGGACTCAGCCGGTCGAATAGCAAGTGTAGTTCCGCCAATCGGGATTCATTCCATTTGTTTAGGTACAGCCCTGTTTCGCTCAGTGGCGGGTCTTGGTCGATCCCCTGCAGCCGTCCCCGCAATAAAGCCAGAGTCTCTAAAATATCGCCGGTGGCCTGAAGACTGGCTTTCCAGAGCCAATCCGGCAAATCGATTTCATTTCGAATGTTATCGATTAAATCATTGGTTGAAATTATTTTTTTTAGTTTCTTTCCCGTAAGAAAATAGATCAGCCAGGCAGCCGTCTGCCGATCGCTTATTCGGAGCGATTCAGAAATGGCCGCCGTACGCTCTGCAGCCGAGCGGGTAAGGTAGAGAGCCTGTTGCAGGCGAACCAATTCCTGCATGATAGCTATTAACTGACATTTAGCAAGGCCCAATCGACGGCGAGTACCCGCGAAACTCCTGTTTCTTCCATCGTTATGCCATAAAGAGTTTGGGTGCGCTGCATGGTTCGCTTGTTGTGGGTAATGACCACAAATTGCGATTCAGTCGAAAACCGTTCGATTACCTCGCTGAACTTGTCGATGTTGGCATCATCGAGGGGGGCATCTACCTCATCAAAAATACAGAAAGGTGCTGGCTTGTACAGATAGATGGCAAAAAGCAGCGAAATGGCTGTCAGTGTTTTTTCGCCACCGGAAAGCTGTTGCAGAGTCAAGGGTCGCTTGCCTTTGGGCCGTGCCATAATTTCAATCGCCGATTCGAGGGGGTCGGCTGGGTTCTGCAGCTGCAAATCGCAGCTGTCCTCCGCCGTAAAGAGCGTCCGAAAAACGCGGATAAAGTTTTCTCTGATTTTTTCAAACGCCTGCATGAATTGACTGCGGGCGGCAGAATCGATTTCTTCGATTGTAGCCAGCAGGTTTTTTTGGGCCTCGATCAGGTCCTGCCTTTGTTCAACCAAAAATTTGAGTCGCTCCGATGCTTCGTCGTAGGCCTCCTCCGCCGTCAGGTTGACTTCACCGAAAGAAATAAATTTGCTCCGCAGCTGCTCCAAAGCAGTTTTCCAGGGCTGAAGATCGCTTCCTTCGGCTGGAATTTGCTCAAACCAGTCCTCGGGGCGAACATCCTTGATTTCAATTTGCCATTCGGCCGAGAGGCGTTCGGTCAGGCTGCGTAAATCCAGTTCAATCTGTTGCTGTTCATTGCGCAGGTTTTCCATTCGATTGAGTATCGACTCGCGCTGCCGCCTCAGCTCTTTGATTTGATTTTCCAGTTTTTGCTCGTGGTCCCGCCCAGCCAGCAGCCCCTCGCGAACGGTTTGCACCCGCTGTTCCTGTGCATCTTTTTCGCGGTAGCGTTTCAGCAGCTCCTCGTCTTCGTTTGTTTCTGCCTGAGTAATAGACAGTATATTACTTTCTATTTCTTTTTGTTCGGAAGCATACCGGTTGGCTCGCTCATTTATTTCTTCGAGTTTGGCCATAATCCCCCGGTATTCCTGCTTAATTGAGCTGATCCGGTTTTGTGCCTGCAGCAGCTCCATTTGTTCTTTATTTAAAGCCTGGTTGCTGCGGCTGTAGGCTTCGTTCCGTTCATTGAATTGCTGACTGAGTTTCCGTTGCTGCTGGGTCAGCTCGTTGAATTCATCCAGCAGGCGGTCGGCTTGCGGCTGCAGTTCATTGATTTCTTGCTGGAGCTGTTCGATCTGTGGCAGAATTTCAGCCTGTCGGGTTTCGATGCGGCTGCGGTTTTTCTTGAATTCCTGAAGCCGGGCCGCCAGCCGTGAGTCCTCGCGGGAAGCCTCGGCTACCTGCTGGTCCAGCCTTGCCAGCAAGGCATCAGGTAATTGCTGGCGTAGACCGGCTATTTTTTCCTTATTGATTTCAGTGGCTTTTTCGATCGCTGTCAAGGCTTCATTATGTCGGGCTATTTCCTCGGCCAATCGCTGCAAAAGCTGCCTTCTTCCCAGCCGTTTGCCTTCAAAACTGCCCACGCTGCCCCCTGAAAGTCCGCCAGGGCGGCTGGCTATTTTGCCGCTTGAGCTTACCCATCCGGAATTTAATTCTGTTATTTTTTTTGATTCAAATCTATCTATATCAATAAGTTTTGAATCGCCCAACAACCATGCTGCCAAAGCCTCATAGCCTGCTTCAACCTGTACCAAATCGATGAGGCGGCGTACGGAGCTGTCGGACGCCTGCTCGACCGCTGGCTGACTGGTGGTCAGCGCGTCGAGGCAGATAAAATGTACTCGGCCCTGATTGGCTGCATCCAGAGCAGCTATCCCCCGAAGGGCTGTCGCGCGGTCGGGTACTACGTACGCATTGATGACGCCTTCGATAAAGTGCTCGAGGGCGGGCCGCCAGGTTTCGTCGCAGTAGAATAGGTCGGATACCAGGGGAGTGGAAGCAAATTCATCTACGTTTCGCTTGAGCCAGGCTACACTTTCGGGATATCCTTCCAGGTTGTCGATCAGGTTTCGGATCAGGTCATGCTCCTGCTGGGCGAGGGCACTTCGGCGCAGCAGCTCGCTGCGCTCTTCGTTCAGGCGGAGAGTCTCCTGTTCGCAGACAGCAATTTCTTCTTTGAGTTGCTGTCGCAGTCTTCGGGCTTCTTCCCGCTGGAATTCAGTATGAGTCAAGCTCTTTTTGATCTGTTCATGCTCGAAAATAAGCTTTTCCAGGCTCTGATTCTGCTGGGCCAGGTCATCAGCCAGCCGGTCGGCATCTTCGGACAGTGCTGCATGTCTCACAGATCGTAGGTCAATTTCTTTGCGGATGCGGCCCAGTTGCTGTTCCTTGCTTTTCAGGTTCTGCGAAAGTTCATCCAGTTGAAGTTTGCGGTTTTGTACTGCTGCTTTGAGATCGGCCACCTCCTGTTCCCGTTCGGCCAGCAGGTATTCTAATCGGTCATAGGCTTCATTTTCAGAATCGATCCTGGCTTCAAGTTTGTCTAGTAGTTCGTTGCAGCGGGTGCGTTCGTTCTCATCGGTTCGTGTGGCTTCTTGGAGCTGGGCCAGCCGCTGCCGCATGAACTCGACTTTTTGTTGCCTGAGTTTTCGTTCATTTTCGAGGTTGCGGATGGCTTCGATGCGCTCGGTCAGGAGTTTCTGCTCGATAGCCAGCTGGTTTTCGTACTCCAGGCGGCGCGGCTGCAGGTCGGCGACAGCCGATTCCAGTTTGGCCATTTCGGTTTCCAGGGCGGCGCGGCGTTCACGCAGGGCAAGGGCTTCGGCCTCGAAGGCTTCGCGGCTGCTGCTGGCTTCCCGAAGTTGCAGCCAGGCCAGTCGAACCCCTGCCGCCCGGTACTCGTCTTTCAGCTGGCGGTATTTTCGTGCTTTCTGGGCCTGTTTCTCGTAGCGTTTGGCCTGCCGTTCGACCTCAAAAACCAAATCTTCGACCCGTTCGAGCGACTGCCCCGTGTCGTTGAGCCGGATAAGGGTCTCGCGCTTCCGAATTTTGTAGCGCGAGACCCCAGCGGCCTCCTCAAAAAGCTGTCGACGCGAGCCTTGGCGATCGGTGATCATTTCTTCGATCTGGCCCAGTTCGATGATGGCGTAGGTATCCGAGCCGATCCCCGTATCGAGCAGCAGGTTCTGAATGTCTTTGAGGCGACAGGGCACCCCGTTCAGTAGATATTCGCTGTCGCCGTCGCGGTAGAGGCGGCGGGTGATGGCTACGGAGCCGAATTCGGCGGGCAGCAGGCCGCGGTCGTTGTCGAAGGTAATGCTTACCTCGGTCAAGTTGGCCCGTTTGCGCTGGTCGGTGCCGTTGAAGATGACGTTTTCCATCTTCTCGGAGCGCAGGTTGCGTATTTTCTGCTCACCCAGCACCCAGCGGATGGCATCGACCACATTGGATTTGCCACAGCCGTTGGGGCCGACGATACCCGTAATCTGGCGATCGAACTGCAGGCGGGTCCGGTCGGCGAAGCTTTTGAAACCGTGGATTTCGAGGGAACGCAGGCGCATTGGGGGTTTGAGGGTCGGGCGGCAAAGTTAGGCTCGGGAGCCATAGGGTTTTCCACGAGGCTGTAAGACCTGAAAACCAGTTCTTTTGCAAATGGTCCTGAAAGTTCGTTCCTTTTCTATGCTCGAAATATGGGTTACCCTATTCGGGCAAACTTTTCAAGTCAGTCTAATAAACATCATTTGTACAAAAGCATTTTCATCCCTTTGTGGAAAAGGCTGCCGGACTGGCTCCGACACAGCCTGCGTCTGACTTCAAGCAGACCTGCCTCGCGAACTGATCACTTTCGAAAGCTGGCAGAACACAGATCGGGCTGAATGGCTTTGTAAAAGCACAAGGTAATTTGCTTACGATCCTGTCCCGACACACGGAGCAGGCCTTCCAATCCGTCAACGCCAACAATTCGGTATCATTTCAATGCACCACCAGCAGCGTTTGCCGCCACGTGCCTGCCCGCAGCACATACAGCCCCGCCGGCCAGTCCACCACTTCGACGGTCAGTTCGCCTACAGGACCGCTCAAGGCCTGTACCGCCACCCGCCGCCCCAGACCGTCGTATACCTCCAGTATCGGCATATTCTCGGTCAGCACATCCCAGCTCAGGGTGAAAGCCGTCGAGGCTGGATTGGGGTATAGGCGCAGCCCGCCGCCATCGCTGGTCGTCTTTTCCAGCCGTTGGCTCGGCGTCGTGAAATCGAGGCGGCGCGACCAGGCCGACCGCCGGTCGGTACTTTGAAGGGCCGTCGTGCAGTTGGTGCAGTTGGTGCGCACGTGGATGCCGTAGCTGCGCCCAGGCACCAGCCCCCCGACTACGAAATGATGCTGCGGCTGACAGACCACCCATTGCGGCCAGTTGGCAGGCACCACGTCGGCCAACCCACACGACACGATGAAGCCCGGCGCGTCGGGAATGGTATCCCAGCCCACCTGAACGTAATTGCTGCCCAGTCGGCCTATGTGGAAACCCGTCGGCTGGGGCCAAGGCGAGCCATCCGCACAGCGGCCACCCAGACCCGTACCGCCCGTCGTGCGGAAGGCTTGTCGCGGGCCTGCCACCTCGGTGCTGCCCGACGGATTGCCTGCGCAGCGCACCCGCACCTCTACCTCGTAGGTCGAATTGGCCTGCAGGCCATTCAAGGTCAGCTGGTGGCCTGCCAGCGGTTCCGAAAGTTCCCACGCCAATGCCCCGACCACGCGCCATGCCACCCGGTACTCCACCGGCCCGGGCACCGTCGCCCACCGCACGAACACCTGATTCTGTGACGGCACTACATCGACAATTGCCGGGCCTTCGGGTGGGCCGGCCTCCAGACGGACTCCGCTGCTGCTACGGCAGCCGTTAATATCTTCAGCTTCCACGGTGTAGTTGCCCAGCGGCAGTTCTACACGGAAAGGCTCCGCGGACAGCTGCCGGCTCAGCCCGCCGGTACCCAGCACCCGCACCTGCCGCCAGACCCCGGCAGGTCCCACCTCCAGCACACCGGTTCCCGCGCAGCCGCTGCGGGTTTGCAGTTCCAGCGCGGGGGCCACCCTCACCTCCACGGCTTGTGCCGCGGTCAGGCGCAGGCCGCACGCCGTTTCAACCTGTGCCGCGATCTGCGCCACCGGCCCCGTCAGGGGCAACGTCAATTCGGTTCCGGCGGCGGGCAGTTCAATAAGTTGGGGGCCGTCCTCGACGCGCCAGCCCACAAGGCGTACACCCGCCACCGGCTGCCAGCTCAGGGTAACCGGTTCGTTGCTGCAGCTCCGTGCGGGGCCAGCCACCCGACCCAGGTCGGCTGCCTCGCTGCCATTGACGACCCGCACGGGCACCGCTGCCGGCGAAACCTCCTGCGGGCAGCCGGTATTGCCAATCACGGGTCGAAACCACGTCTCGATCGTCAGGCGGCCCGAAGCGATGCGATCCTGTCCGGCCTTGCCCATCGAAAACCAGGTTTGCCCCCGGTCTTTGGAGGCCTCCCACCGCACGACCTGCCCGCGGTAGTCCGCAGCCCACAGGGGCACACCCCCCATGCCCCGGCAGATGGCCGCGCCGTCGCCCGCCCGCCCGGCCAGCGGCGTTTCGGCTACTCCAAGCGTCAGCACATTGGAGATGCGCTCGCCCGCCCAGCAGGCCGAGGGATGCAGCCGGAACCGGAACCAAGCCGTATCGGTCAGGGCGACGGGCAGTTCGGTGCCCGCGGCTGGCAGGTCATACCAGTCGGTGCCCGTGTCGGAGCGTTGCCAGCGGCCGGCGGTCGGCTCGGGGCCCTGCAGGCGCAGGGTCGTTTCGAGGCGTTCGCAGCCTTGGATGCGGTCGGCTGTCAGCACGGGCAGGGGCGGCGGTACGTCGACATCGACCCAGGCCGGTTCGCTGACGGCAGGCGGGCAGGTTCCGCTACCAACCCATACCCGGAAGCCCGTGCGCACCGTCAGCCGTCCCGATGTCAGTTCCCGCAGGCCGGCCTTGCCCATCGGCTGCCAGCCGCTGCCAGCTTTGTGGAAATCCCAGCCCAAAACCTCGCCCCGCGCACCAGCCAGACGCAGCGGGCTGCTGGCTGCACCCCGGCACACGGTGTGGTCGCCATCGACCCGACCGCCAATCGGCGGCTGGTAGAGCCGGATTTCGACCTCATTACTCGTTTCGGTCGGATTACAGCCGTCTACTTCAAATTTAATTCTAAAAAATGTGTTTTTTTCTATAAAAAAGTTGGTATTTTCAAAAAATAAATTCCAATCCGTGCTTGGAATCAGGCTCCACTGGTCGGAGTCGGCAGCCCGCCACTCGAGGCCCTGAACTGGCCGCTGATTGGCCACCAGTATAAGCTGGGGGCGGTGGCGTTCCGCGCAGACCTCCGCTTCACCCGTCAGCACGCCGCTGGCCAGACTTTCCCGCACGCGGATCAGCACAGGCTGCGCCGCTTCGATCTCGCAGTCTTCGTTCTGGACAATGGCCCGAAACCAGGTGTCGACCGTCAGGCGACCGGTCATCAGTTCAGTAAGATCGGCTTTGCCCAACGAAAACCAGTCGTTGGGGGCCATCTTCGAAGCTTCCCACCGTAGGACACGCCCGCGCTGCTCGACCAGGCGCAGCGGACCGGTAGCCTGCCCGCGGCAGACGGTCGCCTCGCCGACGACACGCCCCCCCAAGGTCGGCGGTCGCAGATTCACCAGAGCGGGTGGCGTGAAGAACGAGGGGCAGTCGGCCACGCCGATTTCCACGCGGTAGAGACGCGGCCCGTCGATCGGGCCTGGTTCGTAGATGGGTTGGGTCCATTCGATGTCGATCCAGGTCTGGCCGCCATCGCGCGATTCCTGCCAGCGGCGGATTTCGCCTGTCCGTCCGGCACTGGGCAACTCCAGGTAGGGGGTGGCCGTTGCGGCGCAGACCTCCAGGTTGCCGATCAGGCCACGGGCAAAAGGCTCGGGGTGTACCTCGACCAACAGCGAATCGGAGTAGACTTCGGCGCAGGGGGGCGTACCCGCCACCACCGCTCGGTAGCACACCGCACCGGTCTGGCTGCCCGCGTTGACCGTTGGCAGGTTGCTGGCAAAGGTCTGCCACGTGGTCGACTGGCAGCTGCCCAAGGCCCGTTCCCAGCGAATGAGCGGGGCCGCCGGGCCAACGTGAACGAGCTGCACCTCGGTACCCGGGCAGACAAAATTGGGGCCGTTGATGCGTCCGGCGGCTGGCGGCTGCACCACCTCGAGGCGTACGGCATCGGTCAGCTGTGCCGGACAGGGGCCGTTCTGCACCAGAACTCGGATATCGACGGTCTGGAATACCGGTTCGTTGGGAAAAACGGTCGAACCGCTCGAGTTGGGTACGTCGGTCCAGCTGCCTCCCACAGGTCGCACCTGCCAGACTACGATCTGGCCGCGGTGGCCCGAAAGCTGCACAGTGGGTATTTGGCCCGCGCACAGGGGGGGTGGGCTGTTCAGGCTACCTGCAATCGTCGGTTCATCGAGGTCGAACCGCAGCGGTGGCGTATAGGCATCGGGGCAGAGCCGTCCGCCCAGGAGTACCCGAACACATAGCGGTTGGGTCAGGGCACCGAACGTGCGGCTGATCGTACCCGCAGACCCCACCAGTGGATCCCAGACCCCGTTGCAGTTGACCGAACTTTCCCAGCGGATGATCGCTCCGGTAAACGCCTCAAGGGTAACGGTGCCGAAATCCTCGCCCTGACAGATGCGACGGTCGGGGCCCAGCTCGCCCCCCGGGGGCTGTTCAACGTCGATGCACAGGACGTTGGAAAACGCCTTGGGGCAGCTGCCGCTTTGAAAAACACCGCGGTAGCAGCGGTCGGCAAACAGGGGGGGCGTGGTGTATTCAGTGTCCTTGAGGGGAATGGTGGACCAATTCTGGCCGCCGTCGTCGCTCCACTCCCAGGAATCGACCGTCCCACGCGATTCGGTGAGTGTCAAATCGACGGGTGTACCGGCGCACACTTCGGTATTGCCCATCAGCAGACCGGGTTGCGTTTGGGGCAGGACTGTAACCTCGCCCGGGGTGGAAAAGGATTCGCAGGCCCCGTTGGTGAGTACGGCGCGGAAGCAGGTCGTTTGCGGAAGGACAGGCACGGAATAGGTCGGATTTTCGCTGCCCGGAATATCGGTCCAGGGGCCTGCCTCACAGCTCGGGGCCGACTGCCAGCGCAGCACCCAGCCTGTATTACCGACCAGACTCAGGCTTGGCCCCGGATCACCGAGGCAGACGGTTCGTGTACCGGCCACCGCGCCACCAGCCGGCGGGTTGAGCACGCGCACGAGGGCCGGTGCGGTAGCTTCTTCGAGGCAGCTGCCGCTTTTGACGAACACGCGGTAACAGCGGTCGTTGGGGATGACGCCCGGGCGAAAGTCGGTAATGGGGGTCGTGGTGAGCAGCCCCCAAGGGCCGTTGCAGCCTCCCTGCGAGACTTCCCAGCGTTGGATGGTTCCCACCTGGTCGCGCAACGAGATGAAGCCCACCGGCTCGCCCACGCACACATCGCGGTTGTTGACCAGCACGCCCGGATTGGTGGGCGGGGAAATCTGTATCGTAAAGGGTGTCGAGTAGTTTTCGCAGAAAAATTCCTCTGTCGGGTCGGGGTCCATGTCTTTTACCAGCCGCACGCGGTAGGTGCGGGTTTGGGTCAGGCCCGTGTAGGCCTGCACCGGCGTAAAGTTTCCGGTAATGGGAATCCAGGTGTTGGGGTCGGAGGCTTCGGCATATTCCCAGCGTTCGATGAAGGCCTCGGGGTCGAAGCCGCTCAGGGTAAGCAGGCCGCCGTTGGAGGTGGCGCAGCCCTCGGGCGGGTCGGCCGCCAGCGTGCCTGCAGCAATCGGGGGGTGGCGGATGACCCAGCCGGGGGCTCCTTCTTCCAGCTTGTTCAGATCGCCACCCTGTGCGTAGACGATGCGAAAACAAGTCTGGCTGTTGGGGGGTGGGTTGTAATCCCAACATCGGTCGCCCGGAGGCACGGGCTGGCTTAGCCAGTTGAGGCTGGGGTCTGTGCAACGGGTACCAATGGGCGTTACGGCCCGTTGCCACGCTACCAGCGAGTCGCAGCCTGCCGGCGCACACAGGCGGACCGGTTGTGCATCGTCGGCACAGACCTGTTGATTGTTCAGCACACAGTTGGTGCAGCTTCGTTCCTCCACGCAGTTGACCGGTGGCTGAAACGAACTGAGGGTATCGCATTCGTTGCTGGCCGTGTCGAGGCGCACGGTAGCCCGAAAGCAGGTACCGACGCTCAGCACGGTATCCGATTCGATCAAGGTCTGGTTTTCGGAATCGGGGATGCGCTGCCAGCCTTGCGATCCGGGAATCAGGATTTCCCAGTATTCGACCCAGTCGGGGGGCAGGCCCAGCAGGCGGGCGATCCGCGGCTCGGGTCCCGTGCATTCGGGCGGAAAATAGGGCTGCACCAGAATAAAGCCTTGTTTGGGACTGGGCGGGGGTACGGGGTCGATCGAAACACAAACCGACTGGGCCGGACGAGCCGTCGAGTCGGGGCAGCCGGGCACTTTGACCGTTGCCGTTACGGGGCAGTGTGGCCCCGCGATGTATTCATCGAGGCCCCGGGAGCCACTCATTTCGGATCCGGACAAAAACCAGGAGACTACTTCGCCCTCGTAATCGACGAGGCGGTAGGTTACGAACACCGACTCGCAGGGCACTTCCTCGTAGTCGGCTACCACACGCCCTGGATTGGGCTGGGGCACCTCGATGCGAACTGGCTGCGAAGGTCCGCGGCAGTCGCCGAACTGGACGATGGCGCGGTAGCAGGTCGTCTGTTGGACGTTGGTTTCGGCGTAGGTGGGCGACTGCACGAAAATGAATTCCCAGTTGCCCGTACAGCCCGGCTGCCGCTCCCAGTTGATGACATCGCCCGTGTAGTCGACAAGCGTCAGCGTGCCTGTCGTTCCGCCCGGGCAGATGGTTTTGTCGCCCGTAACGCGGCCGGCAATCTGGTCGGCGGTGATGACATCGACAAAAACCGTGCGTGTAAGCACGCTCACCCCATCGGTGGCTGTTACGGTGTAGGTTGTCGGGGCTGTGGGGCATACCGCGGGGCGGTTGGTGTTGGCTCCCGAGAGGATGTTGGGGCCGGTCCATTGGTAGTCGACTGTCGGTGAAACGACGTCGATCGACACGTTGTCGATGGCCCACTGGTCGAAGCCGCGCAGGTCGTGTTCGAACTGCACCCAGCGCAGCCGCAGGTTGGGCAGGCGGGCGGCCGGCGGCAGGTCGATGCAGACGCGCGACCAGCTGCCCCACGGCCCCGGATTGCCCTGCCCGCCGCCATCGAAGACCTGCAGTGTAACCCAGTCGGTGCCGTTGAAGTACTGGAACATGGGGTTTTCGGCTGGTTTTTCGATGTCCTCGCAGCCCGTGGGGTTGGGGACTGCATCGGTGCCGAGGCGGATATCGAAGCCTACGTTGCAGCCCCAGCGGGCATCGAGGGCTACGGTTTCGGCTACGCGGGGCAGGGCATCGCTGCCGAACCAGAGCGTGGGGCTGCCGTCGAGGCTGCCGCAGTGCTGGGCTGTGATCCCGTTGGTATTGTCCCAGAGTGAGAAATCGATGCCGGCGTTGAAGTCGTCGCCCACCGTTCGCACGAATCGGCCCTCGGCGTTGAGGAACGTGCAGGAGCCTTCGCAGAGTACCGCCAGGTCGGTCGAAGCCACCAGCTCGTTGGGGCAGTCGGCGCAACCGGCGGCCTGGGTCGTAGCCGCGGCGGTTTTTTCGAGCTGCGGGGTTGCAGCGTCGTGCCGCGGAGTCAGGCTCGGGGTCAGGGCGGGAGTACCTGCCGGACAGTCGGGCAGCCGTGCCCGCACCCATCGGAACGGCGGGTCGGCAGGTATGGCCACGCGCTGGCCTGATCCCCAGTCGGGCTGCGGGTGGAAGTTTTGGCCATCGGGCGAGCTTTCCCACAGCAGCGGTCCGTCGGTGGCAAAGCGCAGAGCGACGGTATCGGGCTGGCCCTGTGGGGCGGGCAGGGGACGCAGGCGTTGAATTTCGGTGCGGCAGGCTGTCTGGGCGGTGGCCTGCCAGCCGCTGCCCATGCGGGGCGGGCTGTAGACCGTCAGCAGGGTCAGGGCACCGGTGGGGTTCCAGGGGGAGGCGGTCAGGCGGTGGGGCGTTTCGCTGCCCCAGATGCCCAGCAGGGGCGCAGCAGTCGAAGGGCCATCGAAGACGTAGAGCCACTCATCGCCTGCGGTCAGGTCCCAGCGATGGAATGTGAGTTCGACGCGGCCACCCTCGAAAGCCGGCCAGATGGTCTGGGGCTGGTCGGTGTCGGTCAGCTGCAGGTCGCGGGCCTGCGGCTGTGCCTGCAGGTGCATCGCTCCACCCACAAGCATCCACAAAAGCAGCGGTCGAAAAAAGTAGAGTTTGAGCATGAAGCGACTGGAACAAGACCTCAAATTGTACAAGCTATATCTTTTGAACTTGAATTCAAAATTTACTTGACATTTTTCGTTCTTAATTTTAACATTACGTGCGATACATTCGGTATTCGATTGCGTCCGGCAATGTGCGCCTTGAGCAACCGTTTCATTCGGGATGCAGGGAACCGGATTGCAACCTGAAGTTCTCCTTTGGTACCGATCGATCCAATCGGAAGATGGGGCCGAATTCAAAAAATAATTGCAAAGTATGATCTCTGGTCCGATTCATACTTTGCAATTGAATAACAATTGAATAAAGAAAAAAGGGATTGCCTGTGTTGCTGTAATTGCCCTGCTGGCATGCTTCGGGCAGAGGCAGCCGTGCCGGTGCGAGGCTCAGGGGCAGTCAGGCTTTTCGTCCTCGATCGCTCCTTCGACGTAGTAGCAGCGTTGGGGATTTTCGGAAAGCACCTCGATCGGTTCATCGATGGGTACCGATACGGTGGCTACCTTGTCGCTGCCGTTGTCCACTTTGACGATGTAGACCACCTGGCCGTTTCGCTCGATAATGTTATTGATGCCGCCGATTCGTTTGTCTTCGAGGCGGATTCTGGTGCCTGGTTTCCAGCATTCGAAGAAATTGGGTGCATCGTCGAGGTTTTCGGGCCGGAAGCCACCGTTCTGCCGCGCCTTTCGGAATGAGGCCAGCAGCTGTTCCATGGCCATGATGGTTTCGCTTTCGAAGGGCTCGCCATCGGCTTCGATGGCTTCAGGCGGGAAGAGTTCGCGCAGGGTATCGGGCTGGTGCTGGTGGGTCTGGTAGAACGCCAGTCCATTTTCGAGGGCCTTGATCAGCAGTCCGAGGTCGGCCAGCCCCAGACTCAGCTGCAGGTAGATTCCCTGATCGAAAAACGCCAGAAAGGCCGATTCGTTGGGGATTCCGTTCCAGTTGGTGTGCGGCTCGATCACGTGGAGCCTGCTGTCGGCCGTTTCGATGTCCTGGGGGTCGAAGGGGTAGAGGGTCTGCAGGTTTTTGAGCAGGTAGCGGGCCAGCAGTTTGAGCTGAACGTTGGGGGTGTCGAAGCATTCATGCCAGATTATGAACCCGCTGGTGTTGAAGTGCTGGGTAAAGTATTTGCCGTCGAAACGGGCGGTGGTATTTTTGATCGGGTAATCGATGCGAAGGGGCGTTTTGCCCAGGCTGCCCTCCCAGAAGCCGATGACGCTTTCGCTCACGCGCAGCGGACAGACCAGTACCTTGAGCTGCGAGTCCTTGTAGAGGATCCGAATCCTACCTCTCAAATCGGGTCTGAGTTGCTTGGGCAGGGCGATGCGTTTGGTGGTTTTGTTGCGTTTTACGCGCTTGACTTTGATCAGCTGTTCGCGGTGAATGACCGAGTAGACCTGCCAGGCGTGCTGCGAGTCTTTGAACACGGCCCCCGGGTAGGCTTCGCGGATGAGCTGTGAATACGAGAACCTGGCGACAGGCAAATCATTCAACGGCCCCCGATCCATCGAATAGGCTCTGTACTGGGCCTCGCCCTCGCGCAGCGCGAATTTGAGGTGTGGCTTTTCGTCGTTGCTGACCAGCAGCGATTCGAATTCATCGGGCAGCTGGTCTTTCACCAGATCGCGGTAGTAGCTGGCGAAGCCCTCGGGAAAAAAGCTTTCGCAGTCGGGGGGCAGCTCATCGGCAAAGCCCAGTTCCCGCCGCAGGCACTGGGCCTGAATGACCTGCAGGTTGCTGTTGTTGAGGTAGAGGTGGTTGGCTTCAAGGGGCAGAGCCTGCATCACCTGTGCGCCCTTGCTGAACAGAAGGCTCGAACGCAGCGAGCCGTCGTGTACGATCACTACGTATCCCTCCTGTTTGCGTCCGATCCGTCCGACGCGCTGGCGCAGGCTGCTGACACTTGGCGGCATGCCAAACAAAATCCCCAGATTGATATCGGGCAGATCGATGCCGATTTCCAGTGCGCTGGTGCTCAGGATGCCCTGAATGTGTCCGTTAATAAAATCTTCGGTGATTTTCTCCTGCTCCTCGGGCATGAAGCCGGCGCGGTAGGGCTGGATGCGGTACTGCTTGCGCAGGGCTTTTTCTTCCTGGGGGGTGATGCTGGTTTTGCCATCGATCAGGTCTTCGGCTGTTTCATCGATCGGATCGTCGGCTGCTTCGGCCTCGCTTTTGGTCAGGTTGGCCAGGTAGGCCATGTTCGTTACCAGCTGCCGGCTGTCGAAAAAACTCAGGAAGCGGAAGCGCGAGTCGGCATCGCGCAGCAGCCGCAGTAACTGCAGGGCTGCATCGATGTAGTTGCCCGATTCCGGTTCTACAAACAGGTAATGGATCGGGTAGCGGGGTGCGCCTTCGCGGTCGATGATGCGGATGCTCTTGCGGCCGGTGAGCTGACAAAGGAATTGTTCGGGATCGCTGAGGGTGGCCGAGGCCGCCAGCAGGCGCACCCCCTGGTTGCTTTCGAGTGTAAGCTGAACGGCCAGTCGCCGCAGCAGGTAGGCCATGTTGCTGCCCACGCGTCCGCGGTAGATGTGTACCTCATCGAGGATGATGAGCCTGAGCCGCCGGATGAAAGTCCTGATCTCTTTCTTGTTGTTGACCTCGGCCATGAACCAGGCATGCAGTACGTCGGGGGTTGTGAGCAAAACCCGCGATTCGGTCAGGGGCTTGGTTCGCAGGGCCGGGTTGAGGTCGCCATCAATGAGTTTTACCTCTGCCTCGACGCCGGCCTGTTTCAGGGCTTTCTTCCAACGGACGAGCTGCTGTTTGCCCAGTGCTTTGGAAGGGTAGAGGGCCAGTACGACGGCCTCGGCATCGCGTGCCAGCAGCTGGCTGGCTGCCAGGTGAAAGACCAGCGTTTTGCCCGAGGCCGTGCCCGTTGCCAGACACACGTCCTGTTCCTCCTCCAGAGCGATCAGAGCCTCCATCTGGTGGCTGTAAAGTTTGATGTCCTGCGCTGCGATGAGCTGCTGTCCGCTGGGGTGCAGCCTTTGCAGGTCTTCGCTCGCAGCGTAGCGGGCCGCCTGCGAACCCGTCGGAATGGTCTCGCTGTGCACCACGCGGTAGCCCCCGCTAGCCAGCAGCCCCCGTAAATCCTGCTCAAAAGCACTGTACTCCGGTTCGGGGGCTGCTACCGCTGATTGTTTGTTTGGTTCGCTCTCCAGGGGAGGGCTTGTTTTTGTTTGTTTCTGTTTCTGTTTGGGTTTGGCTCCCAGCCATTCGGGGATGCGTTCGAGTTCCTCGTCCGTGAATTCCAGCTGCTTCGAGGTCAGGTAGCCCAGCTTGCGCACCACGTCGGTGCTGTCTGCTATATGAAACCAGGTGCTGATCTGTTGGGGCAGCTCGTTGTTCAGCCTGGCGGGCTGATGAAAGATCACCATCCCCGAAATGTGGCCCAGGTTGAGTCCGGGCCGTGTCAGGTAATCGGTCAGTGCATTTTTGAGCGTGTATCGATAGTCCCTGACTTGCTGGTAGGGGTTGCGGTTGCGTCCCCCTCCGACAATGCGCCCGTCGGCGCACCAGTCCAGATTTTCATGGAAATCGATCGCACCGCCGTAGTTCTTGAATTCGAGCACACACAGAGCATCCGATTTCAGAAAGATGGCATCGATATCTTTGCCCCGCAGCGTTAGGTTGCCCATCAAGACGGCTGGCTCACTGCGGTAGGCGTAGTCGGCTTCGAGCATTTCCTGCAGCTTGTCGAAGAACCTGCGCTCGTGGGTGGTGTCGAACTCGCGTGGCAGTAAAGCCGTCAGGCCCATAGCATGGAAGTTTTTGATTGATCGGATACGCAAAGTTTGCCCCCTTTTTTGACGAAAGCTGTCAAATATTTTTTCCTCAATCCATATTTTGACAGCAATTGTCAAAACAACTTCCTATGGGTAACGCTTCGCGTCTCAAGCTTTTCTCCGATCTCTACCAGCTGCTGATCCAGCCTCCACCCAAGAAAGTCAAGTATCTGTCCAAGCGGCTCGGTATCGGTGAACGGCGAGTCTACCGCTTGCTCGAGGAACTGGGCGATATCGGTCTGCAGGTTACGAAGTATGGCACGACCTATCGGATCGATCAGCCCGCCGGGGGTCTCTTGGTTCAGACCATCACTTCGCAGGAGGCATCCTTGCTCTATGAACTGGTGAGGCAGTTGCCCGATACCGATCTTTTCGGCTCCGCACACCGCGATGCCCTGCTCGAAAAGCTGGCCCCCATTGCCAGCGGGGCTGCCGCGCTGGGTTTGCTGGCCGACCGCGCTCGGTATGTATACAACACCCGCCGCCTGCAGGCGGCCATCGACAACTGCCTTCGGGTGGAACTGCTCAACTACCAGTCGGCCAGCTCGGGCATCACCCGCGACCGCACCCTCGAGCCTTTGGAGCTGCTGTCCGACCTCGGACTGTTGATCGGCTACGAGACAGATGCCCGTCAGGTCAAGGGTTTCAAGCTGGCTCGGATTGGCGACGTACGCATTACTGGTACTCACTTTACCCGACACGAGCAGCACACTTACCAGCCGCCCGATGCTTTCGGCTTTCTGCGTGGCGAACACGTCTGGCAGGCCGAACTGCTGCTGCAGCAACGGGCCTGGCTCCAGTTTGAGCAGCAGTTCCCGGTGGCTGCGCGGCTGGCTGAGCCTCACGAGAACAGCTGGCAGCTGGTTCTCCAGGTGTACGACATTCGGCCGCTGGCTTCCTTTGTCTTCACTTACCTGGATGACTTGAAAGTAGAAGGCGATGCGGATTTTTTGAAGGCACTCGACCGGTTCTGGCAGGACAAATCCCTGCAGCTGCAATCGTGGTCGCAGGCTTTTCAGCGAAAAAATCAGTAAGGATGAAATTGGAACCTAAATCAATTTAACTTATTTTAATTACTCAAAATCAACGAACGATTAATTAATATTTTATTAATTAATGGCGTTCGACGGGTATCAACGCCGATCCCCATTCTTTGCGTTTGCGGGGACAGGTTCAGGGAGGCCCAGTCGCGAAGCGGGTACCAGATCGCTGCGGCCTATCCAGCCCGAGTCAACCAGTGATCGAGAGGTCGCCCCCGCCGCGCGATCACTGTTTTTGCTTAACTTCGGGCACAATTCCGTTTTAGACAAGTTCGATTCATGAAAAAGCTGTTCCTTGCTTTGCCTTGCTTGCTTCTGGGGCTGAGTTTGGCTGTGCAGGCTTGGGGCCAGTGTACCCCCAATGCCCGCAACTGCCCCTTTCCGCCCGACTCGCTGGGCATTCCCTTTTGCCTCGATCCTGTTCCGGTGCCCGGGCGGGTGGGCCAGCCCTACGATCATACCTTTCAGCTGGCGGTACGCAAAAACCTGAGTTTTCCCGGCGTGCCCTTGCCCCTGCCCATAACCCGCCTCGAAATTGTTAATGTGTCGCAGGTGCCAGAGGGGTTGACTTTTGAGCTGGTGAATGGCAACGCGGCCGACCCTGCTTTTCAGGGCCGCTACCCTTACACGATGCGGCCACCCCGCACCGATCCGGCTCCCGATGTGGGCATTTTTGGCTGCGGACGCATCAGCGGCACGCCTACCCGCGCCAACTCCGAACGGCCTTTCATCCAGCTGGAAGTACGGGTTTACTTGCGCTTCATTGTTCAGGAGCTGACACTCAAGCAGTTGCTCCAGCAATTTGCCCCCGATATTGCCGACAGCATTCCCGATCCGCTGCCTTTGCCCCTGCCGCTGCTCATCACGGATGAAGATCCGATTCAACTGACCGTCGATGCCGGTCCCGATCAGCGCATCTGCGCAGGACAGTCGGCGCAGCTGGGCGTGCGCATCGAACCCGACGGCCAGTATCCAGTGGCCTGGGCACCTGCAGCCAGCCTCGACAACCCCAACAGCCGTACTCCTACGGCTACGCCCACTCAGACTACGACCTATGTTGTTACGGTGCTCGGTCCCAGCGGGCCGGTACGCGACACGGTACGTGTCGAAGTCCTGCCTTTGCCTCGGGTCGAGGTGGCGAGCGTTGAGCCGGTTGGGTGCACCAGGTCCGGACGGCTCAATCTGCGTATCGATCAAGGCCGCGCCCCCTACGCCCTTTTCCTCAACGACAATCTCGAAGCCTCCGAGGTTCCTGGGGCGTTTTCGACGTCGATCGAAACACCGGGCAACTACCGGATTCGGGTAGTCGATGCCGCGGGCTGCGAGGCCCGTGCCGAAGCCGATGTGCCCGGTAGTGCCGAGCGTCCGCGCCTGAGGCTGACGCTCATTCAGGCCGTAGGCTGCAACGGCGAGCCTGGGGCTGTCTCCTACCGGATCGAAGGTGGGCAGCCGCCCCTGGAGATTTACCTCAATGGCATGCAGGTAGGCAGTCAGAGCGATCGTGAGGGAGCCATTCAGGTCGGCCGCCCGGGTGTTGCCCAGGTACGGGTGGTCGATGCCGCCGGCTGCGAAGGAGAGGCTAGTATAGAGGTGCCGGGGGCACCGCCTTTCAAGATCGACCTGGTGGCCCGCAGCCTGCGGCACCAAGCCGATGCTGCCGACCGGCGTCTGGTGGCTCGCGCGCGTATCGGTACGCCGCCCATCGAATACTCGATCGACAACGGTCAGAGCTGGCAGGCGCGGGGCGATTTCCGCAACCTGCGTCCTGGTCGTTACGAGGTGCAGGCCCGCGATGCAGCCGGCTGCACGATTCGCCGGGCGGTCGTTTTGAACTGATCATGGAGTCGGCATGAAATGTTTTCCAAGCCCCCGTTTTGGGGGCTTTTTGGTATCAGGGGCATCGTTTGCGTTCGGCTAGTGGATACAGACTTGGCAACCATTTCGGTCCGCGAAGGTATGTGGGGGCTGGTATCTTTTTTAATTAAACCCGTTGCGCAGTTACCTTAGAATCGGTAAATAGCGTTAAGATTCGAATACGATGAGCTTGTACAGCAAAATAGTCGGGCGTCCGCGGATGTTTGAGACCTGTACGGGGATGAGGGTGTCCGATTTTGAGGCTCTGATGACCCAGCTCCGGCCCCTGTACCACGAGC
>CALDDN010000062.1 GCA_937936615.1 uncultured Bacteroidia bacterium | reverse complement strand
CGGGGGCTCAATACCGCCGCGACTATCGGGTGTTCGTCCGGCGTGGGAGCCTTTGCGGGGGCGGGATTTTACAGCTTGGCAGGCGTGCTGACGGGATTGGTGCTGCTGGTGCACATTGCCCTGCTGCCGGTCAGCCGCTGGCTCGACCGCCGCAGCTTTCGGCGCAGCCTCAGTGTGTTTCACAGCTACCGGCTCGATGTGCAGGTGCACGAACAGAGTGAGCCGACCGTTCGCGACCGCTGCCTGACCTTTCTGCGGCAGGACGAACACCTGCGCCTGGTCTCGATTCAGTCGAGCGATGCATTCGAAGCGGAACAGGTCATTATCGAAATCGAGATCGAAGCCAACGAGCCAGCTGATGCCAGCATCGAAAACCTGGCTGCCATTATACAGCAGCTCGAAGGGGTGCATACCGTACGCTGGAAACCGCTTGCGGCACTCAGCAGCGAGTTTTGAAAAAAGCGGGTCAGTCAGCTGCTGACCTTGGAGTTGGAAGAAAGGGGGGAATCGGGATCGGAATGGGCTTGGGGGGTGCCTCCAACCCGTGGCTTCACTTCGGCCCGGAACTCATCCAGAATGGCTTGAGCACGGATGTGCTCGGCTTCCAGTTCGAGGCGGTAGGTATCTACATTCAGCTGGTCGGTTGCCAGATCGAGCTGGGTTTCTGCGTGGGCGGATTGATTACGTAGCCGACTCACCATGTCGCGGTGAGTGGCATCCAGCCCGTTGACGTCGAAACTCTGCAGGGTGTCGGCCAGCCTGGCCATCCCCTGCGACCGCTCGCTCTCATGTACAGCCTGCGAGGCTTCACGGGTTTTGCGGTCTATTTCCTTGAGGAAAGCTTTTTTGACATCACCTGCCCGCTCGTAGGCCTCGGAGGCAGTATTGTACTCCGCTTGGGTGATGGCAATTTCCTGCCGCAGCCGCTCGAGGCGCAGGCAGTAATTGGCGGCCAAGTCGTCGCGTCCCTGACGTATGGTAAATTTGATTTTCTCACACAGTTCCGACTCGACCAGCCGGCATTGCCGAAGTTCTTTTTCAAGCAGCACCATTGTTTCCTTGATGATTGCCAGGTTGGCGTTCATGCGTGGAACCAAGGCCCGAAGTTCGTGGAGGTTCTGGCGAAGAATAGCTTTAGGGTTCTCGAAGTCGGTGATCAGATCGCTCGACCAGGCCCGTACGGCGCGACTGAATCGATTTTCCATGGATGAGTCTGATTGGGGGGCGATGGTATCGCTCTTTAATACGGCATGTTGTGCAATTCCCTGGCTGAAAAGTACAAAAAGCGTTCGACTTCCGCCTTCGATCCCAGAACCAGCGGGGTGCGCTCGTGCAGTTTTTGGGGCTGGCGGTCGAGAATGGGCTGTTGGCCATCGGTAGCCAGGCCGCCCGCCTGTTCGATGATCCAGGCCAGGGGGTTGGCTTCGTAGAGCAGACGCAGCTTGCCGGCGGGCTTGGCTACTGTACCGGGGTAGAGGAAGATGCCTCCTTCGAGGAGGTTACGGTGGAAGTCGGCTACCAGCGCGCCCACATAGCGCGGTTTAAGGGCGTCGGGATTTTCGGCGTGGCGGGCATCCACCTCGTCCAGATAGGCCCGAACCGCCTCGGGAAACTGGCTGCGGGCCGCGGCGTTGATCGACAGATATCTGGCCTGCTCGGGTGTTTGCAGCTGGGGGTGTGTCAGGAAAAACTCGCCCACAGTGGGTTCGAGCGTAAAGCCATTGACTCCGTGGCCGGTGGTGTAGACGAGCAGGGTACTGGTGCCGTAGAGGACGTAGCCGGCGGCCAGCTGGCGGCGGCCAGGCTGCAGCACGTCGGCTTCGGTGATGGGCCGGTCGGGGTCGAGGCGACGGTAGATCGAGAAAATCGTTCCTACGGGCATCGACACATCGATATTCGAGGAGCCATCGAGGGGATCGAAGAGCACCACGTAGCGGCCCGCGGGGTTGACCACCTCGTAATCGTCGGCTTCCTCGCTACCGAGCACGGCGGCCAGTCCGCTGAGCTGCAGCGAACGTACGAGCTGTTCATGGGCAAAAACGTCCAGTTTCTGCACCTCCTCGCCCTGAACATTGCGGCTGCCGGTTCGGCCCAGAATTTGGTTGATGCCTGCCCGACTTGTTTCGTAGTGGATGTATTTGACGGCCAGGATGATTTCGCGCAGCAGCTGCGAGAACTCGCCGGTGGCTTCGGGAGCCTGGCGTTCGGTTTCAGCGATGAATTGCTGTAAGGTTACACGTTTGTGAAACGGCATGTTATAAAGGGGAAATAAGAACTTCCTGCAGCGTTTCGGGGAGCGGGCAAACAGAACGGACCTGCCCTCAGGACTTGGGCAGGTTCATGATCAGGTTGATGGTGTCGAGAATGCCTTTGTCGTTGAAGAGGCCCAGGTGCTTGGCGACATTGACGATTTCGTTCTTTTCGACCTCGCTGATGAATTCGGCGGCCGGATCGAAGTTGAGCGAGGTTTTGACACTGTCGTTACTCGGGTTGAGGGTACTGAGCAGGATGTTGTTGATCAGGCTGCCGGTGCTCGAGCTAGCCGTCGAGATCATCAGATCGATGACCTCGCGCCCTTTATGGGTTTTGGCCAGCAGTTCTTTCAGGGCATTGAGCAGGGCGACGCGCCAGATCTGGGCATTCCACATCAGGTAGCGGATTTCCGATTTGAGCTGATCCTCGTTGAAGCCCGACTGGTTTTCGGTGATATAGATCACCAGTTTATTGAGGTGCATCACCTCGGTGGTGTCGACATGGCCGTCGGCTTGGGCCACGAGAATGGCGGGGAAGAGGTAGAGCAGGTGCTGGAACAGCACTTCATCCAGGTGGTGGGCGTTGCGCTCGTTGCGGTAGCGTTCCAGCGCGGTGTGGTAGGCACTCATCCCCGTTTTTGCTTTTAGGAATAAGCAATATACGAAGGAACGCCCAGCTTGTTAGCTGTGTGTTCAATCCAGCTGAAAATAAAATCGGAATCGGCCGTTGCGGCGGAACTTATTCCACGACAAACCGGCGGTAGAGAACCAGCGGGCGACCGGTGGCAAGCGGCTGGTAGATCAGTCGCAGCACGTAGGTACCGGCTTCGAGGCTCTCGAGCTGCAGATCGTGCACCAGCCGGCCAGCACTGGTGGCCTCGAGCAGCGCGTCCGATAGCAGCGACCGCCCGAGCAGGTCGACGCACGAAACGTTGAGCTGGCCCGCTTCGGGGGCCTGAAACTCGACGTGCAGCGTCGAGCGGGTGGGCACGGGATAGACTTGCAGGTCGTAAGGCACCAGATCGGTACGGATGGGACTCGGGCCAGCCAGTGGGGCTGCACCAAGAGTCGTCTGGGAAAGGCCGCTCAGAGGGGTCCACGTCAGGACGACAAACAGCAGAAGCAGCAGGTGCATGGAATCGGTTTTTGGCATTTGTTCAACGAACAAGCGGTATACGCAAATTAAATCCCTTAGGTTATACTTTTATTTGATTTTTTGTAAATTTTTACTTAGACTCCTATTTTTCGGATGAACTCTTGCAGAGGCGGCCTGCAAGGTCTATCTTTGCAGTCTGAATTTTCGGGGGATTAGCTCAGCTGGCTAGAGCGCTTGCATGGCATGCAAGAGGTCATCGGTTCGAATCCGATATTCTCCACCGGAAAAAAGCCCCCGCTGGGGGCTTTTTCGCTGAATTGGCAGCAGAGCTTCAGGTGCGGGCAGGGGCGACGCGTTCCAGTTCCTTGAGTTCTTCGAGCAGTTCTTTGGGGGTCAGGTCGGCATCGGGATCGTCGGGTATGAGGGCCACGCCGCGCTTGGTCAGAATAAAGCCCGTGACGGCCGCCAGAAACGTAGCAGCCATGATGCCCAGCTTCGAGACCTGCTGCAGGGCTGGCGGCAGGCCCAGTTCCGAGATGAAAAGCGACATCGTGAAGCCGATGCCCCCCAGGATGCTGACCCCGTAGAGCATGAGCCAGCTCACCCCCGTGGGCATCGATGCCCAGCGCAGGCGGATGGCCAGCCAGCCAAAACCGAAAACACCCACCTGCTTGCCGATAAACAGCCCCAGGAAGATGCCCCAGAATACGGGATGGCTCAGCGAAGCCCAGAGGTCGCTGCCAAAGGTTACGCCACCGTTGGCCAGGGCGAAGATGGGCAGAATGAGGTAAGCCGTCCAGGGCTTGAGGCCGTGTTCCAGGCGTTCGAGGGGGGAATGTACCCGATGGACAGCCGCATAGATTTCCTCAAGCAGCAGCATGCGGGCCTGCCGGCCGGCGGCCGCTGTCTGAGCGTCGCTGAGCTTGAAGGTTTCGCCAAAATAGCGGGTCAGGTTGCCCAGCTCGGTATAGAACTGCCGGTAGTTGAGGGTTTTTTCGGCAGGAATGACAAAAGCCAGCAGCACACCGGCAATCGTGGCATGCACGCCCGATTTGAGGAACAGAAACCAGAGCACAATCCCCAATGCCGAGTAGATGATCGTAACGCGCATGCCCGCCACATTGAGCAGAATCATCGCGCCATAGAGGGCCAGCCCATTGTAAAGATAAGCGGTTTGCACGTCGGCCGTATAGAAAAAGGCAATTACGAGCACCGCCCCCAGGTCGTCGACAATGGCCAAGGCCGTCAGAAAGACTTTCAGGCTCATGGGCACGTTTTTGCCGGCCAGCATCAGGATACCCAGCGCAAAGGCAATGTCGGTTGCCATGGGAATGCCCCAGCCACCGGCTCCCTCGCCGTTGGAATTGAAAGCAATGTAGATAGCAGCCGGCACCAGCATGCCGCCAATGGCCGTAACGGCAGGCAGCAGGGCCTTGCGCGGCGACGAGAGTTCGCCGATGAGCAGCTCGCGTTTGATCTCCAGCCCCACGACAAAAAAGAAAATGACCATCAGGCCATCGTTAATCCAGTGAATCAGCGACTTGGAAAGCAGAAAATCGCCAAAGCCGATCGAAAAATACCGATGAATCAGGTTCTGGTAGGCGTCGCCTGCCGACGAATTGGCCCACAGCGTGGCGGCTACCGCGCACAGAATCAGCAGAATCCCACTGAAGGCTTCCGTTCGGGCAAACCGCTGGAAGTTGTTGACGGCGAGAACCGCGTAAACGCGGAACTGCTGGGTGGGCGGGCGGTTTCGTTTTTCGGCCTGTCGTTCGGCATGCTGGCTTCGGCTCATGGGGGCTGTATTTTAGTTTAAAAGTCAATATACTACAGTCAGAAGGGGGCTATCGGTTCCCGCTAGGCGGGCTTCTGGTCAGCCAGGAAGGCCAGCAGGGTTCGCCCCACCGCTTCCAGCACGTTTCGGTCGATGGCTGGCAGATCGTCGGCGTGCGTATGCCAGTGAGGAAAGAAGCCCCCGCCGCGCTGCGCGTCCACGTGGATGATGTCGATGTACGGAATACCCGTCAGCTTGTGGATGAAGTAGTGGTCGTCGATCACCGAGCCGATGGGCTGAAAGAGGAAATACTGGCCGTAGCCCAAGGCGTGAGCTTTGCGCCAGACTTCATCGAGCAGCCCCTGAGCGGCCTGCCGCGAATACACCTCGTGGGTGAAGGTAGCATTACGTCCGCCCACCATATCCAGATTGATGCCGAAACGGGCCTGATAGCTGGGGTCGTGGCGGTTTTTAGCCCAGTACTGCGAGCCGAGGCACCACGAATCGTCGCGGCCCGAGACACCGCCATCTTCCGCATCCCAGAAGAAAAGGTCGACCCCTACATGAGGCGGGTGATCTTTCCAGACGCGGGCCAGCTCCAGCAGCACGGCAACCCCGCTGGCTCCGTCGTTGGCACCCGGGATGGGCTGGTCGGTGCGGGCAGTGTCCTCGTCGGCCATCGGGCGAGTATCCCAGTGGGCCGACAGCATGATACGCCGCCCGCCCGCAGGGCCAAAACTGGCGATGATGTTGCGCAGGGGCAGATTCCGGCCTTTCCAGTCGCGGACGGTGGCCGTCTGTTCAACTACCTGTCCTCCTTGGGCGTTCAGAAACTGAACCATCCAGTCGCCGCAGGCGCGGTGGCCGGCCGTGCCCGGTACCCGCGGGCCGAAGGCCAGCTGTCGCTCAATCCAGCGATAGGCACTGTCGCCCGAGAAGTGCTCGAGCACCGGCGGCGGGGCCGGTGAATGTGCTACCGCTGGCGGGCCGGTTTCCGAGGTGCTGGAACGTTGAGGCTCGTTCGAGCAGGCCGTCAGCAGCAAGGCAATCAGCAGAAGGTAACGACACAGGTGCATACTTCAAAAGTAGGAAAAGCTGGCTTGCTGCAGCCTATGGGATGAACCCGCGAGGCCTCGCATCGGGTTGCATTTGGAGTCGATCGATTCACAAGCCCCAAGACCCGGGCAGCTCGGAACAGACAAATATTGCATGAAATTATTTAAATTTATTTTTCGACTACATTTGACAATCGGATCAATCACGGATTTACATAAATTTGCAATCTCATAAAAAAAACTTTTTGATCAACCCAAACCTATTTGATTCCATGCGATCTGGATTATTAATGATCCTAGGCTTGTTGCTGCTTTCGGGCTGCGTACCCACTAACCTCGATACCCCCAAGCCGCGACTCGATCTGGTGGTGCCGGTGCTGCAGACTCGGCTCGATCTCAACAGTGCCGAACAGTTCACTGACCTGTTCTACGAAAAGCTGCTCAGTGCCCAGGACCTCGGCCAGTCTGCCAGCGGCCCCGTAGCCCCCTTCAATTACGCCCAGTTGGGGCCGTTTGAAATTCGCAACCGCGGGGGCGAATTCATCGAAGCACAGCTCAACCGGGCCAAGCTCGAGTTTGTCATCCGCAACGAATTTCCATTTGCCTTCGAGGCTGGGATGGTGCTCGTCTACCTCAACGAGGCCGGAACCGAACTGCTGCGCCAGCCGCTTTCCCGACCCATACCCGCTAACGGTACCCTGCAGGGCGAAGAACGCGTCGTAACCGACAAGCTGCTGGCGGGTCGCCTGACCCTGCGCCTGGAAAACGTCCGGTCGAGCGGCACGAGCGCGGCAGTCAGCCTGACGGGCCGCGAGCTGAGCGTGGGCATCCGTTTTACCGAGGTGGACGCCTCCTATGCCATACTCGGCCCCCAGCAGATTTACCGCGCCAATGAACTGAGCCGGCTCGACCTGGAAGAAATCAAAGGCGAATCGCCCGAGGGGCAGCTCATCCTGCGCACGACCAACACCCTGCCCTTCCCCTTTCGGGTACAGGCCTATCTGATTGCCGCCGACGAGCGAACCGTTCTCGATTCACTCTTCCGGTCGGGGCCTTACGAATCGGCCGGCGGGTCGGTACAGAATCCGGTTGAGGGCCGCCAGACCTGGCCCCTCGATGCCCGCACCATCGACCTGCTCAACCGAGCCCAATACCTGCGCATCGTAGGCAACACCACCCGTTTCGGACAGCAATACACCCTGACCCCAGCCGAGGCCCTCGACCTGCAGCTGGTTGCCGACATCAACGTAGCCGTAAAATGAAGAAACTCCTGCTGCTCATTCTGATCGCCTGCCCCTGGCTGGCACACGCGCAGTACAATGCCACGGCCATCATCGCTCAACCCGACGAGCTGAGCGCATTCCGTTACCTGCCCGGCCGCCTGCAGCTGGGCAACCGCGTGGTGGGCCTTTCGCTGGGCAATCCCTATTTCTATTTTGGCCAGAACATGGCCGGAGCGAATACCGTGCTCAATGCGTTCGACGCCGAACGCGGCTCCGCCGACCGGTCGGAGGACTGGCGCAAGCTCGCATCCAAACTCAAGGACCGGAACCGCATCGGGGCAGTTGCCGAAGCCATGCCTTTGGCTCTGGCCTTTCGGCCCGGCCGCGAGTCGCGGTTCACGTTTGTGTTCACATCCGAAGTGCGGGCCGGCATGGCGGCCAGCTTCAACCGCCAGGTGGGCGAGCTGATCATGGTCGGTAATCGAGGTATGGACGGTCAATCGATGGACCTGGGCGACGGTCTGGGCCTGCGGGCTGTGGGCATTCAGACCTTCGGAGTGGGTACAAACATTCGGTTGATCGACCTCGACGACCTCTCTCTGGCTGTCGGTGGACAGATTAAATGGGTTCGCGGGCTTTTTTCAGCCGATCTGGAAGTCGACCGCATCAACTTTTTCTCTTCCGAACCCGAACTGCGCTTCGATTACGACTACAGTCTGCAAACGGCGGGCCTCGACGACCGTTACGATACCCGCGCCCTGCAGTCGGCCGGCAGCGGCTTCGGCCTCGACCTGGGTGCGAGCCTGAGCCTGGGTCGGAACCTTGAGTTTTCGGGCAGCCTGATCAATCTGGGCGGCGTTACCTTCGACAAATACATCACCACCTACCGCGGGCGCGACCAGTTTGCTTGGTCGGGGACCGAGGCCGACCGCTTCCTGGGCTTCAGCCGCTACAACCTCGATTCGCTGCTCGACCGCCTGCGCCCCGACGAACAGTACAGCGGCAGCTTCCGGCAGAACATTGGCCCCATGCTGATCCTGCAAGGCGTGTTCCGCATTCCCGCGAGTAACGAAAGCTACGATGCTCACCGATTGGGCCTGACCTATTTTCAGGGGCTGGCTGCCGGCCCGCTCACCAGTGCTCGGCCTTTTCTGGCGGCCTCCTATCTGATCCATCCGGTCAGCGTACTGGGTCTGGGTGGCTCGCTGGGTTGGGGCGGACATTCGGGCGTTGCCGCCGGACTGATGCTTGCACTCGACACAGGCTTTTTTCGTCTGGGCCTGGGAACGCAGCAGCTGGTGGGTGTAATGGCTCCCGCAACAGGTACCGCGACGGACTTCAACCTGACGTTGGATTTTGCATTCTAGCTAGCTGAGCAACAGCGTCAGACAGGCGCATTCCTGAAAGCCGGGAACTGGCACGCTGGCCGATGTTGCGGATACAGCGAATACAAAAGCTGGCCCAGCCGGAGAGCTGCCCCGCTCGCGGTTGACCGTAGAACGAAACTGGTTGGCGGCCAACCGCAGCTTTTCGCTATCTTCGACCAATGACCACTTCGGACACCCCCCGCCTGCTGGCCCTGCGGGCCGCCCTCGTCGAGACGCTGCGCCGCAAAGGCATTCGCGACCCCGCCGTACTCGATGCCATCGGGCGGGTGCCCCGGCATGCCTTTCTGGAAAGTGGCCTCGAAGACCGCGCCTATGAAGACATTGCCCTGCCCATCGACGAAGACCAGACCATCAGCCAGCCCTACACCGTCGCCTACCAGACCGAACTGCTGGGTGCCAAGCCCAAAGATCGCGTCCTCGAGATCGGTACGGGGTCGGGCTATCAGGCAGCCATCCTCCATGCAATGGGCGTGCAGGTCTTCAGCATCGAACGCCACCCGCGCCTCTACGAGCAGGCCCGCCGCCGCCTCGAAAGCATGGGCTGCGGGGCCATCCTGCGCCTGGGCGACGGCAGCCTAGGCTGGCCCCAGTGGGCACCCTACGATGCGATTCTCGTTACGGCGGCCAGCCCCGACCTGCCCAAACCCCTGATCGAACAGCTGGCCCCGGGCGGGCGACTCGTCGTACCTGTGGGCGACCTCGAAAGCCAGCGCATGGTGCGGGCCACGCGCCGCCCCGACAACGAGCTGGAAATCGAATACTTCGACCACTTCCGTTTTGTACCATTAGTCGGGCGGTCGGGCTGGCAGGCTGCCGACCTCGAAGACCACTGAGGTCTTTTTGTCAACTTAGGATTATGAATCTGTTCCAGAAATTTTTCCTGCAGCAGCCCGACCTGGCGGCCCGCGAACGACCGGCCCTCAATCTGCTATTCGACCGCCGGCCCGACACCTCGTCCGCTACGCTCGAGGGCCGCCTGGGCGAGCTTTCAGCCCTCGAACCCCTGCGCACCACCCCCCGCATCGAACTGGAAGCCGACTGGCAGTCGAGCAGCCTGCTGCTGGGGGTACTCACCTTCGACGACCACCGCATCGAAATAGCCGGCTTTTCGGCCCCCATGCCCGCCGCCTCGGTCGAACGCTGCATCCTGGCCTCGAACTGGTCGGCCGACTTCAAGGAACTGCTCCAAAGCCACCTGCTCTACATCGTCCTCTGCTACGAAGGCACCCACATCGACCCCATCGAACAGTATATCGCCCTCTACAAAGCGGCCCGCCTCTTTACGGGAGACGAACTGCTGGGCGTGGCCAACGAACCGGCCTGGACCTGCCACCCCGCCTCGCTCATTGGCCAGCTGACCGAGCCCTCGATGCTGCCCGTGTGCCGGCAGTCGCCGCCCTTGGTCTACTGGACGGGCTTTGTCAAAGGCCTGCTGGGCGAGGAATACTGGGCCTTGAGCAAGGGCTTTCACCTGTTCGGCGTGAGCGATCTGGCCACTGTCGTCCTGAGTCAGGAAGACCTGCAACGCTGGCACGAGGTATTTCAGGAAGTGTTTCACTACCTGCATTTTGAGAAAGCCGACGTACAGGCGGGCGATGCCCTCCAGATCGACGAGCAGACCTTTCTGCTTTTTGAAGCCATCCCCGACTCGCATGAAGCCCTGCGGGGGCTTGGCGAAACCCTCGCCGTGCGCGAGGCCAGTGCCGACGAAGTCGAATTCTGGCAGCTCAACCAGAATTGAACCCGATCTGCCGACCCTAGTCGAGGGTGGCAATGACCTTCAGTTCGATGGCTATGGGCGTTGGCAGGCAGTTGATTTCCAGCGTGGTGCGGCAGGGCGGATTGACAGCGAAGTATTGGGCCCACAGCCGGTTGTAAGTTGGAAAATCGGCTTTCATATTCGTCAGAAAGACCGTTACATCGACGATGCGATCCCAGGACGAACCCGCGTCCTCGAGAATGAGACGCACGTTCTCGAAGACCGACCGCGTCTGTACCTCGATGTCGTAGGCCAGAATTTGACCCGCGTCGTCGAGCGTAACTCCGGGTATGGCTTTGGTACCGCGCTGGCGCGGCCCGACCCCCGACAGAAAGAGCAGATTGCCCACGCGACGGGCGTGCGGATAGAGGCCCACCGGTTCGGGGGCTCGGCTGGAATGGGTTATATCGGCACTCATGACGTAAAGCTACGAAAACAGGTGCCGGATCGGTCAGGGCTGCACGATCAGCCGGCGGCTTTCGGACCAGCCCGCCCCAACCAGCCGAACCAGGTACAGGCCCCAAGCCCAGTCGGCAACATCGAGCCAGGTATCGATCCGGTCTGCAGCAGGGAGGCTCTGCCGCCGGAGGGTCTGCCCGCGTGCATCGAGTACTTCGAGGCTGAGGACTTCGCCGCTGCGAGCCAGCAGGGCCTGCACCTGAACGCGATCGGCCGCCGGATTGGGCCGCAGATCGAAATGCAGCATCGACGACCGACCCGCCGGGCGGCGGTTGTAAAGATTGAGCGTGTCGTTGTTCATGTCGTAGCCGACGGTAAAGCTCAACGAAATGGAACGACCAAAGTTGGGGTTGAGGTAGCGGGGTGGCGAGCCGTCGAAGCTTCGGATCAGGATGTTGCCCCGTCCGGCGTTGTTGTAGGGGCCGAAATCGAGGCCATCGCCCCCGAGGTCGTCAATCGTCAGGCGATAGCAGCCCAGGGGCAGGTCGAGGGTGTCGCGGCGTTGGGCTTCGTTGGGCAGGCTGCCGCGGGGCCGCCAGAGCCAGAGGCTGTCGTTGGCATCGCGCACGCTCCACGAGTTTTCGCGGGCGGCGCGGTTGCCGACCAGAATGATTTCCAGGGGCGAGCTGAGGCGCGGCACCGCCTCGACCCGCGAGCGCATCCGGTTGTTGCGGGGATAGGGATCGGGCTGCCCGTTGGGTTCCGATACCTCGACCTCGAACCAGGTGCTGGCTTCGGCCCACCGGCCCCACTCCAGCGGCCCCAAAACCACCGTATCGGTCTGGTCGATGGCCAGTGCACCCGTCCAGCTGTGGCGGTATTTCCTGCCCTCGGTGGTGCCGTAGCGAAGGGTCAGGCTGCGCAGGGTATCGCTGCCCGTATTGCGAATGACCACGACAGGCCGGTCGCAAAGGGGATTGCGGCGGCTGTATACATTCTTTGTGCTGGGGCTGATGATTTCCTCGATGGCTGCATCGACGGCGTGGCTGGGCGGGCCGTAGTATACGGCCTGCGTTTCGATCATCCAGTAGGGCATCGTATTGTCGACGCCCGGACGGCGGCGCGAGGTGTAGGGCTGAACGACGTAGCTCAGTTCGTGGCGTTGACCCGGACGCACCCAAGGGGTCAGCTCGAGGTCGAAGGTACCGACGGCATCACCCGGACACCAGCCGGCGCGGTCGTAGACCCAGGTGCCGTTCTGGGGAAAGACGGGGTTGAGGCCGCAATCGGGCCGCCAGGGCACCCGCCGGTAGGCGATTTGTCCGTCCACTTCCAGACCGTGCCACTTGCGGCAAAATTCGGCGCAGTTTTCCATGTCGCCGAAGCCATGCCCCGTTACGCGGAGTTTGTAGCGGGTCTGGGCGGCAGTCGGGGGCACGTTGAGGACGCGGGGAGGCATGGCGGCATCGAAAGGCCGGTCTTCGATGCCGTAGGCCGGTGTCCCGTGCCAGAGCCGTTCCACGGCAAGGGGCTGGCGCACGGGCGTGCCTTTGATTTTGAGCAGCTTCAGTTCGAGCAGCTGACTGAAGCCGCCCGGAATCCAACTGTAGAACAGGCTGTTGCAGTTGATAAAAACCGAATCACGCAGCAGGGGCAGGTAGTCGGTAACGTCGAAATACCAGGTAAAATCCCAGTCTGGAGGCAGTTGCGAACCGTAGGGGGTGATGTAGCGTCCGATTTCATAACGATCCTGAATGGGATTGCCGCTCGAGTCGCGCTGGCCGGTAGGCTTGCCCAAATAAAGGTGCGCCAGGTAGTCCCACTGACCGCACCGCCACTCGGGACAGCGCAAGCGGTACTGGAGCCAGAGCCGTTCGTAGCTCGCGTCGTCGGGCGGCAGCGTGAACCAGCGGGCGTAGCCACCGCTGCGGTGATCCTCGAATTCAAACAGATTGACAATGAGGGTATCGCCCTCCCGCTGGGCCAGACCGGTTAAGGGCCACCCGAGAGCCAGAACTAGAAACGACCAAATAAGCTTCATGCAGTAAATCACATCAAAATCAGATTGCCTTGCAATCCTTATATTTTTGATATCATAGCTTTTTCATAAATAAAGGAAAAAACCAAAACGAGCATACGTACGCGGGCGGTTGCAGGTTACGGCAGCCGCGCGTCGAAAGGCTGTAATTTTGCTGCCTATCCCCCACCAACGTGAAAGTTATCGAACACCTGGCCCGCGCCAGTCGCCCCCTGGTCAGCGTCGAGATTATCCCGCCTCGGCGCGGGGGCAATCTGCAGACGCTTTACGCAGCCATCGAATCGATTCTGCCCTACGACCCGCCCTTCATCGACATTACCAGCCATTCGGCCGAGGCCATCTGGGAAGAACAGCCCGATGGCAGTTTCCGCCGCAAAGTCATCCGCAAAAGCCCGGGTACCTTTGGCCTGTGCGCAGCCATCAAGTACAAGTTCAATATCGACCCCGTGCCGCACCTGCTCTGCAGTGGCTTCACGCGCGAAGAAACCGAGGATGCGCTCATCGAGCTGAACTACCTGGGGGTAGAAAACCTGCTGCTCATTCGGGGCGATGAGAAGTTCAAGAAACCCATTCAGGATTACCGCAGCACCAACCGCTACGCCCTCGATCTGGTCGAGCAGGTGGCCAACATGAACCAGGGTCGCTACCTGGGCGATCTGATCGACGCGCAGCCCTCGGATTTCTGCATCGGCGTGGCTGCCTACCCCGAAACGCATGCCGAATCGCCCAACCTGCATTTCGATGTCGAACTGCTCAAACAGAAACAGGATGCAGGGGCCCACTACGCCGTAACGCAGCTTTTTTTCGACAACACCGCCTACCACCGCTTCGTCGAGCTGGCGCGGGCCAAAGGCGTAACGATACCCATCATTCCGGGCCTCAAGATTCTGACCAAAAAAGAACACCTGTGGAAGCTGCCCGCGACCTTCCATACGGAAATACCGGTCGAGCTGATGGAGCGGGTACGGGCCTGCACGACCGATCGCGAGGTGCTCGACGAGGGCATCGACTGGACCTACCGGCAGGCCGTGGCTCTGCTCGAAAGCGGCTGCCCCTCCATTCATTTCTACATCATGCAGGACACCCGTCCGTTCCTGCGTCTGATGGAACGGCTCGAGCAGGTAATCTGACCCTCAGGCCAGATCGACCTGCAGGTGGTCGGCGGCCAGGTAAGTGTAGGGAAAGTGGCCAATGGCTAGGGCCAGAGCTTCGAGCCGCTCGGTCAGCGAGGGATAGAAGTAAGGACTGAAGTGCATCAGATAAAGGGCGCGGGCCTGCGCCTCGTGAGCGACGCGGGCGGCCTCTTCGGGGTTGAGGTGGCCCCAGCCGCTGTCGACCATGCCGGGCGGGTTGGCGCATTCAGTAATGAGGACATCGGCAGCCCGCCCCAGCGAGACGGCCTCGGGACAGTAGCCCGTATCGGAACAGTAAGCCAGCACGCGCCCATCCGTTTCGAGGCGGTAGCCCTGGCAGGTGATGGAGTGGCGCAGGGGCAGCGTTTCGAGGGTACCAAAGGGAAGGTCGTAGCGTCCGGGGGCCAGTTCCACAAATTCAACAGGATAGGGCAGTTTGTGCCACGGCACCGAAAACGATTCGCTGAGCAGCTGCTGGAACAGTGCCGTGGAACCGGGATGCGAGACCAGGCGAAGCCCCTGCTGAAAGCGAAATTTAACCAGCGTATGCAGACCGAAAACGTGATCGAAGTGAAAGTGCGTCAGCAGCAGCCAGGTGGGCCGGCTGGGATCGAGGTAGGCAGTGGCTTTGTGCAGGCCCAGGCCGGCATCAAAGATCAGATTGGCCGCTTTCGTTTCGAGCAGGACGCAGGGCGTGCTGCCCGCTTCGGTGTCGTACCAGCCATTGGTACCTAAAAAGGTAAGACGCATCATGCCTCCTCGTCACCCAGAGTTTTAGTGGGCGGAGGGGCCTGGACGGCATCTTCGGAAGGTCGGGGCGGAATCAGCTCCTCATCGCCCAGGGTTTTGGCGAGCTGGGAGGCCTGGACGGCGTCTTCGGAAGGTCGGGGCGGAATCAGCTCCTCATCGCCCAGCGTGCGGGTCGGCAAGGAGTGCAGCGGCGAGGAACTGGCGACATTGTCCAGGGCCATGTCCAGACGGGCATCGGCCTCAGCATTGCGCTGCTCCATCCGGGCCAGTATATTGTCGGCGTGCGAAACGGGGCCTGATTCGAGTTCACGGAGGGTGTGCTCGATTTCGCGCAGGCGACGGGCATTGGCAAGCTGCCGCATCTTGTTGCGGTGATCGAGCAGCTCACGCTTGTACTGTTCCTTGAGCTGCTGCCGCTTTTCTTCAGCACTTAAGGGGCGGTCGGGGTCCATGATCGGGGCAGCTCGGTTTAGAGGGTTGACTGCTGGTTGCGGGTGTCGGTCTGGATACCCGGTTCCTGGGTGCTGGTACCTGTGCCGCTCATCCCCATTTCAAGTTTGAATTGGTTGACCAGGTCCATGGCACGCAGCCGCTCGGCTTCCTCGTCGATCTTCATCGAAGTAGTGTCGATCGAGTCGAGGGCCAGTTCGACCTTGGCCTCGTTTTTGGCGGTCTGCTCGTTGATGCGGGCCAGCATTTCGTTGTGGGTCTGGTCGATGCCGCCCACCTCGAACGATTCGAGGGCATCGGCGATCTTGGACTGCATTTGCGCACGTTCGTGGGCACGCATTGCGTCCTGAGCTTCCTTGATCTTGCGTTCGGTTTCTTTGATGAACACTTTTTTGACTTCCAGGGCTTTTTCGTAGGCCATCTGGGCAGTCTGGAGCTGAGGCATCGTGCTGTTGAGCTCGCTGCGGACCGATTCGAGGCGCAGTGCGTAGTTGGCTGCGATGTCGTCGCGGCCCTGCGAGATGGCCGCCCGAATCTTGGACGTCAGTACCGACTCTTCCTGACGGCATTTCTGGATTTCTTTTTCCAAGAGGGTAACGGTGGCTTTGATGCTGGCGATGTTGGAGTTCATCTTGGGCACCTGGTCACGCATCTGGCGGATGTTTTCCTCTAGAATGAGTTTGGGGTCTTCAATGGCCGAGATGGCCCCTCCGAAGAGGGCCCGAATGGCCCGGACAAATCGCTTCCACATGGTTTGGGTATGGCTTTTAGAACAGGGTTACCTTTCGATACCCAAGTTACGGTTTTCTGGTTCAGATTCGGGCTTGGAGGAATGGGAAATACCAAAATCATCCCAATCATTAAACAATAATGCAGGCTCAGGCTGGCGCGATCGGTTGCCTGCAGCCGACTCAAAGCATCGATAAGCCGCACACAGCAAACATAAGTTACGAAGACCAGACTAGACAAATCGTCACAGTTGCTGTTTAGTAAACAATACATTTTTTTACTAAAAAGACCCATACAACACAACTTAATCAAGTTGTGTTTTTTATTTAAATTTAAATAACAAAATTTTTAGTACTTTTTTTGATAAAAAACAAAAATTATTGGAACCAAAATTCCGAAATTTGTAAGGATAAGGGCGACAGGTGCGACCAGTATTGGGCAGATATGAGAATGGTACGGCTGTTGAGTAAATATTAAAAAACTAAATCAACAGTTAAAGTACCCATGTCAGCCCAAGTAAAAAAAATCGCACCGACCGTCAACCTGCACCTGGTCAAGCCCTGCAACATGAAATGCGGCTTCTGCTTCGCCCATTTCTACGATGCCCAGACCAAAATGCACCTGAGCGAACTGCAGCTCAAGCAGCTGATCGACATTTTCCATGACAACGGCTTCCGCAAATTTACTTTCGTAGGCGGCGAACCACTCCTGTGTGCCTTTCTACCCGAGTTGATCCGCTACGCCAAAACCAAAGGCCCCGACGTAGTTACGATGGTTGTTACCAATGGATCGCTCTTAGACAAGCCTTACAACGACTCAATGCCCGAAGAAACGCCCTTGAAACGTATGGCACCCTGGCTCGACTGGCTGACCATCAGCATCGACAGCATCCTGCCCGAGACCAACGCCCAAATCGGACGCAAGGTAAACGGCTCCTCCTTCGCGCCGCCCGACCTGGCTTACTACCTCGACCTCTTCAATAAAGCCCGCCTCGAAGGCATTCCAAAATTCAAGATCAACACCGTGGTAAATGCCTTCAACTGGCAGGAAGACCTCTCGCAGCTCATCCGCCACGTCCGGCCCGAACGCTGGAAACTGTTCCAGGCCCTGCGCATCGAAGGCGAAAACGAAAAGACCTTCCACCACTTCGAAATCAGCCCCGAACAGTTTGATTACTTTGTAGACCGCCATCATGAAAGCGTGGGCAGCCTGACCCGCATCATACCCGAAGCCAACGATGACATGATCGATTCCTACATCATCGTAGACCCCGACGGTTGCTTCAATGGCAACAGCAACAACATCAAAACCAAAAGCCAGCCCATCCTCGACGTAGGCCTCGAAGCCGCGTTCAAGCAGATAAACTTCGATCTGGAGAAATTCCGGCGACGCGGTGGCTCCGACTACTTCAACCAGAGGGCCTGAAACAGACACGACACACAATTTTCGGGGAAGCCTTCGGGCTTCCCTTTTTTAATGTGCCGATCGGGAGAATATTTACAGCAACTCCCTCCCCCCCGTTTCACTCAGGCGCAGCCGCTGCCCGTCAAAAGCCACGGCATAGGCCCAGCCGTTGTAAAAGGGTTCCAGCAGCGCGAATCGATCGCCGTAGAGCGGCCGGCCCGCGCGGTCGATGTGCAGCCAGCCCTCGGCATCGCGAGCCACGGCAAATCCTTTGTGAAACACCCCCAGCTCGGCGTAGCGGTGGCCGTGTACTTCGTGCCCGTGGGCATCGATGTGGGTGTAGAGCCTTTCGATCGGCAGCAGCACGGTGGCCGCACCCTCGCGGAAATCGCCCGCGTAGCCGTACCGCTCGGCATAGGCGGGTCGACCTTCAAGGTCAAGATGAAAGAACAGGCCGTCCCGCCCCTGAACGACGCAGCGGCCCTGCTGGAAATTGCCGCACCAACGGTAGCGTTCGCTGTAAAGCGGCTGACCATCGGTTTGCAGATGAAACGCCCCCGCCGAATCGACCACCGCCGCGCGGTGCTCGTAGTAGCCGAAAGCCCGCAGATACCGCTGCGTGTAGCAGGGCCTGCCCTGCGCATCGATGTGGAACCAGCCGCTCTCGTCTTGGACGGGAGCCAGACCCGGCGCATGAAAGGGTAAAGCCCGTCGGTAAACAGCGTTCCAGGCCGGCAGTCCCTCGCATTCAAAATGCCCGCTCGCGGGGTTCCAGTGGAGATTTTTCCAGTCGTTCAAATTCGAGTTTTCCATTGATGATTGACGCATCCAGTTGCAGAGCTTGAGCCGAGAGGCGGGCCTGTTCGCGGGTATGCACGATAGGTTCGCCCGGGCCGTTGAAGGACGTATTGATGAGTGCGGCGATGCGGTATTCCGTTTCCAGGCATTCGAGCAGCTTCCACAACCAAGGGTTGTCAGCTTCGGAAAACAGGATTTGCGCCCGCACCGACCCGTTGGCATGCACCACTCCGGCCAGTGCCTCGCCCGCTTCGGGTTCGACCCGGAATTCCAGCAGCATGGATCGGCTCAGGTGGCTGGGCCGATCCATTTTCAGAAGCCGCCGCGCCTGATGCTCGCGCAGCACCGGCGCAATGGGCCGGTACCATTCGCGGCGTTTGCAGGTCTGGCTTACGTGGCGGGCCAGTTCGGGGCGGTCGGCCCGCGCCAGCAGGCTGCGGTTACCTAAAGCCCGGGGGCCGGCTTCGCCCCAGCCATTGCACACGCCCACGACAGCCCCTGCGGCCAGCAGCTCCGCCGTCCGGCTAAGCGTGGCATTGTCCACGGGAGTACGTTCGGGTAAATCGGTGCCGATTGAATTGAGGTAAAGGGATGCGGGGGCAATCGGGTTGCCTTTGCGCAGTTCCAGCAGGCAGGCCGCCCCGATGGCCAGGCCAGCGTCATTGCAGCAGGGCGGGATGTAGAGCGGTGGCAGGCCCGGCAGGGCCAGAAGCCGTGAGTTGGCCACGATATTCAAGGCACAGCCACCCGCCAGGCAGATCGCCGGCGGACGGTACTGCTCGCAGAGAGCGGCCAGCTTGGCTTCCCAGCAGGCGATGAAAATCTCCTGCAGGCTGGCCGCCACCCGCTGCAGGAAGGGGTCGCGGGTATCGAAGGCCTCGCCTGCCCAGCCGAAGCGTTCGCGGGCCTGCGCAAAAAAAGGGCACGGGTCGTCCCAAATCGTAGCAAAGAATGCGTTTTCGGTCAGCCAGTCCATCAGCTCGGGATCGGGTTCCTGAAGCGTGGCGTAGCCCATGAGTTTGCCGGGTACGGCGCAATGCTCGCCGGGAGCCGCACCCAGCAGGCCGAAGCTCAAGGCATTGTCGTTGAAAATCTTGCTGTAAGGGGCCAGTTCCCAATGGCATTCAAGGGGAACGAAGTTGCCGCCCTCAAACCGGAAAACCGAGAAATTACCCAATGAGGCCCCGCCGTCGAAATGGACGAAAAGGGCATTTTCTTCGGGAGGCGGTGCAAAGGGAAGCACCGAGGCCACATGGGCCAGCTCGTGGCTCAACGAGTAGGCCGAACACGATCGGCCCTGCCATTGCTGCGACTGCCACCAGCACCTCGCCGACTGCAGAGCAGGCAGCGAACCTGCCCCCTGACTCTCGATGCGCAGGCGACCCCTCCGGCTGATGAAAGCCCGTCCCACAAAGCTGTCCACCGATACAATGTCCGGTTCCTGAGCCATGACATCGGCCAGTTCGGTATCGATCAGGCCTTCCAGAACATCGGGCAGGCTGTTGTCGTACTTGCGGCGCGTCAGACGTTCGAGGTGCAGGTAGTGCGTGATGTGTCCCCCGTGCATCACGCACAGGTTGTGGTCGTGGACGTAAGCCGGAAACGGGTGCTGGTAACGGTCGGCGATGCCGTAAAATGCAAGGGTGGGTCTCATGCGCATACCAGTTTGGAGGTAAGAGCTTCGATTTCAGCTTCATGCAGGCCGCAGTTTGCCAGAAAGCCGAGGATTCCACCCTCGGCATCGATCAGCTCCAGAAAAGCATTCAGGTGGTCGGGGTTCGTGTCCATTTCGGACGCCAAGTAGTCGGCCATCCAGACCTCGGCGGGGGTTGGTGTCAGCAGGTGCAGCAAGGTTACGAACGCACCGGTTCGGTCTTTACCCGCGTGGCAGTGAATGAGTACCGCGCCTTGGGCTTCGATGAGAACGCGCATCCAGCGGGCAATGCATTCGCGGCATTCAATCGCAAAGTACCGGTAGGCAATCTCAACGTGGGTACCCGCCTGGGCATATTGCTGCCGGAATGATTCGCTCTGGTCGCTGGGGTCGACGGGCAGGTGGTGGTAGCGCAGGCCCTGCAGGAATTCGTCCGTATAGCTGCTGGCCTGCACTTCGCTGCGGTCACGCAGGTCCACAACCTCCGTCAAGCCAAGCTGAACGACGACCTCGCGGGCCTGCGGGTGGTGCTGGATGAGCGTCAGGCTGGCCGAACGAAAGACTCGGCCCGCGGCAAGAGCCGGATTGAACTTCGCTACATCGCGCAGATTCCAGAAGAAATCGCGGGCGTAGACCCATTCCAGAAAATCGCGGATCGATCGGGCGTATGCCGCAGCGATGAGCTGGTTTTGCGCAAGCCGATCGAGGCTGGCATAAAAGAATTCGAGCAGGTTACGCTTCTTCCCGTTGGCATCGGGCAGCCAGAGCGAGGCCGAAATTTCCTTGCAGCGTTCCGCATTTTTGGGCTCGTAGTGCTGGCGGAAGAAGTTTTTGGGCAGATAGGCGTGTTGCTTGTGGCCCTTGCAGAGCCAGCTCAGCTGCACCGCCACATTCAGGGCTATATTATAATGGTAATAAAAGCGGTAGGAATCGCTGCGGCGGTGATTCGAGCTGCTGTTTTCGAATTCGTAGGCAAATTTGTTGATGAGGGCTTCCAGATCGAAGTACTGCGTGTGGTAGGCCTTCCGGTCGAGGCCGGCCAAGTACGCATGGACCTGTTGCGTGTGGTCGAAGAGGATGCAGGCTTCGATTCGCTCGGGGGGGATTTCAGACCCCATGAAGTTGCGCTCCAGCCCCTGCAGGCTGGTGTAGTAGTTGATTTCGACGCGGCTGCCCGATTCCAGGTAAGCGGTCAGGTTGTCGCGCAGGCGCACATGCAATACCAGACGGGCCTGCGAACTCAAAACCTGCTGCAGAACCACCCGTGCAGCCTCCGGCTCGAAGCCCGGGCCAACGAGCAGCGAGAAATCCCAGTCGGAATTGGGGCTGGCATCGCCGCGTGCCCGCGAGCCGATGAGCAGCAGGGCCAGGGCACCCGGCACCTGCTGCAGTTCATGGCTCATCTTTTCGATTGCTTCGGTAAGTAAGAAAGGGGATGGACCCAATGTTTTGTCCATATTTTTTTAAAATAAAGAAAAATAAACTAATAGTCATGGCTTGCGCATATTACAGGTCTGGCAAAGCGGACGTTGCCGGTAGTGGTTAAGCAGGTCGAGGTATTCGGGGCTTTCGAGGGCCTGGCGCAGCGTCGTTTCGGGCACCCGGCCAAAAAAACCCAGCTGCTGGCGCAGCTCGTCGGGCGCACAGCAGGGATTGATTCGCCCGTCGGGGGCCACCCAGATTTCGCGACCCAAAAACGGGCATTCGTAGTGATCGGGGATATCGGGCCGGTCGTCGGTCGGATTTTCGGGCAGCTCGTAGATGCCTTCCAGCAGCACGGGCTGGCCATCGGGTCGGCGGCAGCGGTCGGCAGTAGCTCGGGCCTCGGCCACCAGCCGGTTCCACGTCCGGCGGCTTTCGGGCGAATGTTTGAAGCCGAGTTCCTGCACCTCCTGCCAGTGCGCCCAGAGGTGGTGTCCCTTGAGGCGATCGACGTTGCAGCGGGCTGCCAGCGCGATGATATCCGCCAGTTCGTGCATGTTGTGGGTCATAAAGGTGAGCTGCAGCGTAACGCGGCAGTAGTTGCCGCCGGCACCTGCCAGGGCATCGCGTACCGCCACAAAACGCCGGAGGTTGTCGAGCGAGCGGTCGAAGTCCAGACCGATCATCACCTTTTCGTACGTCGGTTTCGTAGCCCCGTTCCACGAGAATTTGACATCCGTCGTGATGGGTACCAGCCGTTGGGCCCAGTCTTCGACCGTCCGGCGGGGAAAGGAGCCGTTGGTCGTCAGGTTGAGCCTCAGGCCCCGCTGGGCGACCAGTTCCAGCAGGTAATCAAAGTGGGGGTAAATGAGCGGTTCGCCCATCGTGCTGGGAATGACTTCGCGAATACCCAGCTCGCAGGCTTGATCCAGAATTTGAGGCAGCCATTCGCGGGGCATGCGCCGGCGACGGTGACCCGTACGCTGGAACAGCTCCTCGATGTAGGTCGAATGAGGGCTGTGTTCCTCGCACATGATGCAGCTGGCGTTGCAGTCTTCAGGGTTGGTATCGAGGGTCAGCCGCCAGGGCTGGAGGTCAGGTTTCATCGGCGGGACAGGGAAATAGGGTTGGTCAGGTTGCGGTAGAGGTGTTCGAGGTGATCGACGTGTTCGTCCATCGATACCACATCGCCGGTAGCGGAATGGAGGAAGCCGCGCCGGCCCAGTTCGCGCAGCTCGTCGGGGTGGTCGCGGGCGTAGCGCAGCTGCTGGGTCAGGCTTGAGGCATCGCGGTGGCTGAAGAGCAGGCCGTTGACCCGATGGGCGACCAGCTCGGCCATACCGCCCACATCGGCCGTAATGACGGGTACGCGGCACTGCTGGGCTTCCTGAATGACCAGGGGGGCGTTCTCGGTCCAGATGCTGGGTACAACCAGGCAGTCGATGTGGTCAAAGACCTCGGTGGCCACGTGGCGGTTAGGGTATTCGCCCCGAAATTCGACGGGCAGGCCGGCGGCCAGTTCCCGCAGGGCGCGGGTGCTGGGGTTGTTCTCGCGACCCCAGATCAGAAGTCGGGCCGGTCGGTCGAGGGCAGCAAAGGCTTCGATGAGCAGGTTTACCCCCTTGGCCGGAATGTGCGTTCCAATGTAGCCAAAGGTATAGTCGGCTTCACCGGGCTGCCGGCGCGTGGGGCGCAGGTCGGCCAGCGGAAAGCCGTAGCGCAGCACCCGGATTTTAGCCGAAAGTGCCGGACGCTCGGCCCTGAAGCGATGGGCCAGGTACTCCGAGGGCGCGATCAGCAGGTCGGCCAGCGCGAGGACGGCATCGGTGGCCCGCATACGCCGCCCGACCCAGTCGGTCCAGTAGATGAGGCAGCTTTCGGAGTCGGGCGCAGTAAAAAAAGCCGCGTAGCAGTTGCGGGCACATTTGGCGTCGGCCTGTCCGCTGCAAAGCTGGTAAGGCTGGGGCTGGCCGAAGTTGGTCTGCAGGAACTGGCCCCGCGGGCAGAGCAGCCAGAAGTCGTGCAGGGTGAAAACCACCGGCAGACCCGCTGTTTTGGCCACCTGCACCAGACCGGTCGACAAGTGGTTGAGGTGGCCGACGTGTACGACATCGGGCCCGAAGTCCTTGCAGAGCTGGGCCAAAAGGTCATCGAGGGCTGAATGGGCGAAGCCGTCCTTCTCCCGGGCCATGTTAACACGGTAAATTTTTACTTTTGCCGCAGCCTCTTCCGTCGTAACGTGGTAGTCAGGCAGATAGGGGTTCTCGGTGCGGGTAAAAACGGCCACCTCGTGCCCGCAGGCAGCCAGTCGCTGCACGAGCGACTGGCTGTAGACTTCGCTGCCGGCCTGGTAAGCGGGCGGGTAACCGTGAATGACTTTGAGAATGCGCATGGTCAATTCGTTTTGAGATCGGAACCAGTTTGCCTAAGTTAAAATACCAAACGGATATTTCTCTTTTTAGACTGGCTGAAACTTGTATACCAATTAATAAATTCGCCTAAGTTGTTTTTCCAGTAGCATGTTACGACGCAGTTATCGGCAACAACCAACACCAAGTATTTCTTTAGATTTGGATAGCCATGCAAGGAAATGATTGCAGGTGAAAAAACCAGCACTTCATTTCGGTCACGATACAAGTGGGTAAGCTTGACTACCAGCCTTGAGGGAACTTTACGCTCGATGATGCGCTGGCGGGCATGAGCAGTGAGGATTAAGTGAGAGCTTTTCTTATTCATTTAAACTTAACAAAGTTAACATTTAACAAAACCTAATCAAAGTTTATGCCAAAGAGTAAACAGTCTCGCCATGAATTTTTCGAAGACCTGACCCGCTACTGCGATGGCTCTTTTGCCATTCTGATCGTGGGCCGCCCAGGCATCAGCAAGACTCGCATCCTGCGGGATTGGGCCAAAACAATCGATAAAAACAAGCATTATTTTGTATCTGATGATTTGGCTTTACGTTTGAAGAAACGAGACGATCCGATTCAGATTCTTGGTCGTCAGGAGCTGCTGTACACGTTCCCGTTCAAGGAATCGGTCTTTGATTCCGGCTACGAC
>CALDDN010000061.1 GCA_937936615.1 uncultured Bacteroidia bacterium | reverse complement strand
GCCGCCCGCCCCGCCCGCCCTAAAGAGGGCATCGATCTGCTGGACAAAGCCGATCGCGTTTTCACCGAAGCCGACCTGCCCAACTACACGCTGCACCTGCTCAAAGGCTACGCCTACCTCAACCTCGAATCGCGGGCCGATTCGATGAAGGCCATGGAAAGCTTCGAAAAAGCTATCAAAAGCCACGAGGAGGCCATTGCCCGCCTCGAAAAGGAAAAAGCCGGCAACCCCAACAAGCAGCAGCAATACGACATTTTCAAAAACGACAAATCGCTGGGCAATGCCTATGCTGCTCTCGTTACGCTCTACGCCAAACTGAAGGGCGACATCAACCTGGCCACGCAAACCGCCGAAAAAGGCAAGGCCAAATACCCCGAGAACGAAGACCTCGTTGCCGCCGAGCTCAATATCTACCTCGATCCCAAGCTGCTCAACGAAGCCCTCAAAAAATTCAAGGAACAGGCCGATAAAACCCCCGACAACATCCAGATTGTCCTGATCTATGCCAACCTGCTCGAGAAAAAAGCCAAGGCCCTGCAGCAGGCGGGCAAGCCCGAAGCCGAAGTTACCGCCGCCTTCGATGAAGCCATAGCCGCCTACAAGCGCGTGCTGGCCAAAGACCCCAAAAACCGCGATGCCAATTTCAACGTCGGGGCCATTTATGTGAACCGCGCCGTGGACGTCAACAAGCTCATGAATGCCCTGCCCAACGACGCCCCCGACTCGGAATACGAAGCCCTCAAAGCGAAGAAACTGCCGGCTCTGCAGCAGGCTCTGCCGCACCTGGAGGCCGCTGCACAGGCCGAGAAGTTCACCGAGCAGCTCACGCTCGTAACCCTGGTCAGCGTAACGGCCGAGCTGGGCGACATGGACAAGATGAATCAGTACAAGGCCAAGCTCGACGCGCTGCAAAAATGAGCTGCCCCTCGGGCTGGAAGTTCCTCTTCGTATGGCTGCTGCTGCTGCCCGCCTGGGCGGTGGCCCAAACCGATGACGACCTCGATCTCGACGACCTCGACGAGACCGAAGAGGGCCGACGGTCCGTACCCGTGGCGGGCGGCGAGGTCGATACCGAGCCTTACCTCAACGAGGTGCAGGTACTGGGGGGCACGCTCTACCTGGGTTTCGACCTGCCCTACGATGGCGTTGTCGAGATCAAGCTGACCGACGAGAACGGACGGCGGGTTTTTCATGCGCACTTTGTCAAGAAAATGGGGGTCAACCAGATTCGTCTCACCCCCCGCACCGAAATCGAAGAGCGGCGTACCTACAACTATTACTTCCAGTACAAGGGCCACGTGATCGAGGGCCAGTTTCGCTACCCCTGAAGCGATGATCCAATCGATGACCGGATACGGTCGGGCGGCCCTGGCCAACGACATGTTGCGGGTCGAGGTCGAAATCAAGACCCTGAACTCGCGCTATACGGAGGTGATCGCCCGCCTGCCGCCGCACTACTTCGAGGAGGAGCTGCAGCTGCGGCATCTGCTCACGCAGCGGCTGGTTCGGGGCAAGATCACGCTTCAGCTGACGGTAGAGGCCGTTTCGGAGGGCCTTTCGGCACCGGCCGGCCTCGACCTGACACGCCTGGAACAACTCTACCGCCGCCTCGACGCGCTGCGCCAGCAGCTGGGGCTGGTCGAACCGCTGCGTCTGGAAGGCGTGCTGGCCCTGCCGGAACTGGCTTCGGTGGTAAGCACCGAGGTCGACGAGGCGGAGTGGGAGCTGGTGCGGGCGGCGGTCGATCGGGCGATCGAGGCCGTGATCGAGAGCCGCCGCCGCGAGGGCGGGCTGCTGGCTCAGGAACTGGCCGCGCAGGTGCAACACCTGCTCGACCTGCTGGCCCGCATCGATGCCTGGGAGGCCGACCGCAACGAGCTGTTCCGCCAGCGGCTGCGTCAGGCCACCGCCGAACTGGCCGACAGCATCACCGTAAGCGAAGACCGCTACCACCAGGAATTGATCTATTACCTTGAAAAATACGACATCCGCGAGGAGAAGGTGCGCATCGGCGTGCATGCGCGGGCTTTCCTGGAGACGCTGCAGGCCCCCGAGACTGCCCACGGCAAACGGCTGGGCTTTCTGGCCCAGGAACTGCACCGCGAAGTCAATACCTTGGGAGTCAAGGCTTACGACCCCCGCATTCAGGAGGTGGTGCTGCGGCTCAAAGAGATTGTCGAACAGCTCAAGGAACAGCTTATGAACGTGGTCTAGATCAAATTGTGTAGCTTTATCGCGCAGGAGAAACCGTCTTGAACCTTGAGCACACCCGCATCGTCATTCTGTCGGCACCCAGTGGCACAGGCAAGACGACCATCGTGCGCTCGCTCATGGAGCGGCTGCCACAGCTGGCCTTCTCGATTTCGGCTACTACGCGGGCACCCCGTCCGCACGAGATCAACGGACGCGATTACCACTTTCTGCCCGAGGCCGATTTCCGCCAGCGCATCGAGGCGGGGGCGTTTGTCGAATGGGAGGAGGTTTATCCGGGCCGCTTCTATGGTACCCTCTGGTCGGAAATCGACCGCATTGTGGCAGCCGGCCAGGTGCCGGTTTTCGATGTGGATGTCTATGGGGGGCTGAACCTTAAAAAACGCTTTGGCCCCGCCGCACTGGCTGTGTTTCTCGAGCCGCCGACGCTGGAAGAGCTTTCGGAACGCCTGCGCAAGCGCGGAACCGAGGATACGCTGGAGATCGAACTGCGCCTCCAGAAAGCGGTTCACGAGCTGACCTATGCTCATTTGTTTGATCTGCGGATTGTAAACGGCAACCTGGAATCGGCCATCGACCAGGTGCATGCCGCTATCAGTCGATTTCTGGTTTTATGAATGTAGGGCTGCTTTTCGGATCGTTCAATCCGGTACATGTGGGCCATCTGGTGGTTGCCGAGTCGGTGCTCGACGAGGCGGGTCTCGATCAGGTGTGGCTGGTGGTCAGCCCCCAGAATCCTTTCAAGCAGCAGGCCGGTCTGCTCAACGAATACGATCGCTACCTGATGTGCGAGCTGGCGACGCAGTCGCATGACCGGCTTTTTGCCTCGAATGTCGAATTCAGCCTGCCGCGCCCCTCCTACACGATCGATACGCTGACGGTGCTGGCTGCCCAGTTTCCCCACTACCGCTTCAGCGTGGCGATGGGGGCCGATACGCTGGCGACGCTGCCGCGCTGGAAAAACGCCGAGGCAATCCGTCGCTGGTATCCGCTCATTGCCTATCCCCGGGCTGGAGCCGAGGTGCCGCCCGAGCTGGCAGCTGCCGCCCGCTGGATCGAGGCCCCGCTGCTCGAGGTCTCGGCTACCGCGCTGCGGGACCGCTTGCGTCGGGGCCGATCTATTCGCTATCTTGTGCCCGAGGAAGTACGCCTTTACATCGACGCCCGACGCCTTTATGTCGCTTAAGCAGCACGTTCCTAATGTTCTGACGATCTGTAACCTGGCGTTTGGGCTGGCTTCGCTGGCGTTTTCGGGTTTTTACGATTTCCGCGAGGCGTCGTATTGCATCTTTATAGCGTCGTTTTTTGACTTGATCGACGGGGGAATAGCCCGCTTTCTGCGTGCCGAGTCGGCTTTGGGCCGCGAGCTTGATTCGATGGCCGATGTGGTGAGCTTTGGCGTGGCACCCGGGTTACTGCTTTTTTTTCTGAGCTACGACAAAGCCTACATGTTCCGGTCGATGGGTGATTTTCAGTATGAGCTTTATCTGGTATTAAGCTCATCGATGCTCATTCCTATTTTTACAGCGATTCGGCTGGCCCGCTTCAACATCGATGTGCGCAAGTGGCGGCACTTCAAGGGCTTGCCCTCGCCGGCCAACGGCCTTTTTATTGCCACGATTCCTTTTGTGCTCGATTACCAGATTTACGGCGAGGCAGCCGAGAGCCTTGTTTTCAATACTTACACGGTGCTGACGCTCAATGTGCTGCTGTCGCTGCTGCTGGTTTCGCCCCTGCCGATGCTTTCGCTTAAGCCCAAGGACCTGCGCTGGCTCAATATCCGGTTTCATGTGCTGCTTGTGGTGCTTTCGGTGCCGCTGGCTGTCGTTTTCGGTTTTGCGGCCTCGCCGGTCATTTTCGTGCTCTATCTGCTCATTTCGCAGATCGAGGCTCTGCTCTACCCCGATGTGCTCGATCACATCCAGGTAGTTACGAAGGAGCCGCCGCCTGCTCCGCGGGAGGGCTGAGAGCTGCAGAAGCTCGGTACGGGATTTCAGATGTCGAGGCGGGCGTATTTGGCGTTCAGTTCGATGAACTCGCGCCGGGGGGCCACTTCGTCGCCCATGAGCATGGAAAACAGCTCGTCGGCTTCGGCGGCGTTTTCGACCGTTACGCGCTGGAGGGTGCGGTGTTCGGGGTCCATGGTGGTGTACCAGAGCTGTTCGGCATTCATTTCGCCCAGCCCCTTGTACCGCTGGATGGAGACTTTGCTTTCGTCGCCGCCGCCGAGCTGCAGTACGGCGGCCTGCCGTTGCTCCTCGGTCCAGCAGTAGACCTGTTCTTTTTTGCCTTTTTTGACCAGGTAGAGCGGGGGCAGGGCGATGTAGAGGTGGCCCCGCTCGATGAGGGGCAGCATGTAGCGGTAGAAGAAGGTGAGCAGCAGGGTGCGGATGTGGCTGCCGTCGACATCGGCATCGGTCATGATGATGATCTTGTGGTAGCGGAGCTTGTCGAGGCTGATTTCCTCCTCGGAGCCGATGCCCTGTACGCCCGTGGCGGTGATGATGTTTTTGATTTCCTCGTTCTCGTAGATTTTGGTGCGGGGGGCTTTTTCGACGTTGAGGATTTTACCGCGCAGGGGCAGAATGGCCTGGTAGCGGCGGTCGCGGCCCTGCTTGGCGGTACCACCGGCCGAGTCGCCCTCGACGAGGTAAAGCTCGCATTCCTCGGGCTTGTTGCTCGAGCAGTCGGCCAGTTTGCCCGGCAGACCGCCGCTGGAGCCTACGCCCTTGCGCTGCACCATTTCGCGGGCTTTCTTGGCGGCGAAGCGGGCTTCGGCCGCCAGGATGACCTTCGAAATGATGGTCTTGGCAACCTTGGGGTTTTCTTCCAAATAGATGGCCAGCTGTTTGTTGACGATCGATTCGACGATGCCTGCTACTTCCGAGTTGCCGAGCTTGGTTTTGGTCTGGCCTTCGAACTGGGGTTCGGGTACCTTGACCGAGATGATGCACGTGAGGCCCTCGCGGAAGTCGTCGCCCGTAACCTCGAACTTGAGTTTGGAGAGCAGGCCGTTCTGGTCGGCGTAGGCCTTCATGGTGCGGGTCAGGGCTTTTTTGAAGCCCATGACGTGGGTACCGCCCTCGTGGGTGTTGATGTTGTTGACGTAGGAATGGATGTTTTCGTTGTAGGAGGTATTGTACTGCAGGGCGACTTCGACGGGGTAGAGGCCGGCCTCGTCGGTACCTTCGAAGTAGATGGGCGGCTTGTGCAGGGCCTCGCGGTTGCGGTCCAGGTGCTGGACAAACTCGCTGAGGCCGCCCTCGGAGTAGAGGGTTTTGGTCAGGATGCGGCGTTGGCCGGTGCTTTCGTCTTCGAGTTCCTCGCGCTCGTCGGTCAGGACGATTTTGATGCCGCGGTTGAGGTAGGCCAGCTCGCGCAGGCGGGCGAGCACGATATCGACGCGGAACTCGGTTTCAGTAAAGATGCTGCCGTCGGGCCAGAAGCGGGTGTAGGTGCCGCGCTCGGTGGTGGAGCCGATTTCGGCGACGGGGGCCAGGGGAACGCCGCGCTGGTATTCCTGGCGGTAGTGCTTGCCGTCGCGGAAGACTTCGACGATGCAGCGATCGGACAGGGCGTTGACGCACGAGACCCCCACGCCGTGGAGGCCGCCCGAGACCTTGTAGGTGTCCTTGTCGAACTTGCCCCCCGCGTGCAGCACCGTCATGACGACTTCGAGGGCCGAACGGCCTTCTTTGGGGTGCAGGTCGACGGGAATGCCCCGACCGTTGTCGCGAACGGAGCACGAGCCGTCGGTATGCAGGCGCACGTGGATTTCGGTGCAGTGACCGGCCATGGCCTCGTCGATCGAGTTGTCGACGACCTCGTAAATAAGGTGGTGCAGGCCCCGCACGCCGATATCGCCAATGTACATGGCGGGCCGTTTGCGTACGGCTTCCAGCCCTTCGAGGACTTGGATGTTGGCGGCGGTGTACTGACTGGGAGGGTGAGGTGCCTGGATTTCGGACATGGAGGCGGTGATGGGCCGTAGAGATTCAGACCCGACTGACCAGGTCTGTTCCAAGAAAGCAAATTTATCAAATTATCGGGGTAACGCGGACGGATGGCCCCTTGGTAAAGCGGGTCGAAAACTTACCTTATTCTTAAAGTTCTGTTAACGACAGACAGGTCTTTCTTCGTGCATCTTTGCTCCGTATTGTCTATCAAATACGTAATACGATGGAATCGTCAGGTTACAGGGTTGGGTGGGGCGTTCTTGTGGCTGTTTTTTGCCTCGCAGGCCTTACTGCTTTCGCTCAAACCGATGAAACCCGGCGCCGTGGCCGCAATGTGCCGGAGACTACCGAGTCCCAGGCTCCTGTGGCTACGACCGGCACCATCCGAGGCACCGTATATGATAAAGGCTTGGGCGAGACCATGATGGAAGCCAGCGTCTCGCTCGTCGAGCTTAACCGCGGGGCTTTTACCGACCTGGACGGAAACTACACTTTTGCCAATGTGCCCAACGGTACCTATACCCTGCGGGTCTCCTACGTATCCTACAACACGGTAACGATCGAAAAAGTCGAGGTGCAGGGCGGAAAGGTTACGATTATCAACGCCTACCTGACCGAGGAGTCGAAATCGACCGAGGCCGTGGTCATTGAGGCCAAGGCTCTCAAAAGTACCGAGGCGTCGGTGCTGAGCCTGCAGCGGCTCTCGGGCGTAACGCTCGACGGCATCAGTTCGCAGCAGGTCTCGCGGAATGGCGACAGCGACGCGGCCGCGGCTCTGGTGCGCGTTACGGGCCTGACGGTCGAAGGCGGCCGCTACGTCTATGTAAGGGGATTGGGCGACCGCTACAACAAAACGACCGTCAACGGTGCCGAGATTCCGGGCCTCGACCCCACCCGCAACTCGGTCCAGATGGACATGTTCCCCTCGAACCTCATCGACAACGTCATAGTCTACAAGGCGTTCTCGCCTGACTTGCCCGGCAGCTACACCGGCGGCCTGATCGACATCGCGACCAAAGACTTCCCCGAAAAATTCACGCTCTACCTGGGGGCCAACTTCGCCTACAACAATCAGGCGACATTCAACAAGGATTTTCTGCTTTACAAGCGCGGTCGCTGGGACTGGCTGGGCTTCGACGACGGCGGACGCAGTGAACCCCGAGATTTGCGTGGGTCAACAGTCTTTCTTCCGCCCGCGCCCGCCAGTTTCAATCCCGAAAACCCCGCCGCCGTCATCAACGACCGGATCGCCGACGAATTCGGTTCGGACATGTACCCTACCACGCAACCGGCGTTTCTGGACCAGAACCATACCCTCTCGATCGGCGATCAGACCCAGCTTTTTGGGCGGCCCCTGGGCTACATCGCTTCGGTAACTTACCGCCGGCAGTACCAGTACTACGACAACGGCCGGCAGGGTGCCTGGAAAGCTTCGGGCCGCAATGCCGAACTGATGAATGCCGACTTCGACTACCAGGACCGGCGGGGCGAGGATGCGGTGCTTTTTGGCTCGCTCTTCACGCTCACCTACCGGCTCAATACATCCAACAAAGTCTCGGCCAGCTACATGCACAACCACGCCGGCGAAGCGGTGGGCCGCTACTTGATCGGTTTTGCGCCTGTCGATGCCGGCGACCAGACCCGCGAGAGCCGCGTGCTCCAGTACCTCGACCGTTCGCTCGACGTGGGTCAGCTTCGGGGCGATCACGTATTCAAATCGCTGATGGGGCTTCGCCTCGACTGGATTGCCTCGCTCGTCTACATGCGCCAGAGCGAACCCGACCTGCGCTTCTTCACCAATCAGTTCGACGAAAACGACGACGGTACGCGCTCTTATGCCATCAACACTTCCCAATACGACCCGCCGACCCGTTTTTACCGGACGCTCGACGAAAACAGCAGCGATGTCAAAGCGCACCTCACCTTGCCTGTAGGCACCAAAATCAAGCTCAAGTCGGGCGTATCGTTCACCAACAAGTTTCGGGTGCCTTTCCGCGAAAAATGGTTCCAGTATGAAAAAGGCCTCGCTGCCCGCGACTATAACGGCGATCCGGCCGACTACTTCGATCCCAGCAACCTGGGGGCCGATCCCGTAACCAACCGGTGGCGGCTCTACCTGCGCGACTGGTCGAAACTCAAGAACAGCTACGACGGCACCGAGCGTATTCTGGGCTACTACGCCATGGGCGATATCGATGTAACGACGTGGTTCCGAACCGTCATCGGGGTGCGCATCGAGCATACCGACCTCGAAGTGATCAGCAAGGACCCGCGCCTGCCCATCGGAAAGATCAACACCGACGACGTGCTGCCCGCCCTCAACCTGATTTTCCGGCCTACCGAACGCACCAACCTCAGGCTCAACTACGGACGCACAGTGGCCCGGCCCATCATGCGCGAAATGGCCCCCTACGAAAACTTTGACTTCATCGGCTCGTACTTCGTCATCGGTAACCCCGACTTGAAGCGTACCCTCATCGACAACTTCGACCTGCGCCTCGAGTGGTTCCCCTCCAACATCGAGGTGCTCTCCTTCAGCCTCTTTTACAAAAACTTCACCAACCCCATCGAGCGGGCCATCGATACCCGCTTCAACAGCACCTCGGTACAGCTGCAGTTCCGCAACGTCGATGCGGCCACCGCCTACGGGGCTGAAATCGAAATTCGTAAAAACCTCGACTTTGTCTGGGAGCGGCTTAAAAACTTCCAGATCAGCGTCAACTATTCGCTCATCCGCTCGCTCGTCGATATCTCACCGCTCGAGCTGGAAAGCCGCCGCGAGTTCAACCCCAGCGTCTCGAGCCAGCGCCCGATGTACGGCCAGTCGCCCTATGTGCTCAACATGGCCCTGATCTACGTCAACCCCATGAGCCGCACATCCGCTACCCTCAACTTCAACATCTTTGGCCAGCGCATCTCTGAGGTCGGTATCGGAAGCCGGCCCGACGTCTACGAGCAGCCCCGACCCGATCTGGGCATCAACATCCAGCAAGGCTGGGGCGAAAGGTGGATTTTCCGCTTTGGAGTCCAGAACATGCTCAACCCCAAGTTCAAGCATACGCAAACTTTCAAGAACGACGAGCGGGTTTTTCGTGAGTTCACGCAGGGGGTACGTATCGTCTTCGGCGTGGCCTATACCATCAAGTAATAGTACAAGTAATAGTAATCGACTTCGATCCATTCACAACCCTGTTTTCTTTAATAAATCAAATTCCAATGAAATCTCTGCTGAATGTTCTGAAGCTTGCGCTTCTGCTGGGCGTGGCCATCGCATTTGTTGCCTGCTCCAAGGATGACGACGACAAAAAAAGCAACGACCCCGGAAATACCGGCGGCGGCAACGCGCCTACGATTACCGAGGTTGGCAACACCGTGCGCATTCGGGACAACGGCGGTGGCATTGGCACCCGCACGCTGACCGCAAACAAAACCTGGATTCTGGAAAACCTTGTATTCGTGAATGCCGGCCAGACGCTGACCATCGAGCCGGGCACCGTCATCAAAGGAGCCGTTTCTGCCGGTGAAAACGCTTCGGCACTGGCCGTCGCACGGGGTGGCCGCATCCTGGCCGAAGGCACAGCAGACAAGCCCATCATCTTCACCACGGAAGAAGACGACGTCAACAACCCGAACGAGCCGGTCGACAGGCTCACCGGACGCTGGGGCGGGGTTCTGATCCTGGGCCGTGCCCGTACCAACACCATTCCCTTCGAGCAGGCTATCGAGGGCATTCCCACCACCGAAACGCGTGCCCTCTTTGGCGGTAGCGACGACAACGACGACTCGGGCGTTCTGAAGTATGTGTCCATCCGCCACGGCGGTGCCCTCATCGGTCCGGGTAACGAAATCAACGGCCTGACCCTCGGTGCCGTAGGCAGCCGCACGGTCATCGAAAACGTTGAGATCACTTACAACTCCGACGACGGCATCGAGTTCTTCGGCGGTACGGTCAACGTGCGCAACCTCATCCTGGCCTTCAACGAAGACGACTACATCGACTACGACATGGGCTTCCGTGGCAAAATCCAAAACGTACTGATCCTGCAGGGCAATGCTCAAGGTGCTGGCGACCGCGGCTTCGAATGCGACGGCGGTACCGACCCCGAAGATGGACAGCCCTATGCCACCCCCACCATTGCCAACGTAACGTCCATCGGTGCCGGTGCTGCCAACAACGCCCGCCGCGTGGCCACCTTCCGCGACAACGCGGGCGGTTACATCCACAACTGCCTCTTCCTTGAATTTGGCCGTGGGATCGATATCGAGGACAACGAGTCGGGTGAGGACAGCAAAGCCCGCTACGATGCCGGCCAGCTGGCTTTCAAAAACAACCAGTTCTTCAACGTAGGCAACGGTCAGCCCGACGACATGATCTATACACTGTACTATACCGCCGGAGCTTCGTCAGGCCAACCCCGCCGCGATGCAGCACTCTTTACCACGGGCGACAACATCATCCGCGATCCGGGCATCACCGTGAGCTACACCAATGACCGCCGCCTGCGGGTCATCCCGACTGGCGACGTATCGGGCGGAGTACCCGTGCAGGACAGCTGGTTCCAGCCGCACACCTACCGCGGAGCTTTTGCCCCGGGTGGCAACAACTGGATGAAAGGCTGGTCGATGCTCTCGACGCACGGCTACCTGGCCGACTGATCCCCTTTCGCAAGTTCACCGCATACAATGAACGCGCCCCAACTGCGGGCGCGTTTTTTTTTTTTTTTTTGAAAAAACTTCGGGCAGATTCCAATTAATGCGACCGAATCGGACAAAATCAGGCATCGTCTATCCCCTTCAAAACCTGCGCATCGAAGTAGGCCAACAGGTCCGCTATTTCTTTGCTAATTTCAGGCATTGAATGCGCCGCGTGCGCTTCCCCCTCATGCAGCTATGCTCAATCTGATCCTCTTCGGGCCGCCTGGTGCCGGCAAAGGCACTCAGGCCCAACGCCTGTGCGAAGCGTACGGCTTGATTCATCTCTCGACCGGCAACCTGCTCCGCGCCGAAGTCGCCGCCCAGACGCCCCTTGGCATTCAGGCCAAAGCTATCATGGATTCGGGCTTCCTGGTCTCGGACGATATCGTCGTGGGCATGATCGAAAATAAACTCGACGAAACGGCAGGTGCGGCGGGCTATGTCTTCGACGGCTTTCCACGCACGGTGGCTCAGGCCGAAGCCCTCGACCAGATGCTCAGCCGAAAGGGCCTGCGCATCGATCACGTCTTCAGTCTCGATGTGAACGAAGAGGAACTGGTGCGCCGCCTGCTGGCCCGTGCCGCCATCGAGGGCCGCGCCGACGACAACGAAGCCTCGATCCGTCAGCGTTTTGCCGCCTACGAGGAGCAGACCCTGCCTGTGGCTACCTACTACGCCCAGCAGAACCGCCTCGAACGTATCAACGGTACCGGTACCTTGGACGAGGTCTACGACAGCCTTCGGGCGGCCATCGACCGCTTGCCCCGTGCCTGAGCTGGCAACTGCGAGATATGGTCTTCCCGGTATTTTTATACCGGCACCAGCTCACAAATAACGTTGAGCAGGTTCTGGCCCGTCATTACGACGGGTATCGGCAGCCCCAGCCAGCCCAGCAGCGTAGGCGCGACATCGCCCAATACTCCACTCTGCAGGCGGTAGCGGTCGGCATCGGCCGCCACCCAGATGCAGGGTACGGGGGCCAAGGTGTGTGCCGTGTGGGGTGAGCCGTCGGGGTGGCGCATGCAGTCGGCGTTGCCGTGGTCGGCCAGAATGAGCACGCCGTAGCCGCCTTCCAAAGCCGCCTCGACCACTTCGGCCAGGCAGCGATCCACTTCCTCGCAGGCACGGATGGCAGCTTCCATCTTGCCTGTGTGGCCCACCATGTCGGCGTTGGCAAAGTTGAGGCAGACGAAATCGGCTGCCTGGGCGCGGAGCTTGGGTACGATGGCCTCGGTGATGTCGCGGGCACTCATTTCGGGGGCCAGGTCGTAGGTGGCCACCGGTGGCGAGGGGCAGAGGATGCGTTCTTCACCGGCGAAGGCTTCCTCGCGGCCGCCGTTGAAGAAAAACGTAACGTGCGGATATTTTTCCGTTTCGGCGATACGAATCTGGGTTTTGCCGTGCTGGGCCAGCACCTCGCCTATAGGCAGGTGTACCGCTTCGCGCTCGAAGAGCACCCCGATTCCCTGAAAGCTCGCGTCGTAGCGGTTCATTGTTACGTAGTGCAGGGGCAGGGTCCGCATGCCGTGTTCGGGCAGGTTGTACTGCGTGAGTACGGCCGAAATCTGGCGGTTGCGGTCGGTGCGGAAGTTGTAGTTGAGAACCGCGGCTCCGGGTCGCAGCACCTCAGGAGCCGCACCGGCGGGGCCGATGATGCAAGGAGCCACAAACTCATCGGTGATGCCCACGGCATAGGAGGCTTCGAGAGCCTGAGCGGCGGTATCGAAGCGTGCCCCGCGTCCCTCGACGAGCAGTTCCCAGGCGCGGCGCGTGCGTTCCCAGCGTTTGTCGCGGTCCATGGCGTAGTAACGGCCCATCAGCGTGGCGATGCGGGCATCGGGCAGTGCCTGCAACGAGTTCTCGATGCGCCGCACAAAGCCCAGGCCCGACTGCGGGTCGGTATCGCGCCCGTCGGTAAAGACGTGCAGCCGTATCGATTCTACGCCGGCCTCGTCGAGCAGTTCGAGCAGCAGCTCGAGGTGGACGATGCTGCTGTGCACCCCCCCGTCCGAAAGCAGGCCCATCAAGTGCAGGGGCTGGCCGCTGCGGCGGGCATGGGCCACCAGGTCCTGAAACACGGGGTTCTGCCGCACGCGGCCTGAAGCCAGCTCGAGCGAGATGCGCTCCAGTTCCTGGTAGACGATGCGGCCCGCCCCCAGGTTGATGTGGCCCACTTCCGAGTTGCCCATCTGTCCATCGGGCAGTCCCACCGCCCGGCCCGATGCCTGCAGGCTGGTATGGGGATACTCCTGCCAGAGGCGGTCGAAGCAAGGCGTACGGGCCTGGCTGATGGCACTGACTGCGGGATCGGTACTCAGGCCCCAGCCATCCAGAATAACGAGCAGGGCACGGCGGGCCTCGGAAGTCATGGAAGCTGACAAAGTGTAGAGCGTGTTAGTAGGACGTACAAAATTAACTGAAAGTTAGGCATCGGCGGGTCTCGCGTTGCCAGACAAGCAATGAAGAGTTAAACCCCCCATCGACGAACCGATCGGAACTTTCCGCATCGATACATGCTCTAAAGATCATGCCAAATCGTACGGGGTTGCACGCTCAGGGCGCGGTCGGCCGGTCGGCGCATCGGAGGTTGGGGCTTGGGCTTTTGTAGCGGCTGGAATACGCGTACGCTGCCCTAACTTCCGGATCCGGTTCGATGAACTGCTCCTGAGGCCGTTCGAACGGCATTTTTTTCAATGGAGATTGGGGTAGTCCTTGGTACAAAAAGTATAAATTTGTCTATACTTTTATGTTTTGTATATAAAAAATCCCAAGCCCGCATCGGCGGGCTTGGGGATTGAAACTGGATTGGGCAGGGATTGGGATCAGTTATTCGTCGCTGCAGGCATGCCAGCAGCGGTTTTTGCAGTCGTGCCAGCAGCTGGATTGGTCCTCGCGGGCAATGGGTTCACCAAAGGTTTTTTCGTAGCGGGCCGCCGTGTCGATGAAGGAGTTTTTGAGGTTCTGGGCGTCGGCTTCGTCGCGCAGGCCGAAGTAGGGGAAGTGGTGGAAGTAGCCGCCGAATACGGCATTGCAATCGCGGATGTAGGCGCGGGTGTCGAGGATGTGGTAGTGCCACATCGTGTCCATGATCTTGTTGGGTACGTTCGAGAAGGCGGGGTGGGGGAAGAGCACGCACAGTGTCAGGTAGCGTTTGTATTCCAGTTCGGCACTTTCGGCTTGGGCGGGCGTCCAGCCCAGTTCTTCGTTGGGGTGCGTCATTTTCATCTTGATCATTTCCAGATCAAGGGCGGCGATTTCGGGCAGTACGCCCCGTTGGATCAGTTCGTCGATTCGTGCCTGCGTAATGGGCATGACGACTTGCGTTTGGGTAACCATCGGGTTGATTGTATTTAGAAGCTGTTTTTAGTTTACCAGCCGAATCCAGTTTCGTGTCAGGTGCCGGGAGCTTCCGGTGAAGGCGGTGCGTCCGTGCAGAATCCGTGTGTTGTCGATGAAGAGGGCATCGCCCGGTTCGAGCCGCAGGGTTACCGGTTCTTGAGCCTCGATGCGGCGGCGAAGCTCCTGGTAGGCGGCCTGCGTGCAGTCGTCCATCGTGTCCTCGGCCGGCCAGAACGAGTAGTAAAACCGGTCGCGTTCGTGCTCAACGGTATGGAAGGGGTGCCATTCGCGGTCTTCGGGAAATACTTTATGCTCCTTGAAGCAGAGCGGCTGGAGGCTGGCTTTCAACCGCTGGTCGAAGCTTTGGTAGAGTTCTTCGAGGTCGAGCAGCAGTGTTTCGCCGCCTTCTTCGGCATCGGCGTGGCAGAACCAGCCGATGACATCGGCCCGATGATGGTCGGTATGCAGCCGCAGGGCGCGGTTCGAGACCACCAGCGCGGGGGCATCGGCCCGATGGGTTACCTGGGTCGTCCAGAGTACCTGCCCGACAGTCCGGCACATCTGCTGGAAGAGGTCCTCGTTCACCCCCCGCAGCCAGACCCATTTGTCGGCCTTGTGCTGCCTGACGGCCTCGGAGCCGCTTACAAGGCCGTTTAGTGTTGTATTGAGTCTAATCATGATACAAATATAAGTAAAATTTGAGCTTAAAACTTGTAGATGTAGTTAACAAATAAAAAAAAGCTTCGTTTTTTCCCAATAGTTCGTCTTTATCCGCCCTCTGGCCTTCGAGCGTGTCGTTGGTTACCCCCGTTGCGCGGCTGTCGTAACGGGGTGTTTACCCTTACATTAAGCTTATCGAATGGCTGTTGCGGCGTAGCCCCGCCTGACAGATATTTGTACCTGGAAAAATATTTGCTGATGAAAGGTCTCAATTAGGCAAGGCTTCTAAAATCCGGACGGCAGTCGAGCTGTTTACTTGGAATAAACCTTTACTGGCGGAATTAATACAAATAGTTTGTCATGCATGCATTCAACACGCCCTTGTGGCGTTTTCTGATGGGAATGGGTTTGCTTGGCCTGTTGCTGGCGGCTCTGGCTGCTCCCGAGCTGCGGGCGCAGGCCACGCGCTACACCGTCAGTGGTTACGTCAAGGATGCCGACACCGGCGAGGAACTCATCGGCGCGGCAGTCATGGCCAATACCGACCCCGTCTCGGGGGTCAACACCAACGACTACGGCTTCTATTCGCTGCGTCTGCCCGCGGGCCGTTACGAGATTACCGTCCGTTCGCTGGGCTACGCCACCTTGCGTCAGTCCGTTGACCTGACCCAGGGCGACGTACAGCTCAATCTGCGGCTCTCGCCCGAAGGCAAGCAGCTCGATGCCGTGGTGATCGAAGGCGAGAAAGCCGACCGCAACGTGCAGGACGTGCAGATGAGCCTGAGCCGTATCGACGTGGAGCAGGTGCGCAAGCTGCCCATGCTTTTCGGCGAAACGGACCTGATCCGGGCGGTGCAGTTTCAGCCTGGGGTGCTGCAGGCGGGCGAGGGCACGTCGGGCTTCTTTGTGCGGGGTGGCGGGGCCGACCAGAACCTCATCCTCATCGACGAGGCCCCCGTCTACGACGTCTCGCACCTCTTCGGTCTGTTTTCGGTCTTCAATTCCGATGCCCTCAAAAGCTCCGACCTCTACAAGGGGGGGATACCCGCCCAGTATGGCGGGCGGCTGTCCTCGATTCTGGATGTGCGCACCAAGGACGGCAACGACCAGCGTTGGGGGGGTAGCGGCACCATCGGCCTGATGGCCAGCAAGCTCTTCGTCGAAGGGCCGATTGCCAAGGAAAAAGCCTCGGTCATGCTCTCGGCCCGCCGCTCGTACATCGATGTCTTCAATTTCCTGCTCGACGAGCCGGCCCGCAGCAACCGCATCCATTTTTACGACATCAATTTCAAAATCAGCTACAAGCCCACGAACAAAGACCGCTTTTTCATTGCAGCCTACCTGGGGCGCGACCGTTTCCGCTTCGGAAGCGACGCGCAGTTCAGCTGGGGCAATGCCACGACGACCTTCCGCTGGAACCACGTCTTCAACTCGCGGCTCTTCAGCAACACGACCCTGCTTTTCACCAACTTCGACTACCTGCTCGAAGCCAGCCAAGGGGCAACCTCGTTCAAATGGACGGCCGACATGCAGGAATATACCCTCAAGCAGGATTTCGGCTACTACCTCAACCCGGGCAACACGCTCACTTTTGGCCTGCAGGCCACGCGGCGGCAGTTCAGCCCGGGCATCATCCGGCCGGGCAGCGGCTCGATCTTCGCCAACTTTGAACTTGAACGCATGTACGCCATGGACTGCGCGGCCTACGTGGGCAACGACCAGAAAATCGGGCGGCGCATCGCCCTGCAGTACGGCCTGCGCTTCACGGTCTTTCAGAACATGGGGCCGGGCGAAGTCGTCGAATACGCCCGTACGCCCGAGGGCGTGCCCGACAACGTGAACATCGAACGCCTGCGCGTGCGTCGCTACGGCGACTGGGAAGCCATCAAGACCTACGCCAACATCGAACCCCGCGCCAGCATCCGCTACCTCGTCGATGAGAACAGCTCGCTCAAAGCCTCGTACAACCGCATGGTGCAGTACATCCACCTGCTCAACAACTCGACGGTGCCCATCCCCTTCAACACCTGGACGCCCAGTTCGGAATACCTGCGGCCCCAGATCGCCGATCAGGTGGCAGTGGGCTACTTCCGCAACTTCGGTGATAACAAATGGGAATTCTCGACCGAAGTCTACTACAAAGCCATCGCCGACGTTACCGACTTCGCCGACAACGCCCAGCTGCTGCTCAACCGCGATGTGGCCGTGCAGTACCGCCAGGGCACCGGAACAGGTTACGGGGCCGAGCTCCAGCTCTCGCGCCGCGAGGGTGCGCTCACGGGCTTTGTGAGCTACACCCTCTCGTGGGCCACCCGCCAGATCGAGGGCGTGAACCTGGGCCGCGAGTACTTCGCCAACTACGACCGCCGCCACAGCCTCAACCTCGTAGCCACCTACGACCTCTCGAAGGTCTGGAACTTCGGGGCCACCTTCACCTACGCCACGGGCCGCCCCATCACCCTGGCCCAGGGCCGCTACAGCTTCGACGGCTACAACGTCGACTACTTCACCGAGCGCAACGCCTACCGCCTGCCCGATTTCCACCGCCTCGATCTGGCCGCCACCTACAACCCCAAGAAAAACGCCACCCGCCGCTGGAAACAGGAATACATCTTCTCGGTTTACAACGTCTACGGGCGGCAGAACGTCTTTACCTACTACACCCGCATCAAACAGGACGACAAAGGCAACCTCGTGGGCGACGGTCAGGAAAAAGAAGTACGCAAGCTCTGGCTCTTTTCGGTGCTGCCCTCCTTCGCCTGGACGATCCGGTTTTAATCGCTTCCCTTCCCATGAAATCCAGACCCATCATTTCCATACGGCAGGCCGTGCTGCTGCTGCTGGCCGCCCTCGCAGGTACGGCCTGCGAAAAAACGGTCGTCCTCGACCTCAAGCAGACCGAACCCCAAGTCGTGGTCGATGCCCTGCTGACCACCGACACCGCCCGCCACTACGTGCGCCTGACGCGGAGTACCGATTTCTACAGCCGCAACCCGCCGCCGCCCATCACCGATGCCCGCGTAACGGTAACCGATGGCCAGACCACCTGGGACTACCGCCACCAGCCCGACCGCCCGGGCTGGTACCTGCCCGATCAGCCCTTTGCCGGACGTGTGGGCCGCTTCTACCGCCTGCGCATCGAAACCAACGGCCAGCTCATCGAAGGGGGCGACGAGCTGCTGCGCGTGGCCGATATCGACTCCATCCGCTTTGAGCTGGACACCGACCGCGTCGACAACCCCAACAGCGAGGAAACCGACGAACAGCGTGCCCGCGTCTGGAGCCTGCTCTTCTACGCCCGCGAACCGCAGGACACCCGCGATTTCTACCTCATCAAACAGTACCGCAACGGCCGGCGCGTCGATGGCAACGGCACTCAGGTGCTGGTTTCCGATGACGAAATCATCGGCGAAGCCATCGACGGTGTCCAGCTGCTCGACCGCTACGCCCCGGGCGATACGGCCCTCGTCGAAATGTTCAGCATCAGCCGCACGGCTTATGTCTTCTATTCCGACCTGATCAACGTCCTGAGCAACGACGGCGGCATGTTTTCGCCCATTCCGGCCGATCCGCGCTCCAACCTGACCGGCGGAGCGTTGGGGCTGTTTCAGGTCTCGGACGTGCGGCGGCGCAGTGCTGTGGCCCCCCAGCCGCGCTGAACCGCCGATACTGCTTCCCAACCGATCGGCCCACCACAGCCCCAAAACCTGGTGTTCCTTGCGCAGCATCGCCTAAATCCTATCTTTGTACAGGAACTAAAGAGTTGACACAATGCACAAACCGATGTGGACAATCCTGTGGCTCGGGCTGGTGGTGTCGGGCCTCGGAGTATACGCCCAAGGCGGCGATTCGCAGGCCGGCCAGTGCGAAAACGCCATCCCTGTATGCGAGGGCCGCTACAGCCTCGACCGGCGGCCGGGCGGAGCCAACGACGAACCTTCCGAAATCAACGGCGACCTCTCGTGCCTGCGCACGGGCGAAAAATTCGGCGTCTGGTACCGCTTCACCGCCGACCGCGACGGCTTCGTAAGCTTTCTCATCACCCCCAACCAGCCCCTGGCCGATTACGACTGGGCCGTCTACGACCTGACCAACGCCACCTGCGCCGACATCCGCGAACGCCCTGAACTCGAGCTGAGCTGCAACTTCAGCGGCACGCCCGGCCCCACCGGTGCCGATGGCAGCACCACCCTCACCCGTCAGGATGGCTTCGGGACCCCTTTCAATGACCGCATCCCCGTCGTGGCGGGCGGCACCTACGTGCTCTACGTCTCTTCCTTCGATGAACAGATCGGCGAGTTTGGCGGCTACGTGCTGCGCTTCAACCTCCAGCCCGGTGAACCCCTGACTACCGACCAGACCCCGCCCGAGCTGCACTCGGTCAGCAGCCCCCAAGGCTGTACCTACAACCCCACCGAAGTGCGCTTCAATGAATACATCGCCTGCACGAGTATCGCCTTGGCCGACTTCGAACTTGAAACCCCCGAAGGCGACCGCCTGCGGCCCACCGAGCTGCTCTTACCCGACTGTGAGGAACTGCCCGTAGGCCTGACCCTGCGGGTGGGGCTGCGCTGGCCCCAGGCTCTGAGCACCCGAGGTGCCTACACCCTGCGTCTGGTGGGCGAGGTAGCCGATGCCTGCGGCAACCTTTTGAGTTCGGGTACCCTGCGTTTCGAGGGTGGGGGGCTTCGGCGTCCCGCCCTCTTTTACCGGCACGCTTTGCCCGACCGTCCGGCTGCCATCGTCGTGGTAGGGCGTGGCGGTCAGCGGCCCTATGAATACAGCCTCAACGGCGGCCCCTTTCAGGCTTCCAGTCGTTTCACGGGTCTGGTGCCCGGTACCTACCGTGTCGCCATCCGCGATCGCAGTGGCTGTGCCGCCGTTGTCGACAACTTCCCGATCGATTGAAATCGATTCGTTCAGTTTCGCCGCCAGATCCGCGCCCCCAAGGCCTGCAAGCGGTCGTCGATGCGCTCGTAGCCCCGGTCGATCTGTTCGATGTTGTAGATGTAGCTGGTTCCCCGAGCCGACAGGGCCGCAATGAGCAGGGCCACGCCCGCCCGGATGTCGGGACTGCTCATGCTGATGCCCCGCAACTGGGTGCGACGTTCCAGCCCCACCACCGTGGCGCGGTGCGGGTCGCAGAGGATGATTTTGGCCCCCATGTCGATAAGTTTATCCACAAAAAAGAGCCGGCTCTCGAACATCTTCTGGTGGATGAGCACCGTACCCTCGCACTGTGTGGCCACGACGAGCAGCACGCTCAGCAGGTCGGGCGTCAGCCCCGGCCAGGTGTGGTCGGCAATCGTCAGAATCGAGCCGTCGATAAAGGTTTCGACGCGGCAGAGGGGACGTCCGTCGACGTGGATGTCGTCGCCTGCGATCTCGAGCTGCACCCCCAGTCGGCGGAAGGTCGCCGGAATGAGGCCCAGTTGGTGGACATCGGCACCCTCGATGGTCAGCTCGCCGCCCGTCATGGCGGCCATGCCGATGAAGCTGCCCACTTCGATCATGTCGGCCAGCAGCCGGTGCTCGGTGCCGCCCAGTCCATCGACCCCGTCGATGGTCAGCAGGTTGCTGCCCACCCCCGCGATGCGGGCACCCATGCCAATGAGCAGGGTGCAGAGCTGCTGGATGTAAGGCTCGCACGCGGCGTGGTAGATCGTGGTACGGCCCCGCGCCCGTACGGCGGCCATCAGCACGTTGGCCGTGCCGGTTACCGAGGCTTCGTCGAGCAGGATGTAGGTACCCTCCAGGCCTTCGGGGGCTTCGAGGCTGAAGTAGTCGGCATCGGCGTGATACTTGAAGCGGGCACCCAGCTGCTGGAAGCCGAGGAAGTGCGTATCGAGCCGGCGCCGGCCGATCTGGTCGCCCCCGGGCTTGGCCAGAAACGCCCGCCCGCAGCGGGCCAGCAGCGGCCCCAGCACCAGCAGCGAGCCGCGGATGCCCCGTACCAGGGCCGAGCCTTCGGGGGTGAGCAGGGCTTCGGGGTTGACCTCGCCAGCCTGCAGGCGGTAGCTGTCGGGGGCCAGCCGCTCGACCCCGACCCCCAGGCACTGAAGCAGGGCCAGCAGCCGTCGCACATCCACGATGTCGGGTATGTTCGACACGTGCAGGGGCTGGTCGGTGAGCAGGCAGGCCGCCAGAATCTGCAGGGCCTCGTTCTTGGCCCCCTGCGGGCGGATGCGACCCCGCAGGGGGTGGCCGCCTTCGACTTCAAAGTGGGCAGACATGGCCGCGATCAGGCGTTGGGGGCCGGTTTTTTATGCTTTTTCTTGCGCTTCTTGCCGCCACCGTGCGCGGGCTTGGGCTGGTTGCCCGGCTGCTTGCCCGTGGGCGGCGGAGGGGTATTGCGCAGCGTTACGGCCTCGGGGCTGAGGCGGATCCGCCCACCTGAAAGGGCTGCCAGGTGCTCGAAGACGATCTGGTCGTTGGTCGCACCGCTGTAGTTGGTCAGAAAGAGCTTCATGATGTTGGCGATCTGCAGGATGTAGCGATCGCGGGCCGGCCCTTGGGGCATTTCCAGGGCCTTGTCGATCATCAGCTCGACATTCTTGCCGTACTGGCGGTAGCGCGAGCGGTAGGGGTAATATCCCACGCGGGGCGGAGGCAGGACAGCCGGGTTCTGGGGCGGGTTTTCGATCTGGGGCAGTTCCAGCTCGAAATCGCAGATGCGGTAGAGGTGTTCCCAGAGTTTTTTGCGCTGTTCGGCCAGTTCCCTGGGGTCTTTGGTCTTGACGGTAAGCAGACCCATGATGCGCACCAGTTCCTGAGCCATGCGGTAGCGTTGGTCGGGGTCGGGTTCGGCCCGCACCAGCTCGGCCATTTTCTGGACGTTGCGGCCGTATTCGCGCAGGCGCAGGGGTTCTTGTGTAGTGGCGTAATTCATCGAAGGCAATTTCGCCAAAAATGCACGCCGCGTCAACCGACCCGCGAGGTATTTTCTCTTTCTTAAATTATAATGATTTTATTTTGTTGAATTTAAAAATTATAAATTATAAAAAAATTTTTATTCTTAATTAAAGATGGTCTATGGCTTGTCCCGCTCGAGGGTCTTCTTTGTTCCTCTCTGAAGAAAATATTTTTTATAAGCTATTGATATCCTTGTAATAGTTCAACATATTAAAAAAAGAGGTCTATTAATCGGCCAAGGGAATGGCTTGTAAATGATTTTTTTGAATTGTGCCCGATTGTGCTGTTGAGGCAGAATCGGGGCCGATGGCTGCTCAATGTCCGATTCATACCGCCCGACCTCGTGGCATCGGGCACGTGTCTGTTGCTTCGCCTCGCCAATTATTCAAAACCGTTCCCCCGCCTGCCCGACGAACGCCCCCAGCTCCTAACTTGCAGGCGATGAAAAAGCTGCTCGTAGCCAACCGCGGTGAAATCGCCCTGCGCATCCTGCGCACCGCCCGCCGCATGGGGCTGGCCACTGTCGCCGTCTACTCCGAGGCCGATGCGCAGGCCCCCCACGTCCGCTATGCCGACGAAGCCTACTGCATCGGTCCGCCGCCCGCCCGCGATTCCTACTTGCGGGGCGAGGCCCTGATCGAACTCTGCCAGCGCGTGGGGGCCGACGCCCTGCACCCGGGCTATGGCTTTCTTTCCGAGAATGCTGCTTTCTGCCGCGCCGTAACGGCTGCAGGTATTACGTTCGTCGGCCCGCCCCCCGAGGCGATGGAACTCATGGGCAGCAAGATCGCCTCGAAGCAGGCCGTCAAAGGCTACGGGGTTCCTTTGGTGCCGGGGGTCGATCACGCCATCGCCGATCCCGACGAGGCCCTTCGGGTGGCCCGCGAGGTGGGCCTGCCCGTGCTCATCAAGGCATCGGCCGGTGGCGGGGGTAAGGGCATGCGCGTCGTCGAGCGCGAGGCCGATCTGCCCGAGCAGATGCAGCTGGCTGTCAGTGAAGCCCTCAACGCCTTTGGCGATGGCAGCGTTTTCATCGAACGCTACGTGAGCCAGCCCCGCCACATTGAAATTCAGGTGCTGGCCGACGGGCATGGCAATGTCGTACACCTCTTCGAGCGCGAGTGCTCGATTCAGCGGCGGCATCAGAAGGTCATCGAAGAGGCTCCCTCGGCCCTGCTGACGCCTGAACTGCGGGAGCGCATGGGGGCTGCCGCAGTCAACGTCTGTCGGGCGTGTGGCTATGTCAACGCCGGCACTGTCGAATTTCTTGTCGATGCCCAGGGGCAATTTTATTTTCTGGAGATGAATACGCGCCTGCAGGTCGAGCATCCGGTTACCGAATTGATTACAGGCCTCGATCTGGTGGAGCAGCAGCTGCGCGTGGCGCAGGGCGAGGCTCTGGCCTTCGGCCAGCAGGACCTGCAGATTCGGGGCCATGCCATCGAAATCCGCGTCAGTGCCGAAGACCCGCGCAACAATTTTCTGCCCGATACGGGCACGCTTCACGTCTACCGCCCGCCGCAGGGCGAGGGCATCCGCCTCGACAGCGGCTATACCGAAGGTATGGAGGTTTCGGTCTATTACGACCCGATGCTGGCCAAACTCATCGTACATGCTCCCACGCGTGCGGCAGCCATTCGCCGGATGATCGAAGCGATCGATGACTTCGTGATTGTAGGGCTTGAGACCACGCTGCCTTTCTGCCGCTATGTGCTCGAGCATCCGGCTTTTGTGTCGGGCCAATTCGATACGGGCTTTGTCAAGGAACACTTCCGCCCCGAAGCCCTCGACCGCGAGCCGACCGAAGCCGAGGCAGCGGCTGCCGCTCTGCTGGGGGCGGCCATCTGGCAGGACGCCGTCGAACACGCCGGCGATCCGCAGCGCATCGCCGAACGGCGCAACATCACAGCCTGGGAACTGCGCCACGGCTGGTAGCCGGAGGCGGCGGGACGGCAATTTCTGGCTTCTCGCTCATGGGGCGGCATCGGCTGCGCAGGATGCCCCGAAAGGAGCAGCTGATTTGCCCGATTGGGCATGCTCCCAAAAAGTCTGTACCCCAATGGCCGTGTTGCATCGCGGCGGATACAAGCCGGAGTCGTGCAGCTTAAAAAAAATCCAGGCCCGCAGGGCCTGGATCAGAGGATGGGTTCAAGACACGAAGCGTGTCGCGATCAAGCTTCTGATGAATCCGGTGCCTGCGCTTGCCCTTCGGGGGCTTGTGCTTCGGCCACGGCCACTTCGGCTGGGGCCTTGGACTGCTTTTTGAGGTCGCGCAGGGCCTTGAGGCGGCCTTCGAGCTGCTCTTTGAGGGTCTTGGCCTGGGCGATTTTGGATTCGATGTCTTTACGGAAGCTGTCGCTCGACTTGCTTTGCGAGATGAAGAAGAAGTTGTTTTCGTATTGCGCAATTTCTTCTTCCAACATCTTGATTTTTTTCTGGTACTTGCGTTCCTCGAGGTCGGCAGCACTCAGAGGGCCGGCCTGGGGCACGTTGCGCTCGAAACGTTCGCTGCGCTCCTGGCCTCGGTCGCGCGGGCCGCGTGTTGCGCTTCCGCCGGCACTGCGGTTGCCACCGGTCAGGCGGTTGCGGAGGACGAATTTTTCACGCTGGCGGCTGTCGGGGATGGCCAGTTCGAGGTAGGCATTGAAAGCGGCCTGAAATTGGGCGTTAACTTTTTCTTTGGCCTTGATGGGCACGCGGCCTATCTCGTCAAACTGTTCGCGAAAGACGAGCAGTTCGTCGGTATCGAGGAGGTCGGCACCTTGCTCGCGGGCTTGGGCCACGCGCTGTTCGATAAGCTCGCAGATGGCTGTTTTCTGGCGCAGGTTTTCTTCTTCGGCTTCGCGCAGGTTGCTGAAGTGGTCTTTTTTGCGGCGGAAGAAGGTATCGCAGGCTTTGCGGAAGCGTTTGACGAGCTTGCGCGACTCCTTGAAGTTGTCGGGGCCGGCTTCGGCCCACTCGCGCTGGAGCTGGATGAGCAGGTCGGTGGTGGTGGCCCAATCGTTGCTGTCTTTGAGGGCCTCGGCCTGGTCGAGCAGTTTTTGCTTGATGGTCAGCACCGAGTCTTTCTGGCTGTCGAGCTCGCCGAAATAGGCCTGGCGCCGCTCGTAGAAGCTGTCCATGATTTGTTTGAAGCGTTCGTTGAGGGCGACATGCTGGTCGGCGGGGGCCGGTCCGGCTGCCCGCCATTCATCGCGCAGGGCGTTGACGATGTCGCTGGCCTGGCGCCACTCTTCGATGCTGTCGTAAGTTACCTCGGCGTAGGGTTCGAGGCGTTCGAGGATTTGGGCTTTGGTTGCGCCGCTTTGGGCCCGCTCGGCATCGAGGTGGGAGAAGAACTCGCGCTTGGCTTCGTAGAAGAGGTCGGTTGCGTTCTTGAACCGCTGCCAGATGTCCTCGGACTGGGCGCGGGGCACGGGGCCGATCGATTTCCAGTTGTCGTGCAGGGTGCGGATGCGGTCGGTGGCTTCCTGCCAGTAGTTGCGCGGAATCTCGGCGATGCCTTCGGGCGGGATGAGGCTGAGTACTTCCTGAATGATTTTTTCTTTTTCTTCGAGGTTGACTTTGCGATCCTGCTCGACGAGGTCGAGGTAACGCTCGCGCATTTTGTAGAACTGGTCGCAGTAGGTGCGGTAGGTCTGGTAGACGTCCTCTACGTCCTGTTGGAGGACGGGGCCGATCTCGCGCCATTCCTCCTGAATTTTGCGCACGCGGTCGATGGCCGTAACTTCCTCGGCCTTGACGATGGCTTTGAGCTGTTCGATGAGGGCGCGTTTGCGGGCCGAGTTTTCCTCTTTCTGCTTCTGGTCGCGGGCTTCGAACTCGGCTTTGGCTTTGTTGAAGCGGGCCAGGGCAGCGATGTAGCGTTTGTTGCAGCGGTTGGCCTCGTTGCGGATTTGGCGGGCCTCTTCCTCGTCGGTCTTTTCTTTGGCCAGCGTATGCTCGTTCAGGTAAACGGCATCGTAGCGTTTACGCAGCTTGGCAAATTTGCGCACCAGGTGGCGATCCACTTCCTGGGAGGCCATTTCCTCCATGAGCAGGGTCAGCTCCAGCAAGTTGCTGTCTTCGAGGCGGGCCCCAAAGTCATCGGGTTCCAGCTCGAGCAGGCCTCTGAGGGCATCCTTGAGCTGGGCTTCGAGGGCGGCCTGCTCGGCCGAAAGCTCGTCGGGAGTTTCGGCAGCAGCTTCGTTGGCGGCTTCAGCTGTGGCTTCAGCTGTGGGTTCGGCTGGAGGTGCAGCTGTGGGTGCAGCTGGAGGTGCAGGCTCGGCAGCGGTTTGGGCCACGGCTTGGGCTTCCGGCTCAGGGGTGGGTTCGGCGAGGGTCGGGGCTTGCGGCACAGCGGGCGTGTCTACGGCAAGGGGCGCGGCGTTTTCTTCGACCCGATCCGAGGTCGGCAGGGTGGTGTCGATCTCGGATACTTGGTTTTGTTCGGACATACGGCAGCAGAATACGACAGATGTTCAACGTTTAGCTGCATAGAGCAGCTTTACTTCAAAAGTACAGACAACAAAGTTACACTTTTTTGCTTTGCTGGGCCGATTCAATCCAGCGGGAAACCAGTGCCACGCTCAGTTCGGGGGTGGCCAGGTTGAGCTGCTTGATCCAGGTGCGGAGCTGCTGTTGCAGGGTCTGGGGGTTGGCTGCTGCCAGTTCGGCCCGTCCGCCGATGCCTGCCCGCAGCAGCAGCGGATGCCACACCGCCTCGATGCCCAGCGCGTGCAGTTCCCAGGTTCGGGGCAGGGCTTCGGCCGGCTCGGGCCGCAGCTGCGGGAAAAAGAGCACATCCTGGATCGACTGCGCTCCCGTCAGCAGCATGGCCAGTCGATCCAGCCCGATGCCCAGACCGGCCGTGGGGGGCATGCCGAACTCGAGGGCGCGGATGAAGTCGGCATCGTAGCTCATGGCCTCGTCGTTGCCGGCCTCGCGCAGGCGGGCCTGTTCTTCGAAACGCGACCGCTGGTCTTCGGGGTCGTTCAGCTCGCTGTAGGCGTTGCAGATTTCTTTGCCGTTGCACACGGCTTCGAAGCGTTCGACCAGCCCCTCCTCGCTGCGGTGCCGCTTGGCCAGCGGACTCATGGCCAGGGGGTAGTCCATGATGAACGTCGGCTGGATGAGCCGTGGCTCGACCACCGTTCCGAAAATTTCATCCAGAAGCTGGGTTTCGTCTTCGTTGCCCTCGACATCGGCCCCTACGGCGCGGGCCACGTCCAGCAGGCGGGCACGATCGGCCCCGCGCACAGCATGCCCGCTGAAATGTTCGATGGCTCCAAAAAAAGTGTACCGCGCCCAGGGGCGGGCAAAGTCGATTTCGTGGCCGCTGTGCTGCACTTTGGTTGTACCGTTGACGGCCAGGGCCGTATGCTCGATCAGTTCCTCGACCAGGTCCATCATCCAGCGGTAGTCTTTGTAGGCTACGTAGAGTTCAATCTGCGTAAACTCGGGGTTGTGGAAGCGCGACATGCCCTCGTTGCGGAAGTCCTTGGCGAACTCGTACACGGCATCGAAGCCCCCTACGATCAGCCGCTTGAGGTACAGCTCGTTAGCGATGCGCAGGTAGAGGGTCATGTCGAGGGTGTTGTGGTGCGTGACGAAGGGGCGGGCCAGCGCACCCCCGTAGACCGGCTGCAGAATGGGCGTTTCGACTTCGAGGTAGCCCCGGGCGTTGAGGAAGTCGCGGATGGCCTGATACATGCGGCTGCGCTTGCGGAACACCTCCCGTACTTCGGGATTGACCACCAGGTCGACGTAGCGCATGCGGTAGCGTTGCTCGGTGTCGCTGAAGGCATCGTAGACTACGCCGTCCTTTTCCTTGCGCACAGGCAGCGGGCGCAGGGCTTTGGCCAGAATCTGATAGCGGTGCACTTCGATGGTCAGCTCGCCCGTCTGCGTGCGGAAGACGCGCCCCTCCACGCCCACGAAATCGCCCAGGGACAGGAGCTTGCGGAACCGCTGGTAGTCGCTTTTATCCTCGTCAGGGCAGAGGATGTCGCGGGCTACGTAGAGCTGAATCGAACCGCTGCTGTCGGTCAACTGGGCAAAGACGACCTTGCCTTGGTCGCGCTGGCTCATGAGCCGGCCTGCCAGGCGTACCCGAGCGAACCTATCGGGCTGCGCCTCGTAGTGGGCATGCAGGTCGGCGGCGTGGTGGGTGGTTGCGAATTCGGCGGCGGGGTAAGGCTCGATGCCGGCAGCCCGAAGCTGGTACACTTCGTTGCGCCGGACCAGTTCCTGATCGTTGAGGGAGAGTTCAGCCATAAGGGC
>CALDDN010000060.1 GCA_937936615.1 uncultured Bacteroidia bacterium | reverse complement strand
ATGCGCCTCGTGGTGCTCGTTTCCTGCGAGAACCTGACTGTCGCCTCGGGCAAGGTGATCGACAGCGACAGCGTTAACTCGGTACTGCGCGTGGCGGGTACGCTGGTCAACCGCGGTGTTTTGAGAAGCAGCGGGGGAGGTTGGATGCTGACGGTCAATCTCCAAGGTAACGTCGCCCACTACGGAGAAATGGAGGGTATCCACCTGACCGTGAGCACGGGCACACGCAGCCTGCGCTGGAGCGGTCGGGGCCGCGTTCGGGCCAATTCCTTTACCGTGCAGGGCGAAGGCCGTCTGGCTTTCACGGACAGCCTGCGCCTCAACACTAACCTCAACGTTGAACAGAACGCGACGCTTGAAATCGCCTCCGGCGGCCTGCTCGACCTGCGCGGTTCGTTTCAAGGAGGAGGGAACGTCATCAACAACGGCCGCCTGCGTACCAAGGTCGCCCTCGCCGACAACCGGCGCATCGACCTGCCGGCCCCTTTTGGTGCGCAGCTTTTTCCGGCCTCGGTTGGCGGGGCCGACAGCCTCGAGATTACCCAGTACGGCAATCAGACCTACCCGGGCACGGGCCAAGGCACGCTGCGCCGCTGGTGGAGCTTCCGCTCGAACCCGCCCCTCCAGAACTACTACGTCAACCTGAGCTATCCGCAGAGCGCGGCCGTCGGGCTGGAGGAACACCGCCTCATGGCTTTTGCCGGAACGGCAGCAGGCGGCCTGAAGCTGGTCTCGAACCCTGTTAACACCACGCGCGACACGGCAGCCAACACCTTTGCTCTGGGCAACAGCCAGAACCGGGTCGAGGAGCCGCTGACCGATCTGGTGCTGAGTACGGGCCGCATCGGCCAGATGCCCGATCTGGGCATCGCCTTGAGCGGGCCTTCGGATATTCGCGTGGGGCCGAAAAACCGCTATACGATGACCTACTGGAACAACAGCGACTACGAGACACCGCCGCTGATCATTGGGTTCCGGACGCAGGGCGGTATCCACCTGCAGTCGGTGCTCACGACCAACGAGCTGACGGGCCAGAAAGTCGAGCTGAACCGCGATTCGCTGCGCCTCTTCGAACCGGGCGACGAGGATTACGTCCTGCTCAAGGCCTCGCCGATGGCACCCGGGGAAATCCGCCACTTTGACCTGATGATGACAGCCGATCGATCGGGCAAGGTAACGGCTCTGCCAATTGCCGCTTACTGGTTGATGGCCAGCATGGTCGGTTATGCCTCGCTTAAAGTGGGTGAATACATACTGGCTGCCCAAACGGAAAACTGCGTGGAATGGATCAAATGGTACCATGAGCAGAATCCTGAAGTCCAGCGTAAATTTTGGGATATCTTTTCCGAAAGCATCAACAAAAAAGTCGAAGGTTGGCAGGACGACCTCGTGGAATCGTGTGCTGTCGCGGCCCTCGAGCGGTTGACCCGGGTTTCGATTCCTGCCGCCGACTTCACCATTTCAACGTACAAGTGCATGGGTAGGATGTGGGGAATGTTGCTCAACGACTGCATGCAGCGGCAGCGGGCCGGCGGCAACAAAAACGCCGATCACGAGAAGGAAATCGCCGACTTCCTCGCGCAGCACCAGACGGCCCCCATGACCTGCAAGCAGATGCCCCTGCGCAAGGTTACCTCGTGGGACCCCAACGAGAAGTACGGGCCTGCGGGCCACGACGGTTCCCGCAACCACATCCGCGCAGGCGAGCCGCTGACCTACCGCGTGGCCTTCGAGAACCTGGCCACGGCTCAGGCTCCCGCCTGGCGGGTGATTGTTCTCGATACGCTGGATCCGACCAAAGTTGATATCGAGAGTGTCGAATTTGGCCGCATGAGCCACAGCATGGGCGTGGCCACGCGCACGGGCAACGTCCTGCGCTGGGAGTTTGTCGACATCGAGCTGCCGCCCAACCAGAACCCGCCCGAAGGCGAAGGCTGGGTCGAGTTCACGGTACGCCAGCGTCCGGGTCTGGCTCAGGGGAGCGAGTTCCGCAACCGCGCGTCGGTTGTTTTCGACCTGAATCCGCCGATTCTGACGAATACGACGGTCAACACGCTGGACAAGGTGCCGCCGGTAACCACTCCTCTGGGGGCGCACCGGATCGCGGGCGACAGCGAGCGGGTGCGCGTGCGCTGGAACGCGACGGACGATGGCAGCGGCGTGGGCGCGACCTACGTCTACCTGGAGATCGACTCGCTGCCCGTGCGGCTCGTGGGCGTGAGCGACAGTGCCAGCACGGTCATCGCCTTCAACCCCGACGAGAGGCGGCCCTTCAAGCTGTATGTGGTGAGCGAGGATCGGGTGGGCAACATGGAAGCACAGCGGGGTGTGGCCCTGACGGAAATTCTGGAGCCGATCGGCCGCCAAAGTACGGCTGCAGACCGCCTGCGTTCGTCGCTGCGGGTATGGCCCAACCCGTCGGACGAGCGGCTGAACGTGGCATTCCGCAGCGAAACGGGCGGTGCCTACGCCGTGGAACTGCACGACCTGACGGGCCGGCTGGTGTACCGCGAGGGTGGCGAATCGTCGGGCGGCAGCGAAGACCTGGTGCTTGACCTGCGGGAGCTTCCGCGGGGGGTGTACGTGCTTCGGGTGAGCAGCGGGGGCGGCACGGCCGCGGCCCGCGTGGTGCTGAACTGATGTTCCTGACCCTGGCTGGTCGATTCTAAACTAAACCCAACTGCGCCGAGGCTTCATGTCCTCGGCGCAGTCGTTCTGGGCTGCCTCCGAAAGTCCATTGCTTTGGGCTGTCCCGCTATTCTCGTATACACTGTATCGTTTTAAATTTTTACTCTAGCTGAATAGTTACAGTTACAATAAATCTTAACTGATTAAGTAGCTCATATTAGGCAGATATTTATTTAAGTTAGTTTTTTTCAAACTAAAATTTTACTAGACCTATCCTCCCCCTTGGGATGTGGGCTAGAGCTGGAGGCCAGCCAGATGCAGACTGAATTTTATCTCAAGAATTTCATTTTTAAGTATTCAATAAGAAAATAGGCTTCCGGACAGCTACAACAGCCCGAAACCGCAGGCAGGGTCTTGGCCTCAATGGCAGGAATCGGCAGATTCTGTACCCGCTGCCGCCCTTTTTCGTTTCTTTGGTGCGATCGACCGCGCCATGAACCCCGTCCACCACGACTGCTGTCCCCTCTGCGGCTGCACCGACCTGCTCCCTTGGCGGCTCTGCCGCGACCACACCGTCAGCCAGGCTCAGTTTGCCATCCTGCGCTGCGGGGCCTGCGGCTTCCGCTTCACCCAGGACGCGCCCGCCGAAGCCGACATCGGCCCCTACTACCAGGCCGAAGCCTACATCGCCCACTCGAACACGCGGCGCGGCCTCCTGAGCCAGCTCTACCAGCTGGCCCGCCGCATGATGCTGGGCCGCAAACGCCGTCTGATCGAAAAGCTGGCGGGCCGCCGCCGTGGCCGCCTCCTGGACTACGGCTGCGGCACCGGCGAGTTCGCCGCCCACCTGGCCGCCCACGGCTGGCAGGTGCTGGGCCTCGAACCTTCGGAGCAGGCCCGCGACTACGCCCGCCGCGTCCACGGCCTGGCCGTCGAGCCGCCCGAGGCCCTCTTCGATTACGCGGGGCCCCCCTTCGAGGTCATCACCCTCTGGCACGTGCTCGAGCACGTACACCGCCTGCACGCCACGCTGCGCCGCTTGGGCGAGGTGCTGGCTCCCGGGGGGCTGCTGCTCATCGCCGTGCCCAACGCCGATGCCCACGAGCAGGACCGCTACGCCGAGTTCTGGGCTGCGTGGGACGTGCCCCGCCACCTCTGGCATTTCGATGCCCAAACCCTGGGCCGCCTGCTGGCCGACTGCGGCCTGCGCATCGAGTCGATGCAGGCCATGCCCCTCGATGCGTTCTATGTATCGCTGCTGAGCGAACGCTACCGCCGCGGCCGCGTCGACTGGCTGGGGGCTGTGGGGGCGGGCATGGGCACCTGGCGGGCCGCCCGCAGCGACATACACCGCGCCAGTGCCCTGCTCTACGGCGTGCGCCACGCCTGAAGCTTGTGCTTACGCAACGCAACGGCCTCGTTTGGCGTTTGAACAGCATAGGACCCGAATCGACCGCCCCGCCCATGTTCCGTATCCTGACTTCCCTGCTCGTGGTGCTGCCCCTGCTGCTCGATGCGCAGCCGCTTTATTACACGCAGAACGGCAAGATTTCATTCTTTTCCAGTACGCCCGTCGAGGACATTCAGGCGGAAAACACGCAGGTCAACTCGGTGCTCAACGTCGAGACAGGTGCTTTGAGCTTTCGCGTGCCCGTCAGGCAGTTTCAGTTTCCCAACAAGCTGATGCAGGAGCATTTCAACGAGAACTACCTCGAAACGCACAAGTATCCCACCAGCGATTTCAAAGGGCGCATCATGGACTTCAAACGCATCGACCTCCAAACACCGGGCACTTACCAGGTCAGCGTTACGGGTGAACTGACCATTCACGGAGTTACCCGCACGGTTACGGAGCGGGGTACGCTGGCCGTGCGGCCCGACGGCCAGATCGCCGCGCAGGCTCAATTTCCGGTTCTGCTCAAGGATTACAAGATTAAAATTCCGAAACTCGTGGTGGCCAACATCGCCGAACAAGTCGCCGTGAAAGCCGACCTGCTCTATGCGCCTTACACCCCAACCGAACCTTGAGGCTCTGCGTCGCCTGCTGGTGCTGCTCACGCTGGCGGGCAGCCTCTGGACCGCCGCCCGCGCCCAGGACGATGCCATCACCGAACGCCTGCTGGGGGCGGGCATCGACGATGCGCCCGACCACGCCTTCGCTACCTTCAAGGCCAACCGCCTCATCAACGGCCACTCGGTCGAGCAGATGCGGGCCAGGCACCTGCTTTTTCTGATCCAGCACCGCTTTTCGACCATCGAGGAGGGCTGGTACGATCTTTTTGGTTTCGACGGGGCGCAGATTCGCATCGGTCTCGACTACGGCCTGACCGACTGGCTGACCGTGGGCGCGGGCCGCAATTCCTACCAGAAAAGCTACGACGGCTACGCCAAGCTGCGCCTGCTGCGCCAGGCCAGCGGCCCTAGGCCCATGCCCCTGACGCTGAACGTGGTGGCTGCCAGCGCGGTGCAGACGCTGCGCCGCCCGCCCGATCCCGAGGGCCGTACCCTGCCCGACCGCGCCCGCCTCTACTACAGTTGGCAGCTGCTGGCCGCCCGCAAGTGGAGCGAGTGGTTCTCGACGCAGCTCAGTCCTACGGTCGTGCACCGCAACCTGGTACGCACTGCCGCCGAACGCAACACGATTTTCAGCCTGGGGCTTGGGGGCCGCTTCAAGTTCAGCAAGCGGGCCGCCCTGCTGGCCGAGTACTTCTGGGTGCCCGACGAGCACCTGATCCGCAGCGGCCCGCGCCGCCATTTCAACGCGCTGGCCCTGGGCTTCGACATCGAAACGGGGGGGCATGTCTTTCAGCTGCATTTCACCAACGCTACGGGCATGATGGAGCGGGCCTTCGTCGGCGAGACGACCAGCGATTTTTTTGCGGGTCAAATCCGCTTTGGCTTCAACATCCATCGCACCTTCAGCTTCGCGAAGTGAGGGGCCGATGCGGCTCGGCCTGCAGGAGCACGTTATCGATGAGGCGCGTCCGGAAGAGCCATGCCGCAATCAGGGCCACGGCCGGCGTGCCGGCTTCCACCCGTTCGAGGGGCAGCAGGCGGCTGGCTTCGCGGATTTCGAAGTATTCGAGCCGGAAGTCTTTGGCTACCGCCAGCCGCAAGGCCACGTGTTGCTGCCAGTACGCCACGTCGGGTTGGGCGGCAATGCCCGCCCGCACCTCCTGCAGGCATTCGTAGAGCATGGGGGCCAGGGCGCGTTCGCTGGCATCGAGGTAACGGTTGCGCGAACTGAAGGCCAGCCCGTCGGCCTCGCGCACCGTCGGTACCACCACCAGCTCGACGGGCCAGAAGTACTCGGTGAGCAACCGCCGGATGACGACGGTCTGCTGGTAGTCCTTCTGGCCCATGACCAGCACCGCGGGCCGGACACGCTGCACGAGCTTGGCCACCACCTGAACCACACCCTCGAAATGACCGGGCCGGAAGGCCCCGCACAGGATCGACCCCAGGCGCGGCAGCCGGAACAGCACTTCCGACTCGTCGGGGTAGAGGTCGGCGGCCTCGGGGGCGTAGACCTGCACCCCCGTGCGGCCCGCCAGAGCAGCCAGGTCGGCCTCGAGGGTGCGGGGGTAGCGGCCGAAATCCTCGTTGGGGCCAAACTGTGTCGGGTTGACAAAAATACTCACCACCACGACCGAGCAGCGGGCCTGCGCCGCCTCCACGAGGGCCAGGTGGCCGGCGTGCAGCGCACCCATCGTCGGGACAAAGGCTATCGACTGGCCTGCTTGCCGCAGCGGCTCGAGGGCGGCCTGCAGGGCCTCGGCGGTGGTATGGAGCGGTGGATTCATGCGATGATTTTATTTAGAGGCTATCACACCGGCTGGGTCTCTCGGCCTCTGGGAGCTGGAAGCTTGAACGCGGGCTTAAGGCTTGCTGACAAGTTCCGGTCTGACTGGGCGGCTTGGGTGGCGATGGGGTCTCGCTGCCTGCTGCGAAACGAAATCGCCTAGCGGCGGGGCAGGGTGTCGGGTTCCCAGCTGCCGTCGGGGTTTCGTTCGCCAATGCTCACATCGATGATGTATTCGAGTTCGATTTCGCCATAGATGTGGGGGAAAAGCTCGCCCTCGGCGTTGGGTTCCCAGCGCAGCAGGTGCTTGACGTGGCGGTCGACCAGGTGCAGGATCACGACTTCGGTTGCGTCGGCGAAGTGCCGCTCGAGGGTACGTTCGAGCTGTTCGCGGGTCGAGCAGTGGATAAAACCCTCGCTTTTGCGCGAGGGGTGGTCGTAGATGCCGGCATCGAGCTGGGCTTCCCAATGTTCGGGTGTGCAGAGGTGAAAGAGCAGCACGGCGCGTCAGAATTCGGCATTACCCGGTGTGCGGGGGAAGGGGATCACGTCGCGGATGTTGCTCATGCCTGTGAGGAAAAGCAGCAGCCGTTCGAAGCCCAGCCCGAACCCGCTGTGGGGGGCCGTACCGAAGCGGCGCGTATCGAGGTACCACCAGTAATTGGCGTGGGGCAGTCCCAGCTCGTGGATGCGCCTTTCGAGCACGTCGAGGCGTTCCTCGCGCTGCGAGCCGCCCACGATTTCGCCGATGCCCGGAAAGAGGATATCCATGGCGCGGACGGTCCTCTCGTCGTCGTTGAGGCGCATGTAGAATGCCTTGATGTCTTTGGGGTAGTTGTAGACGATGACCGGCCGCCCGAAGTGCTCTTCGACCAGGTAGCGTTCGTGTTCCGACTGCAGGTCCATGCCCCAGCCTACGGGAAATTCGAAGTTGCGTTTCGACTCGGTGAGGATTTCGACGGCCTCGCTGTAGTCGAGGCGGACAAAGTCGGAGGTCAGCGTGTGGCGCAGCCGGTCGACGAGGCTGTTGTCGTAGCGTTCGCAGAGGAAAGCCACATCGTCGGCCTGCTGTTCGAGCGTGAAGCCGATCAGGTATTTGAGCAGGTCGGTGGCCAGGTCCATGTTGTCCTCCAGCTCGTAGAAGGCCATTTCCGGTTCGATCATCCAGAACTCGGCCAGGTGGCGGGTGGTGTTCGAGTTTTCAGCCCGGAAAGTTGGCCCGAAAGTATAGACTTCGCCCAGGGCCAGGGCTGCCAGTTCGGCCGAGAGCTGGCCACTGACCGTCAGGTGGGTCGGCTTCTCGAAAAAATCGAGGTTGTAATCGACCTGGCCTGTTTCGGTGCGCGGCAGGCGTTCGAGGTTCAGGCTTGTAACCTGGAACATCTGGCCCGCGCCCTCGCAGTCCGAGCCGGTGATGATGGGGGTGTGCAGGTAGATGAAGCCCCGCTCGCGGAAAAAATGGTGAATGGCGTAGGCTACGGCTCCGCGGATGCGGTTGACGGCCCCAAACGTGTTGGTGCGGAAACGCAGGTGGGCGTTTTCGCGCAGGAACTCGAGGCTGTGTTCTTTTTTCTGGAGGGGGTAGGTGTCGGCGGGGGCTGGGCCGTAGAGCTCGATCTTGCGCACCTGCAGTTCGATGGCCTGTCCCTGCCCCTGCGAGGGCACGAGCAGGCCGCTGATGGCGACGCTCGCGCCCGTCGTGATGAGCTTGAGCTGCTCCTCGTCGAAGAGCGAAACATCGAGCACGCATTGCAAGTCGTGCAGCGTCGAGCCGTCGTTGACCGCGAGGAAAGCTACTTTCTTCGATTGCCGTTTCGTTTTGACCCAGCCTTTGACCAGGACTTCGATATCGGTTTCGTTGCGGCGGAAAAGCTCCGCGATACGGGTTCGTTTCATGGACATCAGCACGGCCGGGGCCGTTAGGTGCTCAAATATGCTCAGTTTTCACTTACGCAGCCCTAGGTCTTCGTTTAAGGGGCGGTTCCAGGAACCCTCAGGCGAAGGATTGGGGATGGGGTCGAACCCCGCCTCAAGGAGCACGGAACAAGGGTATTATTTTGGAAATAGTTGATTTTCAATTGTTTATAATATTTGGAGCCATCGGATTCTCCTCCTTCAGGGCCGCTGGCTCCGGGGCTGTGTCGGATCGATGACGATAAACAAATCCTCGTCTTTGCGCTTCATTAAGTAGCGTTCCCGGGCGATGCGTTCGAGGGTGCGCGGGTCGTTTTCGAGTTCCGTTGTTTCGCGGCGGACCTGCTCGATCTCGGCCCGCAGGCGGTCGCGGTCGGCTTCCAGCTGGAGCAGCAGCTGGCTCATTTTGAACTGCGAGCGCAGGTTGTAGCGGTCGAAGAACGCCAGCCACAGTCCAGCCGCCACCAGTACCACCCAGTAGCGGTGCCGTTTCCAGTTGAGCCGCCGCAGGATGCGCATCGGCAGCGAATGGCGCAGCAGTCCGATCATGTGTTTCTATTTTTGATAGAAAAATCTGTACTAAATATTTTCTTGATCTTTCAACTGAAGTATCAGCCAATGAAAGGGAAAAACGCGCCTGCATAGCGGGCGGTCTCGCCCAGCTCGTCTTCGATGCGCAGCAGCTGGTTGTATTTGGCGGTGCGGTCGCTGCGGCAGGGTGCCCCTGTTTTGATCTGGCCTACGCCTGTAGCCACGGCGAGGTCGGCGATGGTACTGTCCTCGGTTTCGCCGCTGCGGTGGCTGACGATGCAGCGGTAGCCGCTGCGCTGGGCCAGGGCGATGGCCTCGAGGGTTTCGGTCAGGGTGCCGATCTGGTTGGGCTTGATGAGGATGGCATTGGCTACTCCTTGGGCGATGCCCTGTTCGAGCCGCTGTACGTTGGTAACGAAGAGGTCGTCGCCTACGATCTGGCAGCGGCTGCCCAGCCGCTGGCTCAGCTGCTGCCAGCCCTGCCAGTCGTCCTCGTGGAGGCCATCCTCGATCGAGACGATGGGGTAGTTCTGGCAGAGGGTGGCGTAGTGGTCGATGAGCTGCTGGGCCGTCAGCTCGCCCGCCCCCGAGCGCACCAGGTGGTAGCGGCCCGTTTCCTCGTGGTAGAAGCTGGAGGCGGCCACATCGAGGGCCAGGTAGAGGTCTTCGCCGGCGCGGAAGCCTGCCCGCCCGATGGCTTCGACCAGCAGGTCGAGGGCCTGCTCGTGCGAGGCAAGGCGGGGTGCAAAGCCCCCCTCGTCGCCCACGGCCGTGCTCAGGTTGAGGTCGCGGAGCAGGGCTTTGAGGCTGTGGTAGGTTTCGACCCCCATGCGCAGGGCCTCGGCAAAGTTTTTGGCCCGCACGGGCACGAGCATGAATTCCTGAAAATCGAGCGAATTGTCGGCATGAACACCGCCGTTGAGCACGTTCATCAGCGGCACGGGCAGCGTGCGGGCATTCACCCCGCCGAGGTAGCGGTAGAGGGGCAGGCCGCAGGTGCGGGCTGCCAGGTGCGCTACGGCCAGCGATACGCCCAGGATGGCGTTGGCCCCCAGGTGGTTCTTATTCTCGGTGTTGTCCAGTTCGATGAGGCGCTGGTCGATGCCCGCCTGGTCGAAGACTTCGGCCCCGATCAGCTCGCTGGCAATCACGCCCCGCACGAACTCGGCGGCCTGCTGCACGCCTTTGCCGGCGTAGCGTTTGGGGTCGCGGTCGCGCAGCTCGACGGCTTCGAGGCGGCCCGTCGAGGCCCCCGAAGGCACGGCGGCCCGGCCCATGATGTTGTCGTCGGACCAGACTTCGACTTCGAGGGTGGGGTTGCCGCGCGAGTCCAGTATTTCGCGGGCGTGCAGGTCTTCGATGTAGATCATGGCAGTACAGGGTTCAACGGTCTAATTTACGCCGTTTTACAGCCCTGTCTGCCGGCAAAAAGTACACAGCGTGCCGCCCGGTTGCCGGCAGCTGCTGTGCATCCGCTGTCCGGAATGTAAATCGCTTTGATCGCAGGGGTCGTTGCGGCAATTCAGCCACTTTTCAACTAGATTAGCTGTTTGAATTTTTATTTACCTTACTGAGCCAATTGCTTTCTTAACAAGGACTGCCTATGCGCTTGCTTGCTTGCGCCGACCCCCTGCATCTGTTACTGTCCACCCCCACCGACGGCGGCCCCATCTATACCGAGACGGATATGAGCCGTCTGGTCGTCGAACCTTTCAATGCGGCGTCGGCCCTGTTGTTTGTCTTTGTTGTGCTGTACTGGGTCTGGCGGCTGCGGGGCCGCTTCCATAAACACCCTTTTATTGCGTCCTGCCTGCCGGTGCTTTTCATCGGGGGCGTGGGGGGCACCATCTACCATGCTTTCCGCCTCTCGTGGGTTTTTCTCTTCATGGATTTCATGCCTATTGTCATTCTGACGATAGCGGCCAGCTTCTATTTCTGGCGCAAGGTACTCTACCGCTCGTGGCAGCTCTGGGTGGTTTTTCCGGCCTTTCTGGCGGTGATGATCGGCTCGCGCTGGCTGATGTGGCAGTACGGCAGCGAGGCCCTGCGACCCTTCATCATCAACATTGGCTACGCGCTGACGGGCCTCATGGTGTTGATTCCACTGTTTCTGCTGCTGCGCAAGACGCGGTGGCGTTTCGGAGGGGTGGTGGTCTGGGCCTTGGCGTGTTTTGGGCTGGCGGTGCTCTTTCGCACGGCCGACCCTTGGGGCTGGTTTCCTTTCGGTACGCACTGGCTCTGGCATGTGTTTGGTGCCCTGGCCTGCACGGCCCTCATCGAGTACGTCTACCGCCTGCGGGCAGTGTGGCGGGTGATGTATCCCGAGCCGGCCTCGCGCCAACAGGCGGCGTGAGGGAGTTGCTGGCTCTGGCACTGCTGCTGGCGCCCCACCCGCTGCACCTGGGGGTGCTGGAACTGAACTGGCGTCCCGCCGATCGCCGCCTCGAAGTCATGGTCAGGCTCTTTCGCGACGACCTGGCCGCCGCCCTGAGCCGTTACCACGGCCGCCGCATCGGCGACGACCTGGCCGGGGTGCAGCCCGCCGAACTGGCGGCCTACGTCGAAAGCCGCTTGCGGATCGAGGCCGCCGGCCAGCGGCTGCGCCTCGTCTACGTGGGCCGCGAGGCCGCCGACGATGCCGAATGGCTCTATTTCGAGGCCGACTGCCCCCGGCCCCGCCCCCTGTACGTGGACAACCGCCTGCTCTTCGAGCTTTTCGACGACCAGGACCACTTCGTACACTACAGCGAAAACGGCCAGCGGCAACAGAGCTTCCGCCTGCACCGGCGACAGCCTGCGGCTGCGGTGGAGTAGGGGCAAAGGGGAGAAGTCTGAATAGAGTCAGAGTCCGGCGATCTTCATCGATGCTGGAGCCATTGAGCCGGAACCTGAGCGACTTTTTCGCCACCGGTCGGCTCGTGGATGGGTTTTCCCATGGGCCGATACCGCAACGTTCCGGCTTGCAATGCTTGCATGCGTTCCAAGGCGATCTGCTGGTAGGCCATTTCGCGTTCGAAGGAAACGGCCCGCCGCTGGTGGAGTGCAGCAGCTACAGCGGTCGTACCGACCCCACCGAAAGGATCAAGCACCCAATCGCCCACATCAGTAAAGGCCAGCACACACCGCTCGACCAACTCAATGGGAAACTGACAAGGGTGTTCGGTCTTCTCGGGGTGGTTGGCCTTGCAGTTGGGAATATCCCAGAATGCACCATCCCATTCATCCCGCAGGAATTCCCATAGATCCGACGGATTCTTGCCCAAAGGATTGCCCGAGGGTTTAGCATAGTTGGCCCCGGGCTTGAAGTGGGTTTTACCGGGATACTTGGCGGGTACCCCGCACGGCATCGAGGTTGAACTTGTAGCTTGGGCTTTTAGTAAACCAGAGTAAGGTCTCGTAGCGGCCTGAAAAGCGTTTCGATGCGTGAAGACCATGCCCGAAACGCCAGATGATCCGGTTTCGCAGCTGGAGGCCCAGATTCTTGAACAGCGGATAGTAGTAGCAGTCCAAGGGAAACACTTTCCCTCTATCGACGTAATTACCCACTTGCCAGCAGAGGCTGCCTGTTGGCTTGAGCACCCGATGCAATTCCATCAGCACCGGCTGCATCTGAGCCAAGTACTCGTCGACAGCCTGGCGTTGCTCATAAGCTTTGCCAACATTATAGGGTGGTGAACTAACCACAAGATCGAAGATTTCGTCGGGCAGGGGCCGCAGCAGCTCCAAGCAGTCTCCTATGGGTAAGACCACATCCGCCGAAGCATCCCATTGAAACTCGGTTGAAACCTTCAATTTAGTTGAAAATAAAGACGACATCTGAAGATATTTTGACTTGCAGCAATCAATCCCCCTTAGGCCGGCCCTGCCGCCACCTCGACCCATTCTTCGGGGCGCAGATGCCGTTGGGCGGCGGTCAGCAGGTCGTCGGGCGTGAGCGCGAGCAGGGCCTCGAACATCCGCGCCAGCTCGTCGTCGGGCAGACCGTAGACCCCCTGGTACTTCAGGCGGTCGGCCAGCTGGAAGGGCGTTTCCAGGTCCGAGACCAGCCGGCCCAGCAGGTAGTTGCGGGCCGTTTCGAGTTCGGCTTCGGGGATTGGTTCCTGACGCAGGCGGTCGGCCTCGTGGCGAATCTGAACAAAGGTATCGGCCACGTAGTCGCGGCCCACGTCCGTGGCGATGGTCAGGTAGCCCCCCGAGCGGTAGCTTACCCAGCCCGAGCCGATGCCGTAGGTGTAGCCCTTGTCCTCGCGGATGTTGCTCATGAGCCGCGAGCCAAAGTAGCCCCCCAGCACCGTATTGAGCAGGCGCATGGCATCGAGGTCGGGGTGGCTGCGTTCGAAGCCCAGCTGCCCCACCCGCACCGAGGCTTGCAGCTGACGCGGCATCTCGACGCGATGAAAGCCCAGCTCGGGCTGGGGCGGCTGCTCGAAGCGGCCGTAAACAGGCTCCCGGTAGCTGGTCGATCCCACGTAGGCGTTGAGCGGTTCGAGTACATCGGCGGCTGTAAACTGGCCTGCCGCCAGCACGAAGAGCCGGTCGGGGCGCAGGTGCTGGTGCTGGCAGGCGAGCAGGGCCTCGCGGCTCAGGGCTTCGAGGGCTGCCCGGTCGACCGACGTGCCGTAGGGGTGCGTCGGCCCGAAGAGCCGGCGGAAGCAGGCCCGCCGCGCCTGCCAGCTCGTTTTCTGCTCGTCGACCGTCAGGCTGTCGAAGCTGCGGCGCAGCTGCAGCTCGTACTCCGCCTCAGGGAAGCGGGCCTGGGCCACCACATGCAGCAGCAGTTCCAGGGCCGGACGCAGGTTGCGCGTCAGCACGCTGAGCGACAGCGTCAGGAAGTCGGCTCCCGACTCCACGTTGACGAAGGCCCCCAGCGCATCGAACTGCTCGGCGATCTGTGGGCCACTCAGGCGGTCGGTTCCCTCGGTCAGCAGGCGGCCCGTGAACTGGGCCACGCCCGGCGTGCCCTCGTTCCAGGCTCCCACATCGAAGACCAGCTGTACTTCGGCCACGGGGGCCAGGCCATAGGCCAGAAAAACCACGGGTTGGCCGCCGGCCGCCGTGGCATGTTCCACCGGTGGCAGGGTGGGCAGCGTGGGGCGGCCCGCGGCGGGGGCCGCCATACGGTCGAGGTTGTTGAGCGTCGTCATGCAGTTTCGGGCAGGTAAACGAGGGTCGAACAGTTGGTGGGGCGCAGGTACCGGTCGTAGGCGGCCTGCAGGTCGGCCACCGTCAGGCGGCGGTAGTGATCCAGGTTGGTATTGACCAGATCGGGATCGCCCAGGTAGTCGTAAGTTGCCAGCAGCATCGCGCGGTTGAGCACCGTCGTCTTGTCGAAGATTTCCATTGCTTCGACCTTGGTCAAGGTGCGCTCCAGCTCGGCTTCGTTGACCTCGTGGCGGAAAGCCGCCAGGGCCGCATCCAGCTCGGCTTCGTAGCGTTCGACCGCGACCCCGGGGGTCAGCCGCGCATCGATCGAGATCATCCCTGGGTCGTAAAGCCCCCACGAATAGGCCGAAATACGGGTCGCCACCTGCGTATCCTGCACCAGGTGGCGGTAGAGGCGGCTGGCTTTGCCGTTGGCCAGCAGGTCGGTCAGCAGATCGGCGGCGTAGTAGCCCGCGTCGCCGCGTGCAGGGATGTGGTAAGCCCGGAAGACCGCCGCGTGCGGCACGTGGCCCGTAACGATTTTGCGGCGGGCTTCCGTCTGCGGCGGTTCGGCGGGGCGATCGGGCCGCTGGGTGTGGCGGCGCGGAATAGGGCCAAACCACTTCTCGGCCAGCCGCAGCACCTCATCCGTACGCACACCTCCGCACACGGCCAGCGTCGCGTTGTTGGGCGCATAGAAATTGAAGAAAAACTCGCGCACCTCCGTCAGCGTAACCGCTTCGATCTGTTCCAGACTCTGGCCAATGGTCATCCAGCGGTAAGGGTGCTTCTGGTAGTGCAGCGGTCGCAGGTGCAGCCACGCATCGCCATAGGGCTGGTTGAGGTAACGTTGCTTGAACTCCTCGCACACCACGCTGATCTGCACCGCGAGGCTTTTCTGCGAGAAGTCCAGCTCGAGCATGCGGTCGCTTTCGAGCCAGAAAACCGTTTCGAGCTGGGCCGCCGGACACGTAACATAATAATTGGTCAGGTCGTTGGAAGTGAACGCGTTGTTTTCACCGCCGATGCGCTGCACGTGTGTGTCGTAGTCCGGAATGTGTTTCGAACCACCAAACATCAGGTGTTCGAAGAGGTGGGCCATGCCCGTACGGTGGGGCTGCTCGTCGCGTGCACCCACGCGGTAGCAGAGGTCGAAAGCTGCCTTGCCCACGGTGGGGTCCTCGTGCACCAGCACACGCAGGCCGTTGTCGAGGGTATGGGTCGTGAAGGGAATCTGCATGCCAAATACCGGCCTCCACAGGAGAGCCAAGGAACGAAGATACAAAAAAGGGTGGGGCATCATCCTCGGCGGCAGTGCAGCTATCCGCTGCCTGCCGAAAAGGCTCGCCCCGCAAGATCAGAGGTCGGGCCTGCCTTGCAACACCGGCTCCGGCTATAAAACCAGGACAGCCGCTCCTCAGAAGGGCGGCTGTCCTACAGAACGTTGCCAAATGAAAAAACCAATGCCCGCTCAGCGGCCCAGCAGCAGCTTGTGCCCCGCCTCGAAGTCCGTGCCTGCAAGCCGCAGCTGGTAGAGACCTGCGGCTAGCCCCGCGGGCAGTTCGAGGGTCCAGTGCTGCGGCCCTGCTGCCAGCCCTTTACGTGGCTCGCTCCAGACTAGACGGCCCTGGCCGTCGTAGAGGCTCAAGGTCAGCTCGCGGATGCCGGACGGCAGCTCGAAACGCAGTTCCAGCGGGCCGGTCGTCGGGTTGGGATAGAGGCTCAGTTGGGCCCTGGACTGCGCGGAGCGGCGGCCGGTCGCCACGCCCACCACCACATCGAGCGAGTCGGCGCAGCCCAGCACATCGCGGGTACGCAGGCGGTAGGTGCCCGGCAGCAGGCGAATAAAGGTATTGGCCGCGACAAAGATTTTGTTGTCAATCGAGTAGACGTAGCGGCGGTCGGTGCCATCGGGCGAGGCCTGAGCCGTGAACTGGCCGTCGTCGCAGGTGGCGCAGCTGGCCGGTTGCACCTCGACCCGCAGGCGCGGCAGCGGGTTGACCTGCACCACCTTGCCAATCGACCGTGCCGGTTCGCAGCCCGGGCTGCTCACCATTACGTAATACAGCCCCCCGCGCTCGATGGTGATGCGGCTGCGGCTGCGGGCAATGAGCTGCCCCTCGCGCCGCCATTCGTAAGTGTAGCCGGGTACCGAGTCGGTACTCAGCTCCCGCGATTCACCCGCGCAGAAAGCCAGCGGCCCCGCCGGGCGGATGGGCGGTGGCGGCAGGGTCGTACGCACCTCGACGCGCACCACTGCGCGTCCGCGGCAGCCCCGGCGGTCGGTCGCCGTCAGGGTATAGGTCGTCGTAAAGTCGGGGCGTGCCACCGGTTCGAGCACCGTTGCCGACGAGAGGCCCCGCTCGGGCTGCCAGCGGAACTGGTAGCCGCCTTCGGCCCCACCGCTGACGCGGGCCGTCAGCGGAACGCCCGGGCTTGAGAGGCACAAAAAGGCCAGCGGCAAAGCTTCGACCTGCGGCGTAGGCAGCACGCTGATGAAGATGGGAGCCGACTCCACCGGCGGACAGCCCGGACGCGTGGCCCGCACCGTGTAGCGGCCCATGCGGTCCACATCGAGCACCGAAGTCGTACGGTCGCTCAGTTCCATGTCGTTAAAAAACCACTGCAAGAAGCTGCCCGCCGAAGCCGTGGCCCGCAGCACGGTGCTTTCGCCCTCGCAGATGGTGATGGGGCCATCGGCCTGCAGCACCACCGAGGGCGGGTCGTTGACCACGACCGTAACCGTATCGCGGGCCGTGCAGCCCGCCAGATCGGTTACCGTCAGGGTGTAGGTTGTGGTTCGCAGGGGGTTGGCCAGCGGTGTGGGCGTGTCGTTGGCACTCAGGCCCTCGGTCGGCTCCCAGCGGTAGATCGCTCCGCCTGAGCCGCGCAACCGCTGGCCCCCGCTGCCGCGGCAAGTGAAGACCGTGGGACCGGCATCGGCGGCAGGGGCCGGCTGCTCGACCACCCGCGTAACGGCCGAGCGCAGGGTGCAGCCCTGAATCGTGATAATCTCGACGCTGTAGAGGCCCAGCTCGCGCACCAGCAGGCTGGGGCTGAGGGCGTTGCGGATGGGCGCATCGTTTTTGAACCACTGGTAACGGAAACCGTTTTCGATGGGGGCTTGCAAGGTAACCTGGCTCCGCGGGCAGAGCGAAACGAAATCGCCGGGCTCCAAGACTACGGGATCAGGAAAAAGCAGGTTGACCCGAACCGTGGCACGGCTCGAACAGCCCTGCAGGTCGGTGCCCGTCACGGTGTAGGTAGTTGTGGTATCGGGCCTGACCGTGGGGTTGGGGATGTTGGGATCGGATAAAATACCTTCGCGCGGGCTCCAGCTGTAGTAGGCGGCTCCGGTGGCAAAGAGCTGCGTGCGGTTGCCGCGGCAGATGGTGCGGCTCTCGCCCACCGAAAGCAGGGGCCGCCGTTTTACGTCGACCAAGTGTTCGGCACGGGCCGTGCAGCCCAGCTCGTCGCGCACGGTTACGGAGTAGTTGATCGTACCCCGCGGGAAGACCACCGGTTCGGGCGACCGGGTGTCGGTAATGTTCACGTCGGGTGTCCAACGGTAGTCCACCAGAACCGACGGCGACACCACCCGCAGCACCGTCGAATCGTCTACGCATAGGGCGTTGGCCCCTTCGATTTGCAGCTCGGGCAGCGGGCGCACGCGCACCCTTATCGAATCGCGGCTGCGGCAGCCGTTGGCATCGCGCACCTCCACGGTGTAGGTCGTCGTCTGGTGGGGCGAAACCAGCGGATTGGCAGCCCCCAGGTTCGAAATGGCCAGATCGGGCGTCCAGCGGAAAGTCGTACCGCCCGTGGCCCGCAGGCGGGCCGAATCGCCGCGGCAGATCAGCGTATCGCCCGTGGCCCGCGCCACCGGATTGCTCACCACCGTAACGAATACCGAAGCGGTATTCGAACAGCCGAACGAGTCGATGGCCGTTACAAAGTAGCGCGTCGTGGCCACGGGATCGACAATTGGATTGACGGAGTCAGGATTAATGATATTGGCCAAAGGCCGCCACTGGTAGCGCACCCCGCCCGTGGCAAAGAGCTGCACCCGCTCGCCGCGGCAGAGGATGCGGTCGGCACCGCCCGAAGCTCGCGGCAAAGCCCGCACCTGCACACGCACTGCAGCCGTTGCCGAGCAGCCGTCGCGGGTACCGGTTACGGTGTAGGTCGTTGTTTCGAGGGGCTGGGCAATGGGTGTGGCGATGAGCGGATTGGTCAGGCCCGTGTTGGGCGACCAGCGGAAAGTTACGTTTGGCAGGTCGGCCCGCGCTTCGAGGCGGGTGCTGGCCCCGAAACACAGCTCCGGCGTTACGGCGAGGGCTTCCACTTCGGGCACGGGCAGCACCACGACCTCGGTGGTCGCGCTGTTGGTGCATTCAAAGTCGGTGCGGCCGATCACGGTGTAGGTCGTCGTCTGGCTAGGACGGACGAGGGGGTCGGGCCGGTCGGTGCCCAAGAGGGTCGAGTCGGGCACCCAGGTGTAGGCCACGCCGCCGATGGCACTGAGGCGCAGGCTGTCGCCGCGGCAGATGCGCTGGGTGGGCAGGGTCTGAATCGTCGGCCGCAGGGCCGGGATGACCTGCACGGTGGCCGTGGCCACGCAGCCGCTGTCGTCGCGCACGGTTACGGTGTAGTCGCGCAGCTGGGTGGCATCGCTCAGTACCAGGGCCCCCGTCGTGGTGTTGAGCTCGTCGGGCGGCGACCATTCGTAGCTCAGGGTGCCGTTTCCGCCCGAGGCACGGGCCAGCAGTGTAACGGGGTCGTCGCCCTGGCAGCGCACCACCCGGGGCGGGAAGAACGCCACCCGCAGACTCTGGCAGACGTTGGGCCGCGCCACGGTAAACTCGCCCAAATCGCTGATCGAATCGCGCAGGACACGGGGTTCGGTGGCCGGACGCAGGTCGCGCACTGGGCCGACGCTCGACCAGCCGATCCCGACCCCCAGACGGGTCCAGAGCTGGGCCTGACCGAGGTTGAGGCCGTTGTCGCCGTCGGAATACCAGCTCAGGGTGATTTCACGTTTGCGGGCGGGGCGGGCACCGTCGGCCTCGACCGTCCAGGTGCGGGCGATACTTGTACTGCCTTCGATATCGCGCAGGCCCGTCTGGCCCGCTTCGCGCAGCACGCGCACGCGCCCCAGGAAATCGGGCCCGGGCGACAGGCTCAGGCCAATGCCCGCAAAATCGGAACCGGTGGTGCCCAGCACGCGGTTGACTTCGGCCCGTCCGTAGACGGCGCGGCCGGCATCCTCGCTCAGGTGGCTCACGATCTCGAGGGGCAGCCGGCCCGTCTGGATGCGCCCGCCCGTGCCGCGCGTCAGCACCACGCTGTCGCAGCGGAAGCGGCCTTCGAGGCGCAGTTCCACCTGCTCGGCTGGCCCTTCGAGGGTCAGGCGGCGCAGCTGGGGCGTACCGTTTTCATTTTCAGTAAAAATTAAAATATTTTTATTGACTAAAACGGCTTGATTCTGGAATTCGACATCGGATACACGGATGCGGTCCTCGGGTCGGGCAATGTCGACGGCTCGTTGGAGGGCGTTGTCGCGGAACCAGGTGCGGCGTGCCCAGAAGGTCGCGGGCTGGCGCAGCTGCAGGCCCGCGGTATCGGCACTGGCATCGGTAAAGAGGCTCAGCCAGGGGCTGTAGGCTACGGCCTGCGGGTTGAGGGCATAGAGTGCCGTGCCGCGGCCGGGGGTGTCATTGCCGCTGACGGTGGGGCCGGCGGGGCTGTTCCAGTGGTTGCCGGTGGCCTCGAAGGTGCCCGCCGTGGCGAAGTAGACCCCGAAACCGGCCTGGGGCGCGAAGCTGTTGTAGCGTACCGTCCATTGGTCGGCGGCCACGGGGCGGCCCGTCTGAAAGGCCAGTCCGTTGTAGCCGTCGGTGAAGCGGTTGAAGCGGATGGCGATTTCCCTGAAGCCGAAGCCGCCATCGGGCTGGGCGTAGATGCCCCCGCCCTCGCGCAGGCGTAGGCGGTTGCAGAGCCGGAAGTCGTTGCTTTCGATGACCAGGTTGTGGATCTGACCCGAGGCGGTGGTCAGGATCAGGCCCGCGCTATCGGTGTTGGCGAAGGTGTTGTAGGCGATGCTGTCGGCAGTGGGTGCGGGCAGGCCATCGACGCGCATGCCCACGCCGGCCACCGAGTCGATGCGGTTAAAGAAGAAGCGTAGGTTGAGGCAGGCCGAGAGGTGGAGGGCTGCCGTATCGCCGCGCAGGTCGCGGAAGCGGTTGTGGCGGGCTTCGAAGCGGGTGGCGTTGTGCAGCACCAGGCCGCTGCCCCGGGCACCGGCTGCCCGCCGGAAGCGGTTGTTGAGCAGCACGAGTTCGGGCGTAACGTTCAGGGGGGTGCCGATGGCGGCGGCTCCGTTGGCTTCGAAGGTGAAGCCCCGAACGACGACGCGGCAGTTGCAGGCAATGGTCAGGCCGCGGGCACCGGCGGGCGGTGCGAGGATGCTTTCGGCTTCGCGGCGGGGGTCGTCGGCCCCGAGGGCGTCGTTGGCTCCCCAGATTTCGAGGGCTTTATCGATTGTAACGTTTTCGCTGTAGCGGCCGGCAGTCACGAGCACCGTATCGCCTGCCGCGGCGGCGTTGACGGCGGCTTGAATCGTGCTGTACTCGGTGGGCACTTTGATGAGGGCGGCGTGGGCCGCCGAGCCTGCCAGGGCAAGCAGGAAGACCAGCAACAAGAGTCGGCACAGGGGCCAGCGGGCAGCAGTTCGGGACATGGTTCCAGAAAATCGGGGTGGACAGTCTAATCCGGCTGAAGGTAAGCCAAAATTCAAAATTACGCAAAAGCGGGCAGGGTTGGCGCGATGCCCGGTGGCCCGCGGGCCGGTCGCGGCTCGTGGGCCTATGTTCCGCAGGTTAATTTTTTTTTCACGCAGTTTTTCTCCCTTCAATCCGGTTGCAGGCGGCAATCCTTAACTTGCGTCTTTCATTCAATCAATTTCAAACTCAATCCCACTGCCGCCATGAGATCGGACGTAACCAATTTCAAGACTCTTTTCGAAGGTAAAAAGCAGTATTCGGTTCCGCTGTTCCAGCGCAACTACACCTGGGGGTCTCAAAACTGGCGGCAGCTGTAGGAAGACCTTGTTGCCCTGACTGAAGCGGGCGAGGAAAAAAAGGAGCATTTTCTGGGGCCGCTCATCACCCTGCCTTACAACCCCGACCCGGCGGGCGTGGCCCGGTTCATGCTCATCGACGGCCAGCAGCGGGTTACGACCCTGTGTGTGCTCCTCAATTCGATCCGCTACCACGTGCAGGCCAAAGACCCCGACCTGGCCGAGGAGCTGTCCGAAGAATACCTCATCAACAAACGCCTGAGTGGTAACGACCGCTTTAAACTGCTGTCGGGCACCTACGACCGCGCCAGCTACCAGCAGGTACTCGCGCTCGAAACGCCCCAATCGGATTCAGCCAACCGCATTATCCGTGCCTTCCGGTGGTTCAACAACGAGCTGCGCAAAGCCAGCCTCAAGCCCGAGCAGATCAAGCAGCTTCGCGATGCGCTCATCGGGCGCATGACCCTCATTTCGATTGTCCTCGACCCCGACGACAACCCCTACGAGGTCTTCGAGAGCATCAACTCGAAGGGGCTGTCCCTGACCGAGGCCGAGCTGATCAAGAATTACCTGCTCATGCGCATCGACTCCGCGCTGCACGAGCAGGTATTCGAGACCTACTGGAATCCGCTGGAAAAGCACTTAGGCGATAACCTGACGGAATTCATCCGGCACTTCGAGGCGCGGCGTGCTAAAGTAGTCAAGGTCAAGGAGATATACGCCACCGTCCGCGAGCAGGTACGCCCCCCTGCACAGGCCCCCAACAACCCGCAAGCCGTGGCACTGGACTACCTGCGTGAGCTGCACCAGCTGCACACCTACTACCGCCGCTTCCTCGACCCCAGTACCGAACCCGACCGCTTCCGCCGCGTGCACCTGCAGGCCATCAACCAGCTGGGCATAACGGTCGTCTATCCTTATCTGCTCAACCTCTACGAATACCACGCTCAGGGCGGGCTGACCGACAGCGAGTTGATCGAATGCCTGCAGATCATCGAGAACCTGCTGGTGCGGCGGCTCCTCATTGGCGATGGCAACCAAGGGCTGAACAAGGAGATGCCCAACCTGCACAAAGCGGT